>NZ_JBFUKX010000049.1:0-48559 GCF_056400605.1 Mucilaginibacter sp. P5_A4 | reverse complement strand
CGTTTATGACCGGACAAGGATTAAGATGAAAGGGTATGTAGCAGTACAAAAAAAACTATTGGTAATGATGTATTACTTGTGGAAGAAAAACGAAAAATACGACGCCAAATTCGATCACACTAAAAAAATAATAGCCCCGGCAATGCCTGGGGCTACACTTGATGAACATCTAAAAGAAGCTCTCATTAAACAACAAAATTAATCTAATTTTTATGAAAATTTATTTGTTTTCTAAGACAGTACCTGTTCGCTAATACGCCTGCAGGCATTACACTCATTGGCCGGTACCGCTGCCAGCCCTAACACGTTGTCTGAATCAGAATTTTCAGAATTAAAGAATTGACAGAATTTTATTTTGAGGCAGCAAAAGAAAAGACTTAAGCTCATGGTTGGATTTTGAACATAAATTTAATCTTTATTCTTCAGCGTAAACTTTATTCCATAAAGTAATATCAATAAACTAATCAATATACCGATGGTGTATTCAAAATCTCTATCTGTTTCTAAAGGGATATTATGTCCGCTACCATGGTAAACCATCCACATAAAAACACAAAAGCCTAATAAAATAATTAAAACTACCTGTATACTTTTGATTGTTAATTTCATATAACTAACCGCTCTCCCCTTCCCTTTTCACCAACAACACCTCATCCCCGTCCAATAACAAGTACCCATATTCGTAGCAAAACATATAAGTGGAACCCGTTTTGGTTTGATAGATACTGGTGATGTGGTCAAAGTCGAATCCTTTTGCTGCCATTTTTTTGCGGCTGGTTTTTGTTTTGCCGGTTGGGTTTAACTCTTCCAGTACACGGCGGTTGCGGCGCAGGATGTTGTTGATATTACGCACCAGGTTATAGCTATTGCTGTTGAGCTGGTTATTGTAATTATTGCGGCATAGGTCGTTACAAAACTTTTTATCGGCCCGGCCATGTAAGGGCAAACCACAATCCAAACAGTTTCTTTCCTGGTTCATGATATAAAGATACACGATTGCTTATCCATTTGCAAACGCTTACAAACGGAAACTATCGACTATAAACGGTTATTATCCGGTTAAGTTTTCTGGGTAGCTGCACCTTTGTATCGTTATCAAAACATATATCAAACATTAAAAAATAAAACGATGAACTCATTAAGAAACAGTGTACGCCTTGTAGGCAACTTAGGTATGGACCCGGAAGTAAAAGTTTTTGACAGCAACAAAAAAATGGCGCGGATCTCCATAGCTACCAACGAGAGTTATAAAAATGACAAAGGCGAAAAGATAACCGATACCACATGGCATAACCTGGTTTTGTGGGGCACACAAGCCAAGCTTGCCGAAGATTTTTTAAAAAAGGGCGATGAAGTAGCCATTGAAGGCAAGCTGGCCAACCGCAGCTATACCGATAAAGAAGGAGTTAAACGCTACGTATCTGAAATTGTAGTAAATGAATTTTTAAAGGTTGGCGCAAAAGGCTGAAGAGCAAAGACCGGTGAACAACCAAAAGGTTCGCGCTGGATAGTTGGCTCGGTAGAAGATCGCTTCGCGGTATCGCCTCCAATCGAGGAGTTGTAAATTCCTTGTCAACAAGGTTAGATGACGATTTAAATGTTTGTCATCCTGAACGCAGTGAAGGATCTATTCGCAGACTGTGCAGGGCGAAAAAGCATGGCGAATAATAGATGCTTCACTACGTTCAGCATGACAAATGGCTTTTTTTTGCAAACACGTCATGGGCAGTCTGCCGATGCATAGCGGGCAAAGGCCTCTCCGCGCGCGCCTTCGACAGGCTGCCATTGACAAGTCTGTAACTTACTGATTATCAATATTGAAAAAATGTCATTTTCAATGCGATTATTTGCAAGCAAATAAAACTTACTCAGGATGACCGGCCTTTTTTTGAAAGAAATATACGGTTACAACAAACACGTGATTGATAGGAACGAAGGATCTATTCGCAGATTGTACAGGGCGAAGGTGGTGGGTAGGTCCTTCACTATTGTTCAGGATTACAAAAAAGTCGCCTTTATGAAATTTGCTTTTCGCTCGCTTTTACGTATAAAGTTTTTTCAATAATATCATGAATAACTTTATCAAGCTCTTTGGTGGTGATATATAAGTAGTCAATTATTTCGCTGTTCAGCGGGTTCGCCGTGTTAAACTTGTCGAACAAATTTACCAGGCCCAAAATCGTGGCAACCGGGCGTCTTAGTTCATGGGAGCTTATAGCAGCAATTGATTGAAGCCTGTTGTTTTGTTCTTTAATATCCTGCTCGTTTTTTTTGCTTTCAATTAAAACCCGCAAAATGTTTACCGTTCGCCCTATCAGGTGCAGCTCGTCATTGTCTGGTTCGCGAACGGTGGTATAATAAATACCAAACACAGCCAAAACCTTTGCCCCATTTGAACTTATTACCGGTGTAGACCAGCAAGCTTTTAAACCAAATGGTTTTATCATATCGGCATAGTCGACCCAAAGCGGATCATTTTCTACATCGCTTACAATAGTTTGCTCCCGATGATATACCGCATTGCCGCATGAGCCCACACCCGGGCCAACCGGAAGGCCTTCCAACTGATCGCTATAAGCTTTTGGCAGCCGTGGTGCAGCAAGGGTATACAGCTTTTGCTGCGCGTCATCAACTTCCAAAACCGAGCAGATCATATCGGGGAATATTGCTTCGATCCCCCTAAGTAATTCGCCGGTTGTTTGGGCAAGGGTATGTTGTGTAGCTGCATTTAACTCCAACACCCTTTTCTCCAATCCCAATACCCATTCCTGTATTTTTATTTCGGTAATATCTCTTATAAATAACGCAAGTTGATTATGATAAGCATATATATTAATGCGAAGCCAGGAGTTGGAGTATGTATTTAAATACTGAACCTGTACCGGGGTATTATCGTTTAGTGATCGTTGACATTCGCTGATAACCTCGGGTATTATGCCGAGGCTTTTTATATTAATAAAACCCGATTGTTTAATTTCTTCGGCGTTTAAACTGGTCATGGCCTGAAAAGCCGGGTTAAAAGCTATTATATTCCAGTCGGTATCAAGCACAATAAAACCCTCGTTCAGGTTTTGGATGGTATGCTGCACTATATCATTATCCGGCGGTTCAGAAATAACAGGCACGTTCATCCGGGGAGTACCGGTTGAATAGATAAGGTTATCATCATTTAAAATAGCCGACCAGGAAACATTGTAATAGCCCCCACCTTTTGCCTTAACCCTGCTTTGATAATCAACCGGTTTCTTACTTAACAGCAGGCTGCCTTGTGATTCTTCCCTGCTTTTTTCATCCTCCGGGTGGCATATTTCGGCAATATTAACGCCCGTCAGTTCGGCCTCATTATAGTTAAATAAACTTTGAAATGAAGGGTTTGAATGCAAAATCACACCATTCATATCCATCACAAAAAATACATCTTTTGAACGAGTAAATAGGGATGTGAATCTATTATCCATATGAGGTTATTACGCTGTTTTCTTTGTGTAAGTTATAAAATATTTATAATAAAATATTATTTTATGGCGTACTTACTGCAACTGGCAAAATTTTACCGTTAAAAAATTTATGACCTGTAAGCGCAAAGTCGGCTATATACTTACCCATTTCAAACGCTAATACCGGAGATTGATAGCCCGGAAAAGCCTTTTCCAGCATTTCGGTTTGTGCCGATCCCAGTGCCAGGCAGTTTACTTTTATATCCTGATCGGCAAGTTCCTGCGCCAGGCATTCAGTTAATGTATGCAATGCCGACTTGCTGGCCGAATATGCAGATAAACCCGGAAACTTTGCACTACCCTGGTAACCGCCCATACTGCCAATATTGAGTATGTGCCCTCCGGCAGGTATTAATGACAAAAGGGCTTGTATAATACGTACATGACCTATAAAGTTACTTTGCAGCATTTCTACAAAATCGGTTTCCAGCAATTGCATAAATGGTTTATTTATAAGCACCCCTGCATTATTTATTAAAACATCAACCTGGTTATCAAAGTTAACCTCGATAAATTGTTTTAAGCCTTCGTAATCATCATGTACAATATCAAAGGTAAGGGCGTATAACTGGCAATCGGGGTTAAGGCCGTGGGCAATCTCCAGCAAACGTTCCAGTTTGTCCTGCGAGCGTGCAAGCGCTATAACCTTATGGTTTCCGGATAGTATAAGTTCAATTACAGCCTCAAATCCTACGCCGCTGCTGGCGCCTGTTATTATAACATTCATAAAGTAAATGGATTTATCAATTCTACCTTATTGCCGAGGGATTTAAAATCGGCTATATTATTAGTAAGCAAAGGGATTTGCTGTACTAATGCAGTAGCATAAATGATAGCATCGGGCAATTTAACCCGATAATTAGTTCTTAATTTAATTGTTTCTTCTGAAATTGTATCAGTCAATGGAATAACGTCCAATTCATTGCAAATTGCTTTTAGCAATTCATGCTCATCTACTTTTGCAAATGAGTAACCTAAAGCTTCTATTTTAGTTATGACAGAAATGGCGGATTTTTCTTTGAGTATTTTTTCGGGATCGAGAACAAATTTAGACAAGTAGATCAGAACATTGGTATCAAATATCACGATCCCATTCCTTTCTTATTTCCCGTTGCCACTCCACGGGATCTTTAATATCTTCGAAAAGATCTTTGCCTTTTGCTTTATCTAAAATTTTTTTAATTCTTTCATATTGAACAGAAGGTTCACTTAGCGTAGGCTTTTCAACGGCAATATCTCTTACATACGGAATTTCTTTCAGGATTTTTTTGAATAATTCCGTGCTGTCGTCATCAACTTTTATTATCAGCGTTGTCATACTCTAAATTACATGTTTTTTTGTTAAAATACCAATTTTTGCTCAACCGGATGCCCGATCAGGTAAAAACCATCAGTGATAAGTTTTTTTAATTCGGGCTGATCTTTTATTTTTTGTTCCAGAAAACCACGGATCTCAACTGCCAGAAATGGCTCAATCCCCTCATGCTCCAGTAGTTCCAGTATTTCAAGGGCGCAAAGCCAGTCGTCATGATGATTTTTTTGCAGTTTAAGCCAAACGTTGCCTAAAAAGCCATAATCACCTTGCTTTTGGCGACAATCCCGCACCTGCTGATACAGCTTGTGTAATTCCTTATTTTTAAAGCTATGCTCTACATGATGAGTAGCGGTTTTTGATTTATAAATTAACTCGTCAAATGCTTCCTTATCTGCCGCACCACAAAATACCGACGTAATCTTTTCGCCCACAGCCATATCATAAACACCCCACGACGGATCAAACAATACCGCGCCTTTTTCATCAGTTACCATACAATCTGTAAAAGTGATCAGCTGCGTTTTTCCGCCAGATACCAGGATGCTTTTAACTTTGCCTTCAACGGTAATACCACTTTCAAATTGGAGTGTTGCATCTTTATTAATGGCGATACCCGCATTTTCAAGTTCTGCCACCCCCTTGTTTTCTAAAGGCTGCATATTTTTAAGTTTACCAACCGGCGAGCTAAAGCCATCTTTATGATAATTTTTCCCATGGCCTTTCAGTTGTTTATTATTAACTGATAAAGCAGCAGGCCCGTTGATCTTTAAAAAATATGGATCGCCATTTTTATCGATTTTAAAATCGGTCACCGTACCCGAAACCTGCAGGCCCGAACTGTAAACCGCTGTACAGGTATTTTTGCTTTCAAAAGCCTTACCTAATCCGTAGGCCCCACCTCTGCGGAACGACATGGTATTAGCAAATTCCTCCAGCACATCTACCAGGTTTTGGAAAGTTGGTGTTACAAAAAGCTGTGGCTGTGTTTTAGTGATATCATAACTATAGTTCACCGCATCAATAGTGTACCAGAGTTTTTTTACCTGCGTCGTCATACAACTGGCGCTTTCACCAATAGACGAGAGCAGGCCGGCGCCGTAGATCTTTGGATTTTCTAATGTACCAATCAAACCGTACTCTACCGTCCACCAATGCAGGCGGCTTAGCAGGGCCATTTCTGATGGTTCGCCTATATGCTGTTGCCGGTAAGCTACCAGTTCATCGGCCTTCTTCACCTCTTCCGGGTCGGCGTCGGGCATTTCTTTTAGTATCGATAAAGCCCTTATCGCTTCGTAAAGTTCAAAATCCTGTGCCGAAAACATGGCTTTTGCCCCTATCGAGCCAAAATAGCTCAAATATTCGTGGTAATCCTTATCAGCAATAATTGGCGCGTGCCCCGCCGATTCGTGAATGATATCGGGCGCTGGTGTATATTCAATATGCCGCGACTGGCGGATATCCGCTGCAATAACCAGCACCTTGTAAGCCTGGTATTCCATAAAGGCGGCTGGTGGTATAAAACCATCAACAGTAACTGCTCCCCAGCCAATTTTGGCCAGGGCATCGTTCATTTCCTGCAGGTTGGGGATTCTTTCTATAGTTAAGCCGGCTTTGGTTAAACCGGGAATGTATGGGTAATAGGCAACATCCTTTAAGTAACTATAATTTTGCCGCATTACATAGCGCCAAACAGCGTGATCAATGGGCGTGTAATGCTCGTAATGTTGGTCGACTATAAATTGTTTTAAATGACCGGGCAACGCAGCAACCTGCGGATTGTGAAAATCATTAAAATGGCTCATTTACGTTTGGTACGGTTTATAAACAGAACGTAAATTTAGGAAATAAGATTGCCTTTACTGAAACAGGTTGATAGTAATTTATGGTTTTTTATAACATTAATCAGAAGGAAGATCCTTTTCTAATCTATCTGTACGAAATACATAGTAAACACCCATTAAAGAAATAAGGGCCGATACTACATAAAAAGATAAACTTAAAACTACGGCAAGTTCGCCGTTCATTTGGAATTTTTCGACAATTACCCACTTAAATATAAACTCCCGAAAGCCAAGCCCACCAACGCTAAATGGTATAACTGCCGCCATAGACGACATCAGGAAAGCCGATAAGTAAGGGGCGAATTTCCCGATGTGATGTAAGCCTATCATTACACACAAAATTGTAGTTAACTGTAATGATTGTAAGGCCACTGCCTTTAAATGAGCCTCAAAAAAGTACTTGGTATATTCTTTAAAAAATTTGTGTGCCACAAAATAATACACCGCCGTTGCAGTTAAAAATACGGCCCCTGTTAGTAATGGACTGATATTTAATTGCGGAAGAAAAATAACAAGTACGGCAGTAATTAAACCAATTGCCCAAAAACCGCTCAATCTATCGAACAAAATTGCCCAGAAAACTTTTTTAGCAGGCATTTTGTAACTCTTGTTCAGCAGGTATATTTTGTAACCATCGCCGCCTATACCACCTGGTAAAAACAAGTTATAAAACATACCAAGCATATATAAGCGTAAATTAAATCTCCAGCCGATGTGTAAATCTATAGATCTGAAAAAACTTAATAACCTTGAAGCCGATACAATAGTTGAAAGAAAAAAACATACCACAGCAGCCAGCGCCCACCATGGATTTGATTGGCTAAGTAACTCTTTAACCTGGTCAATTTTTATTTTACTAAAAACATAATAAAGCAAGGCACCTGTAACGCAGATCTTTAAAATCAGCTTGGTAATATGCCACAGGGTACTTTTAAATGTTTTAGGCTTTTTTTCGGAAGTAATAGTTTTCAGATCCTCCAATGGAAAGGTCTCAGCCGGGTTAAAGGGCCCAATATAATCTTCGTCGTATTGTTTGCGTTTTTCAGCATCGCTCAACACCTGGTAAGCTTCAACAACTAAATCATTGGGAGCCTTACTATTACTGATTTTGCGATATGCTTCGTCAATATCATTTAATGTAGCACTGGGGTCGATGCCTAAAATTTCGTAATAATCCTTATCTATCATTGTGAAGCAAATTAATGGCACTTGCCATTTTGGGTGCAAAGCTATGTTATTTTTTTATTTAGCTATAAGAGGACAATGATTTAACAAAATTTAGCAATTATGTTTTGAAAAAATTAAAACCAATACAAATTAATTGGTGTAATCAACTACATCGGTGTAATCATAATGAAATGGTAATATTCAAATCAGTGTAATCAATAATATAAATCGATGCAATCCTAAATTCAATTGTTATTTTTGCGCAAATTTTTATCAGTATGAATAAAGTAAAGGTTGGCATAGTGCAAATGAGCTGTACTGCAGAGAAACAGCAGAACCTGCAAAAGGCCATTATTAAAGTAAGGGAGGCAGCAGCCAAAGGCGCCCAAATAGTTTGTTTACAGGAGCTGTTTACCTCGCTTTATTTTTGTGACGTTGAGGATTACGACAATTTTAAACTGGCCGAAGCCATACCTGGCCCATCAACAGATGAGTTATCAAAAGTTGCTGCCGAGCTTAACGTGGTAATTATTGCTTCATTGTTTGAGAAACGTGCGCAGGGCCTTTACCATAATACCACTGCTGTTTTGGATGCCGATGGCAGCTACTTAGGCAAATACCGCAAAATGCACATTCCCGATGATCCGGGCTTTTACGAAAAATTCTACTTCACCCCCGGCGACCTGGGTTATAAGGTATTTAAAACCAAATACGGCAAATTAGGTGTGCTCATCTGCTGGGATCAATGGTACCCCGAAGCTGCCCGTATCACCGCGTTAATGGGCGCCGACATATTGTTTTATCCAACTGCCATTGGCTGGGCCACTACACAGGATGAAGCTACCAATGTGGAGCAATACAATGCATGGCAAACCATACAACGTTCGCACGCGGTAGCCAACGGCATACACGTGGTAAGCGTTAACCGTGTTGGCGAAGAAGCTGGCGTTAAATTCTGGGGCGGGTCATTCTTTGCCAATCCGTTTGGTGCAATTATCCAGCAAACATCACATGATGAGGAAGAGGTTGTTGTACAGGAGTTAGATCTGGATAAATCTGATTATTACCGTAGCCACTGGCCGTTTTTGAGGGATAGGCGAATTGACAGTTATCAGCCTATCACCAAAAGACTTTTAGACGAAGATTAAATTACTTCCTCACCCATCGTCATTGCGAGGTACGAAGCAATCCCCGACCTACAGAGCCACTCCGTACAGTTAAGGATTGCTTCGTACCTCGCAATGACGGGTGGGGTATACACATTTGCTTACCAATTATGAGCCAAAATACTTCAACTATACAAACCCCTGCTTCGCAAGGATTTTCTTTTCCCGCTGAGTGGGCACGCCACACAGCAACATGGCTTTCATGGCCGCATAAAGAGGCTTCATGGCCGGGGAAAATAGATACCATTTACCCGGCATACATCGAATTCATCAAAGTATTAACCAAAGGTGAATTAGTGCGCATCAACGTGGTTGATGAAAACATGAAAGCATCTGTGGCTTTTCAGCTGCAACATGCCGGTGTTGATATGAGCCGGGTGGAGTTGTTTGAATTTGCAACAAATGATGCCTGGTGCCGCGACCACGGACCCGCGTTTTTGATCAACCCGGATACTAAACAAAAAGCTATTGTTGATTGGGGCTATAATGCCTGGGGTGGCAAATATCCCCCGTTTGACCTGGATGATGTAATCCCGACAAAAATTGGGAGACATTTTAGTTTGCCGGTATTTAATCCGGGTATTGTAATGGAAGGTGGCTCTGTTGATTTTAATGGCAAGGGCACTATTTTAACCACCACTGCCTGCCTGCTCAACAAAAACCGCAACCCGCATTTAAACCAGGACCAGATTGAAGGCTACCTGCGCAACTATTACGGCGCCGAACAAATTTTATGGTTGGGCGATGGCATTGTTGGTGACGATACCGACGGCCACATTGATGATATTACCCGTTTTGTGAACGAGGATACCGTAGTTACTGTTGTTGAAGAGAACAAAAACGACGACAACTATCACCTGCTGCAGGAAAACCTGGAAGCTTTAAAAACCATGCGCCTGCTCAATGGCAAACAATTAAACGTTGTGGAACTTCCCATGCCCGATGAGGTGGTCCATGATGATACCCGCTTGCCGGCATCGTACGCTAATTTTTATATAGCCAACTCGGCTGTTGTAGTACCTACCTATCGTTCTGTAAATGACGATAAAGCATTACAAATCATTCAGCAATGCTTCCCCAATCGCGAGGTTGTGGGTATTGATTCTACAGATATCATCTGGGGACTTGGAAGTTTCCATTGTTTGAGTCAGCAGGAACCAAGCCCCCCAGCCCCCTAAAAGGGGGAGTTTTTGATGTGCAGATTGCAGATGTGCAAATGATATAAAAACAAAACGCCTGACTTTTTGAGCCAGGCGTTTTTGTTTTAGCAATATTTATTATTGCTTCGAAGCTAATGCGATTACTTGCTTATCCAGGTTCCAGCCTTCCAGCAATATGGTTGGGGTTACGTTACCTAATTTGGCAGCCGGGGCGGTTACAGATACAGTTATGCTTTCGTATGGCGCCAAAGTGAAATAATTTCCTGTCCAGTAGCTTGGCATAATTTCTTCACCGTTTTTCATGAGTTGCGGGCGTACAAAAAATGCCAGTTTATTTGATGTGTTGGTGAATTGAACAGTCCACTTACTTTCTACAGTACCTTTTTCGGTTTTGATAATTTTGGCGCTTACCCGGGCATGTTTCATATTGTTAAGCGTTTTGAATTCATCTGTTGCAGATAGCCAATAAGCGTTGTGCGATACCGTTTTGCCAACAGAATTTTTCAGGTTAAGCACTACAAAGCTTACACCCTGCGTGCCGGCCAGGATATCCTTCAGCTGAATAATCTCCTGTACGCCATTTGTAGCTAAACTCACATGCTCCACTTTTGATGATTTAATGAGCTTGCTGTTAATGTCAAAAATATCGGCAGTGGCAATAAGATCGCCGGTTGAATGGTGGGTACGGTTAATGATTGCCACACTTGAGTTATCATAATTATACTGAATATGCACCGGTTCGCAGGCGTTTTGCATAGAATAATAACCTGCATTTGGCTCCAGGTACCAATCATAAATCTGCCAGACCACGCTTGGAAGGGCGGCATTTAGTTTCCAGAGCATTACGCCACCGGTTTCGTTCAGTTTATGGCCATCGGCTTCAAAAATACCCTGGTAGCCTATATAGTTCATAAACTGCATCTTATCAGAGAAATTTACGATATCAGTTGGCGCGCCATACCTTTTGGCCATCTCCTCATAATACTTATCATACTGGCCTGCACCCGTTGCAGCATCATGATATCCCCAGGTATTGTTTAGCGGGAAAGGCAGGGTTTTATCCCAGGTAAGGTTAGGGATAATTTTAGGCAGCGTGGTATAAGGCGGTTGCGATGGCAGGCCGGTTTCATCCTTAAATACCCAATCTTTACCGGCATCGGCCAGTTTGTAGTAATCCTTAGGATCTTTCCATGCATACGGCCCGCCGCTGTACACGCCTGATGGCATATCATCCGGCCATGAGCCTTTCCATCCTTCGGGCAGTTTGGCAAAGCCTGATGAACTTGGGATAAATGGCCTTGTACCATCCAGTTCGATGATATCATTGCGCATTTTATCATAAAGTTCTTTGCGGGCATGACCTTCGTTACCGCCAGTCCAAACCAGTAAACTTGGGTGATTACGCACACGGTAAATAGTGCTCTCCACATTTTTTATAAATACGCTTCCTTCCAATGGCCAATCAGGCGAGCCTTTAAATTCTCCCTGGGTATCTCCGGTGATCCAAAAATCCGACCATACCATTTGTCCATATTTATCGGCGGCGTTCCAGAAAGCATCGGGTGGAGTAACTCCTCCGCCCCAAATACGCACTAAGTTTACATTAGCATTGCGGCACAAGTGCATTTCATAATCATACCGGGCCGAATCGCGGTTCACCATCATATCGGGTACCCAGGCACCACCTACCAAATGCACTAACTTACCATTCACGTAAAATTGGCGACGCACAAAACCATTCACCATGCTGGCTTTGGATGATACCTCACGCACGCCAAAAACAAAGGTAGTATCATCACTGACGCCCTTTACATCGGCATATTGCAAGCGGATGCGGTATAAATTTGCTTTGCCATAACCGTTTGGCCACCATAATTTTGGCTGACGAATGATGAGCTGGCTTATATTGTCTGCATTTAACTCCACCATTTTACCTGAATTTGCAGCAACGGAAACCGCTTGTGTAAACTGAACGGGTAACCCCGCAAAATTCTCGGGTTTTATGCTGATGGTAAGCTTGCCATTATTAGCAATGCTGGTGTTGTTTGACAATGTTAAATTCAGGGAAAGTTTAGCTACGCTGGTATCGGGCAGGTTTGGCAGGTCGGTTACCAGTTTTGGCCTGCCAATAGTTACGGCTCCCGTGGTCCGCAGAAAAACCGGTTGCCAGATCCCCATATTACGATCGCGCACCGGGGGAATCCAGTCCCAGCCTGCGGAGCATAGCATGGTTACATTTTTACCAATATCCCCGGTTGGCCCACCGTTTTCATAGAATGGACCTAAAGCCTTCAGCTGTTCTTTTGCGGGATAACCGGCATAATCCAAAGGATATATTTTTACTGCTAATGCATTATCGCCACCGGCATTAATGGCATTGCTCACGTCCAGGTTATGCTCGGCAAACATACCAGCCATCTGGGTGCTATCGGTAATTTGTTTTCCGTTAAGCCATACAGCCGCACGGTAGTTGATGCCTTTAAATATCAGCTGAAACTGCCGGCCTTTATCACCGGCCGGCACTTTAAAGGTTGTGCGATACCAGTAAGGCTTTTTCCATGGATTGGGATCGTTGGGTAAATGACTATACTGCTCCAGGTTGTATTCTTTATTAAACTGATCTGATGCATCAGGAATGAGCATATTGTTTAAACCTTGATACGGATCGGGGTAAATTTTATTGGCAACCAGCCCCGTCAATACCGTTGACGGTACTTTAACCGGGAACCAATACACAGGCGAATGGTATTTAACACTTGATAATTCGGTACCGGTAGCATTCACCAATGCCGAAGACTGCAAATCAAAATCGGATAACTTAACCTGTTTTACAGGCGCAGATTGAGCCAGCAAAAAGGCAGGCAAAACGCATGCAGCTAAAACACCGAAGGCAGTATAAATAGTTTTTTTCATCATAATGCTTTTTTAACAGGGATGCGGGGTCTCCATTTAATAAATGGATAAGGAAACATCACTGGCAATAAATAACAACGGTAAAACTAATTAACACATGGCAACATGATAGCGTACTTATTTATCATTTTCCAATACAAATGATACAATTTGCATTTTTATACTTACTTTCTGAGCGTATTTTGCAACATGATTACCGGATGGTACCTGTCCCAGCTGGGTTTGTAGTCTTTTTGGTTGATAAGTCCGGAGCCTCCTGCCGAAAAATTGCCTAAAACAATATCCATATCACCATCCTGATCGATGTCGTTCACATCCATCGCTATCCACCTGCCATACCCATTAACAGGAATCTCGTGCACTTTGAATTTATCCGGGCTGGTTTGTTCATGGTAAGTAAAACCCTCGGTGGGATGGTATTTAAAATCGGGGAAGAACGCGGTCACGGCCAGGTCAAGGTCGCCGTCTTTATCAAAATCGGCAGCCATGGCTTTTGAGCAGCCATTGATGTGGTAAAAATAGGTTTGTTTAAATTTCCAGTTGCCCTGGTTGGTGAAAATGTAAACCCCATGATAAGGTTTAAATATAGGTGAGTAATCATTATTATCGCCACAGGTGTACAAAATATCAAGCTTACCATCGTGGTTAAAATCAACCATTTCAAAACTGCTTGAACCATATACCGGCGGAAAATGTATAAGATTATGACTGGTGAATCCACCTTTTTTGTCATTCAAAAACAACCAGATACCTTCATCAGCCTGGGCAAACAGGCACACAATATCAGGCCAGCCATCGTTATTATAATCACTGATAAAAACCTGGGATGGACCCGGTATCGCCCTGACAGTTTTTTTTATAAATGTATGATTTGCCCGTTGCTGAACCAGATACAACCCGCCCTGGTTATGTCCAAAACCACAGGATACATAATCTACTAAACCATCCTTGTTAAAATCGGCATAAGCGCTTTTTACCGGGCGCGGCAGGCTATCAGTAATTAACAGTGAATCTCTATTTGCCGACCGGCTATTAAGGTTGATGCTTATCATTTTCCCTTTCAGCTGATCGTTTGGCGGCAGTATGCCTATGCAGGTTATAATAGCTCCGTTTGGCTCTGCAGCTGTTTTAAAAAAATTGGCATCAACTACTCCCGAATTAAATTTTTTTACGAGGGTTGATTGAAGATCGCTATCCCATTTATAAAGGTTACCGCCCGCGTCGCCTGTGTAAAGATGCTTATCGTTTTCATTATAGGTAACCATGGTGGTCATGGCAGGCCCGTTAGCCGTATCTGCATTTTTTGGCCGTTTCAGGGCGAAAATAGCCCAATCCTTTATTGCCGTGGGTTTTGGTATGATCAGCTTGGCAGGAGCCGAATACTTATAATAAACCAGGATCTTGTGCCAGTCGGCTGCAGATATGGTTGAAGTTGAAGAAACAAGGTAATCATCCATAAAGGGCCGTAAACCAAATTTGGGTGCCATGCCCGGTAGTATGCTCTTTTCCCAGGTTATTTTATCCAAAAGCGACGGATCTGGTGCCTGGTGACAGCCAGAACAACGTATTTGGGCAAGCTTTTTACCTTCGGCAAGGTATTTTTCTTCAGGTGATGATAAACCATCATCACCACAGCTATTAAAAGCCATAATGATAATAAATACCGAAAAAATAATTAAACAGATCTTATTTGCCGACAGCCGTTGTTTTTTTATCATGGGCACTTATGCTTCGTACCTACCCTATCCTATGACAAGTTGTAGAATTCCAGACTTATGAAGTTTAAAACGGCGAAGCCCTCAACGAGGCCGAAAACATTATTATCGGGTTAAACTTTGTAAGTCTTTCGCCGTTGATGAATTAAAAGCTAAAATATAACACTAACCAACCCCTATTTTTTCAAGTGATTTTCGAGCACGATGAGTGGCAGCTTGCGATCCCATTGCGGTTGTAAACCATGAATAAACATAAAGCCATCGGCATAATTACCGAGGATGATATCGGGCTTACTGTCATTGTTCAAATCGGCTGCATCCATACACATCCAACGGCCATATTTGCTTACTGGTACCGCATGTGGTTTAAAATCAAATCCTTTGGTTTGTTCAAAGTAAATAAACTCCTCGGCAGGCGTATTTTGCATATCTGCAAAAAAAGCAATTGTTGCAATGTCAATGTCGCCATCGCCATCAAAATCGGCAGCTATAGCTTTTGTACAGCCGTTTATTGGATAAAAGTACTTTTGCTTAAAATTCCAGTTGCCCGTATTGGTAAAAATATACAAACCATGGTAGGGTTTTAAAATACGCGAATCATGATAATTATAACCACAGGTATAAACCAGGTCAGGGTTCCCGTCATGATCCATATCGGCTAACTGGAAACTGGTTGAACTGTTTGTTGGTGGAAAAGTTAGCAGCTTCCTTGTTGTGAAACCACCTTTTTGGTCGTTTGTTAAAAGCCATAGTCCTTCATCACCTGTACCAGTTAACACCATTACATCGGGCCAACCATCTTTATTAAAATCACCTTTTACAGCCTGTACCGATCCTGCCTTATCCAGGATGGTTTGTTGCATATAGGTTTTATCCTTGTTTTGTTTTAATAAATAAACGCCTCCTTTTTTATCGCCCTGGCCACAAACTACCACATCACTAAGTCCATCTTTATTAAAATCGCCGATTATGGTTTGAACCGGTCGGGGCAGATCAGACGCTATGTAAGTTTGCGTAGCATTCGCGTCTTTAGCATCCAGGTTAAGTTTCACTATTTTCCCATTCGGAAAATCAACGGGGGCCATACGGCCAATGGCCGAAACAAAGCCGATGTTATTTCCTGCTTCATCTTTATCAAAACTAATGCCTACTCCGGCAGAGGGCAAAGATGCTAATGAGTCGACCTTTAAATTGGCATCCCAGGTATATAATTTATCGTTTACGGCATCAGCACTGTACAACTTTTTAGTTGCTTTATTAAATGCAACGGCAGTAGTAAAACTGGTAGAATTTAACGGTGCCGGCTTTTTTAATGTAAAACCAGCCCAATCCTCAACTAATGGGACAGGCTTTTTGGCAGGTAATAAGGTATCAGGTGCAAACTTTTTATAATAATCAACTATAGTCAACCATTCTGCAATGCTTGCTCCAGTTGTATCCCTTGGATCCTTTTTGAAAAAAGAGCTTCCATAAGTTGATACATTAAGCATGGGCGCCATACTAACCAATACATGGTTTAACCAAACATTTTTGGGTAAAGCATTAACAGGCGTTAACGCATGACACCTTGTACACTTTAACTGTACCAGGTTTTCCCCATCCACCTTAACATCTCCGGTTAATTTATATGGTTGTGGTTTTGATTTACAGCCATACATTAACGTAACAAGTGATAATAAAACAGTAAATAAAAGCAGGTAGGCAGTAACCAGGTAACTCTTTTTAAAATTCATAAAAACCTATATGCTATTATTTTTTTAGTTTTAGTTTTTGCCAAATATATTCGCCTACCTGCCTGCCTTGCGCGGCACCCTGATTTACGCTGTTAAGATAATGTATGCCGCCATAAAAACGACTTATAGACGTCTCTTCCGAAGCTTTTAAAAACGAATCGAAATGGCGCTGCATACCTATATATTTTAAATCGCTGGTATCCTGGTAGGCAAAGTTATCGCCAAACAGGTGCGTAAGCATTACCGCCGAAGCTGCGCTGATATCACTATGCCCGCTTGGATACTCGGGGAATGGTGGAGTTTGAAGCATAGGCAGCCAATCGTGATCAATTTTTTCATTGATAACTGTTACCGGCCTTATGTAATTAGTTTCATATTTAACCTGCCAGCCACAAATAAAGGCATCAAACAAAGCGATGGATGTAAGCGCGTAAACCTGCGCCGTTTTTACTACATCGGCATGTGTTTGTTTACAGGCAATAGCTGCAATACCTATCCAGTGGCCGCCGGGGGTTATTTTTTTATTGGCAAACATCATGTGCCCGTTATGCTGAATTACAAATGGGTTATCATCCCAAAAGCGGGCAATTGTTTTTTGCTCTTCGGTAATATTTTTACTCAACTGGTAAACCTCCATATTTTGCTTAAAGAAAACGCTGTTTTTGTCTTCGCTAAAAGGAGTTGGCGGCGGTAACTTAAACTGTGTTGAGGTATCAACCGCAAAAGTGTGCATAGTGCCCCAGCAAAACTCAACACCATCAAGATAGTCTGGCGCGGTAGGACGCCATTGGCCCGGCTCTTCGTTACCCAAAAAGCGGGGTTTGCCACGGGTTTGCGGATAATTATCAACGGCAGAACGTTTCAGCATGAACTTTCCTATTTGCGTACCAAATGCTATTGAACGCGCGTAGGTAGAATCGTCAAGGTTATCCTTATACATAGCGTACACCTTATCCTCATATTTCTGAAGGGTATCAACCGAAAAGGTGATTTTATGGGCTACCGTAAAAAAGGCTTTGGTAGCGGCCAATGTGAAATTGTACTTTAAATCCTTTTTTGGTTCGGGCGGTTTGCCAAAGCCTTTTAACTGGGCTGCTATTGAATTGTAATCGGGGTTTGCATAGCGTACAGCCTCATAAGCCGCCAATGTGGTATAGCCGTAAATACGACTGGCTACCGGTGGCGAAAACACATCGTATATAATCACCTGCGTTAGCTGATCAACATTATTATGCAGTACATCGGCATCTTTCATTAAACCCGTTTTCTTTTTTTGCGTACAGCCATACACCAGGAATAAGCAGGCAACGGCTATACATATTTTAAAATATCTCATATACAAGTAATTAATTAAGCTGAACGGTTCGTTGATGGCCATAGCTATCAGTGATGGTTACTGATGCCATATTACCTTCAATATTAAAAAATCTGCCCGATTGCGACAAGAAAGAACTGCCATTATAAAACTCCTGCCTGGTGATTTTACCATTTTTGTATTTTATGGTAGCAAAAGCATCCAAAGGTTGTAAACTCACCGTTTTTACGGGGCGTTTAAGTTCAAATAATTTCATCATGTCGCGGTTTTGGGTGGCAGCTAAAAGATAATTACCCTTAGCTCCCCTTAACTTAACCAGGGCTTTGCCATCGCCGGGGATGCACAACCCGCTTTGTAAAATGCTAAGCGGTTTAAAATTGCCTTTGCCATCACCCTTAAGTATCAACCCGTTAAAAGCATCATAGCGTCCGGTTGCAACTTCGGTACCATAATCGTTTCCGTTTAAAGCCACATCCAGGTTACCATCGCCATCAAAATCATCAACGGTTATACCGCAAAGTGCCGACATCTGAGCGTCTATTGGCAAAGGTAAAGCTGTAAATTTACCGCCACCATCATTACGTAAATAACATGATTGCAGGTAATTCACTTTTAGCCTGATGGCGCCTTCACGCATTTTCGGGGTAATTACGGTATCCATGGTAGCTACAGCGAACGACTTATAATTTTGGTATTTTATCCTCATGCTAATCATCTGTTTCACAATATCATCGCGTCCAAAAGCCGGAAACTCCTGCTTCACCCCTTGCTGATCGTTCAGGAAAACAGATGGAAAAGCGTCATAGCTGCCATTGTTATCAAAATCTTTAGCGGTTATATAAATCGGGTATTGATCTGAAGCCTTGTAGAATGTGTTAAGCCCGGTATTGCCAACTATATAATCAATATCTCCGTCATGATCAAAATCGCCTGCGGCAATGGTGTTCCACCAGCCTAATTTATCCTGCACGCCAGTATTTGCTGTTATATTTTTATATACGCCCTTATCGTTTTCAAGGAAAGTTATCGGCATCCATTCACCGGTAAGTATAAGGTCGGGCCAACCATCATTATTAAAATCGGTAAAGGTGGCATCACATACCAGGCCGATATTTTTTAATCCCGGTGCCGCCGATGATGATACATCAGTAAATTTTATAACACCACTCTTACTATCGTTACGCAATACAAAGCTTGATACCGGTTTAGGGTAGTTCCATGGATCCACACGGCCGGATACAAACAGATCGAGCTTGCCATCGTGGTTAAAGTCGGCCGCCTTTACACATAGCTTACTGGTAAGATTTTTTGGTAAGGCATCTGGCTGCAGCGTAAAATTACCTTTTCCATCGTTTAAGTAAAACCTGTCCTGGTAATTGGCAGATCCCGGCTGGGTTTCAAAACCACCACTGGCTATATACAAATCCAGCTTGCCATCGCCATTGGCATCAAATAATAGCAAACCTTCGTCCTTTGCACCAGCTACCTGTGCCAGGTAGGCCCCCATATCCATAGGGTTGATGGCCGGCACTTTTACCTTTGACTGCGGCAAAAGATCGCGCTGTTTAAATTTCCCATCGGCCTGCTGCAACAATAACTGTGCTGGGTTTAACGTAGTACCGCCAACTATCATATCATCAAAACCGTTACCATCTACATCGCCGACTGCTACGGCAGGGGTGTACTGTGATAATTTATGCGGAATTAATTTTTGTACGTTAAAATCGATATAATCCTTTTCCTTATGTTTATAGGTAATACCTGCCAATTTTGTTACCTCGCGGAACAAGGAATTGGTATTTAGCACGGGTACTTTAAAGGTATAAGGCTCCCTGGCATCAGCCATATTTACTTTAATGGTTTGATTGGTCTTAACATCCTTCAAAACCTGTTTTTTACCGTTATCCCATCGTATCACTACCGAATCGAGCCGGGTTGTTTTGCCTAAACCAAAATGTGCAATATTTTGAATGGTTGATAAATAGCCACGGTAAGGTGTATTTTCATATACCTGTTGTTTGCCATGGTCATAATAAATATTGGCGAAAGCGCCAATGCCGCCCAGGTTTTGCAGACCGCCGTGAAATTGTATGTGTAAATAGTTGTTTTCAGTTTTATTTTTTTCGCGGGCTGTGTTTTTGTAGATGAAAGCTTCGTCATCAATATTATTGATGATCATATCCATAGTTCCATCATTGTCCAGGTCGGCATAAGCCGCACCGTTTGAAAACGAAGGCGCATCAAGCCCCCAGCTTTTGGTTACATCTGTAAACTGCAGCCCATCGGTATTTTTAAATGCATAGTTGGGTATTTTCACAATCGGGATCTGGTCGAGGATCTGTTTGCTTGAAGCAATTGCATAAGCCCTGTCCCTGAATGTAATAAAATCATGATCGGTAACGTCGCGGGGATAACCGTTGGTTATAATTAAATCGCGCAAGCCGTCGTTATCAAAATCGGTGAGCATGGGTCCCCAGCTCCAGTCTGTTTGGCCTACGCCGCTTAAAAAAGCAGTTTCGCTAAATATCGGCGCACCTATTGAATCATTCTGGCCCAGGCGCGGGCCTCTGTTAATTTGTAAAGTATTACGTGTATATTGATATTGCTGACCATAATGATCAAAGTTTTGAAAAATCTGGTAATTATTGGCGGGCATGAACATCTTTTTACGATAGTTATCCTCGGGGTTCATATCAACCTCAAAAACATCGGCAAGGCCATCGTTATTTACATCCTCAATATCCTGCCCCATAGCACTAAAGGCTGTGTGCTTAAAATATTCTTTTGATCTATCGGTAAAAGTGCCGTCGCCGTTATTAACATACAGGATGTTATCGGGTAAAAAATCATTGGTTACATAAATATCTTTCCATCCATCCTTGTTTATATCAACAATACTGCTGGCATGGCCATAACCTTCAATGGTTATTCCGGCCTGTTTAGATACATTGGTAAATACGGGGTGTTTTAACGCGGCGTTCCAATCGTTACGGTAAAGCCTGCCTGTACTGCGGTGGCTGCCATCCTTAATTACCGGCCTGAAAACGCTTTGATTATCGCTGGCTATAGCTTCATTAACGGTAAGGTACATGTCCAGGTCGCCATCGTTATCATAATCAAAAAACGAGGCCATGGTGGAATGTACGTTAATATCCAGGCCATATTCCTTAGCCATTTCTTTAAAAACAGGTATACCATCCTTACCTGTGCCCTGGTTCACATAAAGCAGGTTGATCCTTTTAACAGAGTCATCCAATAAAGTATTACATACATAAATATCGGCAAGGCCATCATTATTAATATCAACAACAGCCACTCCCCTGCCCCAGCCGCCTTTGCCGCCTACGCCTGCTTTGGCTGTTATATCCTCAAACTTCATATCTCCTTTGTTTAGATATAACCTGTTTGATACGGTGTTACCTACAAAATATATATCCTGCAAGCCATCATTGTTAAAATCACCTATGCCTACGCCGCCGCCGTTATAGAGGTTAAGCTTGGTAAGGGGGTTTATTTTATCATCCTCAACTATGGTATTGCTAAAAGTAATACCCGATTGTGATGATGGAATCAATTTAAACAATGTTGGTTTTTCGCAGCCTGTTAGCAAACATATAAACAGGCAACTTAAAAGGAATATATACTTCATGAATTTTGAGCAGTAGGCTATAAAAAAAGGTGGAGATAATTATCTCCACCTAAATTAGAATAATTGAACCGGTTATCAAAAATTAATAACCAGGATTTTGTTTTAACACAATTGGGCCTTTTGAGTTTGAAATGTCAATCTCATTCTGAGGAATAGGACGATATTCATCCTGATTTTGCGTAAAATGAGCATCTTTCAATGTAATATCAATACTCTTATCGCTTGCAAAGAATGCATTGATCTCAGCTGCCTGGTAAGCGCTACCCCAACGTTGTAAGTCAAAGAAACGGTGGCCTTCCATGGCTAACTCAATTTTACGTTCAAAACGTACAGCTTTACGTGCATACTCCTGGGTTGGGAATGAAGTGTAAAGACCAACTTTGTAGTTAGCTGCCTTTGTAGTTTGAACAGTATAAATTGATTTAGAAGCATCATAAGGGGAGTTTAAATAAACCCAGCCAGATGGGATAGCCGCGCGGGAACGTACTTGGTTAACCAGTGACATTGCGGTTGCAATACTACCTGTTTCAACTTCGCATTCTGCTGCCCATAAAATAATATCAGCATAACGGATGAGGTTAACGTTGTTTGATGTGGTTAAAGCGGCAGTCCAGGTATTTTCTGTACTGGTATTGGTACCTACTTCGCTTTTTGAGTATACATTCTTTCTAGGGCTGAAATGACCATCAGATCCCGGGTTACGAATCCATGCATCACCTGGGTGCGGCCCCCAGTCAAGGTAAGGAATCCCTTTACGGCCCATGGTAATATCAATACGCGGATCAAGTGTACCAGTGTAAGTTACATCGGTTACAACAGGCCCTGAGTTAAAATCATCAAGCAATGGCAAACCTGTTGTAGGATCAGTTTTATAAGAGTTTGCTAACCATTGCGATGGATTAAAGAAACCGCAGCAGCCACCAGGACCACCACCACCATAAGGGAAATTAAGGTTATCGGCCTGGTTACCGTTATTACCCAGTGAACCGTCATTTACCGATGCCTGAACAGCGAATACAGATTCAGCACTGTTTTTCTGACCGGCCTGGGGGCTAAAGTTCTGCTGAAAATGATCATTCAACGCATATTTTTGCCCGCCAGCTGTTTGACCAGAAAGCATCAATGTGGCTAAGTAAGGTTTTGCATCGGTATATTTAGCCTGGGCCATATAAACCTTTGCCAAATAAGCCATTGCAGCATATTTATTGGCACGGCCTCTTTGAGCTTGAGCCTCGGGAAGATTATCCATAGCTGCTTTAAAATCAGCTTCAATCATTGGATAAATATCCTTATCGTTAGGAACGCTCCCTGCATTCTTTAATTCAATGGTTTCATCTACATATGGAACCATAAAAAAGTTACGACGTAGTTCAAAAAAGAAATAACCTCTTAAAAACCTTGCCTCTGCTGTAATTTCTTTGATATCATCAGCAGTAAGGTCTTTAGCGTTTGGTATACCACGTAAAACGTCATTTGCACGTTGAACGCCATCATATAAAGATAAATACTTACCATTAATAAAGGCATTGGTGGCCGGCAGGTTAAATGATGCAACCGGGGTTTGATCGTTAGCACCATCTGATGGGTCAGATCCCTTATAGGCATCACCACCGGTGATACTGCCAAACATCCAGTTTGATGGGGCTGCGGATTGGCCAGTACCGGCTCCACCATAACCATCGAGCTCAGAATACGCACCTATTAATAAACTTTCAACACCAGCTTTATTCGATAATAACGATGGGTCAATTTTGCCAATTGGTTGCTTATCCAGAAAGCTTTTCTTACATGCATAAACTGTACATATTAACAGCGCACACAGCGGGATAATTAATTTTAATTGAAATTTTTTCATGATCTTAATCTTATTAAAATATTTTTAAAACGTAGCCTGTACACCTAATAAATAAGTTTTTTGGTTTGCAGGATAGTTACCAAAATCAATACCGAAGTTGGTGTTATTGTTCAAATCAGACGGCTGAAGCTCTGGATCCATACCTTTATATTTAGTTATGGTAAACAGGTTAAGTGCCTGTACATATACTCTGAACCTTGATATACCAACTTGTTTGAGCTGTGCATTTGGAATGCTGTAACCCACAGTTAAGGTTTTCAATCTCAGGTATGAACCGCTTTCCATATAATATGAATTGAAAACAGCAGTGTTACTAAAGTTTGCAGCTGCAGTTAACACAGGAATCGAAGCGTTTTGATTAGTAGGTGTCCATGAATTAGCAACGATGCCTCTTGAAACGTTTCCTTTAAATACCTGTGGAAAATCTGTCCAGTATTTAATATAATTAATGTTTTTATTACCCTTTGAACCGTAAAAGAATGCGTTCAAATCAAAGTTTTTATAATTAGTATTGAATGTAAAACCGTAGGTAAAATCAGGGTTTGGATTACCGAAGAAAGTTCTGTCAGCTGATGTGATCTTATGATCTCCGTCGATATCGGCATATTTAAATAGACCTGGTGCAGCACTTTCCTGGGTAGCAGAGCTACTTACATCAGCTGCATCCCTGAACAATCCAACTACTTTGTAACCAAAAAACTCACCCAATGGCTGGCCAGGTTGCATCCTGGTAAAAGCAGCAATACGCGTTGAGCCACTACTTAGTTGATCGTAGTATTTTTTACCATCTGGCAAACTAACTACAAGACTTTTGTAGTGGGTAATGTTACCAGTAATATCATATTTGAAATCGCCTACACTACCATGATAAGTGATGTTAAAATCAAAACCTTTATTACTGATGTTTCCACCATTAATAAACGCAGGAGTTGCACCACCTTGAGGGGCAGCATTTTGAGGTCTGAACAGTAAGCCTTTAATATCTTTTTTGTAAAGTTCAAAACCCAACTCCAATTTATTATTAAGCAACGTTGCATCAAAACCTACGTTTGTAACAACATCCTGCTCCCAGGTAGTTAAAGCATTACCAATCTGGCTCCGATAAATACCTAAAACTGCACTACTGCCCGTTCCGGCTATATCATAGTAACCATTTTGAGGTCCGGCATCAAATAAGTTTGTTGCATTAGTAATACCAATATTACTGATCGAACCTAATTTACCCCAACCGCCACGTATTTTCAAATCGTTTAGCCAGCTGACATCTTTCATAAACGATTCCTGAGAGATTCTCCAACCACCGGTTACAGATGGGAATACACCAAAGCGACGTCCGGAAGCGAACACTGACGCTCCGTCACGACGTACAGTTGCACTTAACAGGTATCTGTCATTGTAAGCATAGTCTAACTTGCCAAATTGCGAATAAAGAGACCTGTAGTAAATAGCAGCATTGTTATTATTGTCGTTATTTGAGTTGCTTTGAGTTTTAGGATCTCCTGTATCTATGATAGTATACCCCGGATCAACCCCAACGCTATAGTTTGCCCTGCCAGCCCGCAAGCCACGGTTATTTATTTTATTTGCCTCAATACCTATCAAAACTTTAACATCGTGTTTGCCAAATTTCTGGCCGTAGTTAAGCGTATTTGTCCAAAGATATTGGCTCTTATAAACTGATCCTTCGGTAAAAGTATTAGGGTTCGCATTACCTTCCGCGTTCTCGATCGGTGTTGGGGTAAAGAAATAATAGTAAGAATTATCAAAAGTACCGCCAAAGCTTGTACGTACCATAAAATGTTTCATGATGTCAACTTCTGCAAAAACATTACCGGTCATTTGCCAATCATTCCCACGATTACTTTTCTGACGTGTTTGTATTGCAAATGGGTTTGATGCATTACCTAAACCTTCGGCCCTTGTACCTGCAAAGTTTCCGGCCTCGTCATAAATCGGGATAACCGGAGGTTCGCGATAAGTATGAGATATCGCATTACCTTCATTTTGATTACCAACGCCTGGATTATCTTTATAGAACATATAGGCATTTTCGCCAATACGAATATGATCACCAATTGCAAAATTGGTATTTATACGCAGGGCATAACGTTTTAAATAAGTGTTTAGCAAAGTACCTTGTTCATTTAAATAATTTGCCGACATTAAGTAGTTTGATTTATCGCTACCACCGCTTGCCGTAATGTTATGGAAAGTTCGTGGAGCCGATTTGAATACTTCATGAAACCAATCGGTACCGGTTTTATTTGTTTTAGTAATCTGGTTGTCTGGAATGTTATAGGTGGAGATATTCGTTTTGGGAGCACCTGAAGCTGCTTTGGTTGGTATAATGTAATCAGGAAGTACAGCTCTGCCATTTGTACCAACAAACTGAGCGCTACCAACTGATCTTAACATTGCATCAGCATATTCCTGGCTACCCGCAAGGTGAAAACCATCGCTAAGTGGCTTTTGGCTGCCATAGTAAGCATCATATGTGATAGTAGCCTTACCGGATTTCCCTTTTTTAGTAGTAATTACAACCACACCGTTTGAACCTTGTACACCATAGATAGCTGCAGAACCCGCATCTTTCAATACCTGGATAGATTCGATGTCGTTAGCGTTAACATCATTAAAGTTACCCTGAACTCCGTCAATTACATAAAGCGGACTTGAGTTACCAATTGATGTAATACCGCGCACACGTACAGCACTACCACCACCTGGTGCGCCATTGTTAACTACTGTAACACCCGAAGCCTGGCCTTGCAATAACGCAGCTGCCTGGCCGCCCGGTACAGTTTTTAAGTTGGCAACGTTTACAACAGCAACCGAACCGGTGATGTCTTTTTTTCGTTGCGTACCGTAACCTGTTACCACTACCTCGTTCAGTGCATTGCTGCCTGCAACTAAGGTAACTGCAATTGTTGTACTGGCGCCAACTTTAACTTCGCTGGTTTGGTAACCAATGTACGATACTACCAGCGTTTGGCCGGGGCTTAATGTAAGGGTGAATTCACCGTTAACATCTGTTACAGCGCCCGTAGTAGATCCCTGGATACGTACCGACGCTCCAATGATTGGTAATTTGTCATCGCTGCCGATAACTTTACCCTTGTACTTTGTTTGGGCTGTAACTACCAATGAAGAAACTAAGCAGCATAGTAGCACGCATAGGAATCTTCCTTTTAGGAGTAAACTTTTAAACATGAGATTGAGATTTAGTTGATTAATATATTTGATTTAAGATCTTGTGTTCTATTTGGTGTTTTTTAAGTTTGCAATTGAACTATAACATGCCTCGCAATGATTTTTTTGGTGAGAACAAAAAAACCGGGAGGCTGGCTCACAAAAAGGCGCCAGGCAAAAAATGAAGATTTCAAAGTGTTGGAATGTAAAAGTCTAATCATAAATGAACTTCCTGTAACAAATTTAACCTGTCCCCGTTACCCTTTTTCATGTTCCTTAAATACTAAGGTATACACTACTAAATGTTATAATAATATCAGAATTTGCATTGTTTCTGGCGTTCCAGAAATTTATATTGGCTATGCAACTAATGTAATGAGAGTGTATTGTTTACACAAGTGAAAAGTGCAGATTTACAAATTAATTATCTATACAACCTTTAAGGCGTTAAAATCACAAATTGTGAATATTTTATTAACAAATCATTAATAAAAAGACCACTTATTTAAAATTTTTATAAAGTGAAAATTCTGCTGTTACGGATAATGCATCATCAAAATCATGCGTTAAGCATTTATATTGGTACAAAGTGGTTTTATCCTTTGGAATTTCCCCCCTGTTGATGTTATAAAAATGTTACACAATTTACTGCTGCTAAATGTTAAAATATCATCATAATTAAACAGTAATGTCATTGCAACATTTATTATTTTACGGATTTATAAATGTAGCAGGAACATTTATAAATAAAATAATAAATGTTCCTGCTACATTTATTTACAGGCAAACATAACACGGATATTTGTCAAAAAATGCCTTTCCACTAAAAAGCGCTATGCATTTTAAATGTATAGCGCTTTTTAGTTAAATATATTCACCCTTATAAGTCAAGGGACCATATAAGACATTATATATTATTATTAAAAAATATTTCAACAATAATTTCCATATCCTACTTACTCCACCACACAGATGCTATATGAGTATCACTTGAATTGGTGCCAATTTGTACAACAAATTCGCCCGGTTCCCAATCATATTTTAACTGGCTGTTGTAAAATTTTAATTGCCCGGGAGTTATTGCAAATGATACCTCTTTAGCCTCACCTGGCTGCAGGCTTATCTTTTTAAAATTCTTCAATTCTTTTACCGAACGGCTAACAGAAGCTGCAGGATCACTGATGTATAATTGAACTACTTCCTCGCCTGCGTATTTACCGGTATTGGTGACCGTTACGGTGGCGGTTAAGGTGTCATTTCCTTTTAATTTGGTTTTACTTAGTTTAACATCACTGTAACCAAATGTGGTGTAACTTAAACCATAACCAAACGGATAAAGCGGATCATTTGAGATATCCAGATAGTTTGATTTAAATTTAGATGGCCCCTTACCATCATAAGGCCTACCGGTATTTTTGTGGTTATAATAAATAGGGATCTGCCCTACGCTGCGCGGGAAGGTAGCGGTAATTTTACCGGCGGGATTATAATCGCCAAATAAAACATCGGCTATTGCATTGCCGGCTTCGGTGCCTGGCGCCCAAACATCAAGTATGGCGCTGGCATGGTCGTTTTCCCAGGTTAAGGTAAGCGGGCGACCGTTAAACAAAACAATAACAAGCGGTTTTCCTGTTTTGGCCAGGGCTTTCAACAGGTTCTTCTGGCTTTCGGGAATATCAATATCAGCCCGGCTTGATGATTCGCCCGACATGCTTTGCGACTCGCCTACTACCGCCACAATTACATCCGATTTTTTAGCGGCTTCAACAGCGTCGGCAATCATTTCATCAACAGGCTTTTTATCCAGGGTTACCATTTGCTGGCCAAAAAAATTAAGCCTGTTTATAAAGCTAAGGTCATCGGTAATGTTTGATCCTTTTGCGTAGTTGATTGTCACGTTATTGCCAGCCACGTTTTTAATACCCTGCATCACACTAATTGATTTTTCCCATTCGCCGGCCACTACCCAGGTGCCCAGCATATCGCGCTGGTTATCGGCCAGCGGACCAACCAATGCAATACTTCCGCCTTTTTTAAGCGGCAGGGTTTGCGCATCATTCTTTAATAATACAAATGAATGTTTAGAAACATTACGGGCAATACCGCGGTTTCCGGGCGTTAACACATCGGTGGCTTCCCTTGCCGTGTTAATAGATTTATAGGCATTATCAAACAGGCCCAATTTGTATTTCGCTTCAAGCACACGGCGGCAGGCCAGATCAATATCCGCCTGGCTTATTTTACCTTCTTTTAACGATTTTTTAAGCGTTGTTAAAAAGCCTTCGCCAACCATATCCATATCCAGTCCGGCTTTTAATGCAAGTGCCGATACCGTTTGCAAATCGCCAAGACCATGGGCTTCCATTTCGTTAACAGCCGTATAATCTGATACTACAAAACCTTTAAACCCCCATTGCTTACGCAGTAAATCGGTTAATAACCATTGGTTGCCTGTGGCAGGTATACCATCAATAGTATTAAATGAGCTCATGAAACTGCCCGCGCCTGCATCAACAGCAGCCTTATAAGGAGGCAGGTAATCCTGGTACATTTTAATGCGGCTCATATCAACCGTATTGTATTCTCTCCCGGCTTCGGCCCCGCCATATAATGCGAAGTGTTTTACGCAGGCCATAACTGCATCGGCATTTTTCATGCTGCTGCCCTGGTAACCCTGTACCATCGCTTTGGCCACCTCCCCTCCGTACCAGGGATCTTCGCCCGATCCTTCGGAGATCCGCCCCCAGCGGGCATCCCTTGCAATATCAACCATTGGCGAAAACACCCAGTTTAGCCCTTCGGCCGTGGCTTCTTTAGCAGCTATCTGGGCCGATTGTTTAATCAAACCCATATCCCAGGTAGCCGACATCCCTAAAGGGATAGGGAAAATGGTACGGTGCCCGTGTATAACATCCAAACCAAATATAAGGGGAATGTGCAGCCTTGATTTTTTAACGGCCACGTCCTGTACTTCTCTCACCTTGTCGGCGCCCCAAATGCCAAATACACCACCAATGGCGCCATTTTTAATTTTGTCTTCAACTCCCTTATTTACCACTGAACCTGTTGTTGCTGCACCGCTGGTTACCAGGTTAAGCTGACCAATTTTTTCGTCGGGTGTCATTTTCTTCATCAAGCCACTCACAAAAACATTCATTTTCGTGTCCACGGTTTGGGTTTGGGCCGATACCTTATTAAAAGGTAGCAACACCACACAAAGCGGAATAACTCTGGCTATAAGTTGAGTTGAAAAATTTTTGTTCATTTTTTTAATTTACGTTGTAGGAAGATTAATTAACAGAATTTGATAGGTAAAAGCGCAATATGCCCCTTGTATAACTACTTAATTAAAAATTATCGTTTATAATTGGCTATAATACAGCAACAAACTTATTGTGTATAAAGTACACAATAGTAATTATTATAATTAAATAATCAAACTATTTTTGTAGAATAGCGCAAATGTTAAGCAAACAAGAACTAATTGAGTACTGTAACGAGGCCCGTAAAACCTACCTTGAGCATATTTCTATTGACTGCGTGGTTTTTGGTTTTCACGAAGGGCAAATGAAAGTGCTGCTGTTAAAAAACCATAACGAGGAAAAATGGTACCTGCCCGGCGGCTTTGTGCTTAAGCGCGAACCTATTGAAATGGCGGCCAACCGCATACTACGTGAACGCACGGGCCTTGATGAGATCTTTTTGCAGCAATTTCATGTTTTTGGTGATCCGGATAGGTCAAAGGTGCATAATGAGATGTATGCCGATATGCTGCCGCCCGAGCAAAACTGGTTCTCGAACAGGTTTTTAACTATAGGCTATTATGCCTTGGTCGACTTTTTTGAAGTAACACCAAAAGCCGACCGTTTCTCGGAGCTATGCGGCTGGCGCGACCTGGATGATATGCCCGAACTACAGCTGGATCATTCCCTGATATTTAAAACCGCTTTGGATACCCTGCGCCTGCAGCTAAACTATCAGCCTATTGGCTATAACCTGATGCCAAAGGAATTTACCATGCCCGAGCTGCAAAAACTGTACGAAACCATACTGGATAAAAAACTTGACCGGCGCAATTTTCAGCGCCGCATATTAGGCTTTGGCATCCTGAACCGTGCCGAGCAACCCCGTAAGGGAGGAGCACATAAGGCCCCGTATTTATACTCCTTCGATCTGAAGAATTATAGCAATGCTTTAACTGAGGGTTTTAAGGGGGGATGGTAGAGATTATACCCATGACATATTTGCAAAAAAGCCTTTTGTCATGCTGAACGGAGTGAAGCATCTATTATACGCCATGCTTCTTCGCCCTGTACAGTCTCCGGATAGATCCTTCACTCCGTTCAGGATGACAACCTTTTAAAACGCATTTCCACTTCAGAGTTCCCGGACTTTAGTTCTCGCAATCACGATCTATTCACTTAATTTAAAATTCTATTCCGACACATACTCCAGCTTCACCTGCACATTTAAACTTTCGTTCATTTTGGCAAACTGGCCCGAGTTACGGGTAAAATCGGCATCGGTATCCATATACATATTGGTTATTTTAACCATTTCGGGGTGCTTATCGGTGCCTATATTATAGGTAAGGCCCTGGCCACTCTCTAAACTTTCTTTAAGTTCGAGGTATTGCCTGCCTGTAATGATGATCATTTTTTCTGCAGTCATTGTAATTCAATTTATAATTGGAAATACTTAAACAGGCTGATAATGGTTTAGCCGGATGTAATAATAACGTACTAACAGCTAAATACAACCGCTTTATTTTCCTGTTTATTATATTTACCTCAAATATAACTGATAATCTGGCTTCATGATCAACCTTAAAAAATTACTCCCTGTAGTTTTACTATTGGGCACTACCATAGCATCGGCACAAATAACTTTACCTATAACCACTACCCTGCAAAAAACCTATACCAAAGGCACACGTACCAAAGGTGGTGCGCCTGGTATAAATTACTGGCAAAACACGGCAAACTATACTATAAAAGTAAATTTCGACCCTAAAACCCGCTTGCTTAGCGGCACAGTTGGTATCGATTATATCAATAACAGTCCCGATACACTTAAAAAAATCCAGTTTAAGCTTTATCCCAATATTTATCAAAAGGGTGCAATACGGGATATGGCGGTATCGCCAAACGACCTTACGGATGGCGTACAGATCAGATCGATGAGCATGGATAATAAGGTATTGGATAGTGCAAAACGCCACATCAGCGGCACCAACATGGAGGTAAAGGTGCAGCCTGTCAGTCCTAAACAAAAAGTTCATTTAGATATTTCCTACTCCTACACACTTAACAAAACATCACATATCCGCACCGGGCAGATAGATGATGGCGCTTTCTTTATAGCCTACTTTTTTCCGCGGGTTGCTGTTTATGATGATATTGATGGCTGGAACGAATACCCTTATGTAGGTTCGCAGGAGTTTTACAATGATTTTTGCCATTTCAGTGCCGAGATCACTGTTCCCGGCGATTACCAGGTTTGGGCAACCGGTGATCTTAAAAACCCCGATGAGGTTTACAATCCCAAATACGTAAAACTGATAACCGCAGCGGGCAAGGATGATAAGGTAACTGATATTATTACCGAAGCGGATTTGGCGGCAGGGGATATAACTAAAAAGAACCTTACCAATACCTGGAAATTTGAGGCCGATAGTGTTACCGATCTGGCCTTTGCCACCAGTAATCATTACATCTGGAAGGCAAGCAGCCTGGTTGTTGATCAAAAAACCGGCAGGCGTACCCGTGTAGATGCGGTATTTAACCCTACCCATAAGGATTACTTTGCGGTAGTAAATTATGCCCGCAAAACGGTAGAAACCATGAGCTATAAATTCCCTAAATGGCCTTACCCATACCCGCATGAAACCGTTTTTGACGGCCTGGACCAGATGGAGTACCCCATGATGGTAAATGACAACCCGCTGGATCAAACCGAGGATGCCATAGAATTAACCGACCATGAGATCTTCCATACCATGTTCCCCTTTTATATGGGAATTAACGAAACCAAGTATGGCTTTATGGACGAGGGCTGGGCAACTATTGGCGAATGGCTTATTAGCCCGGAGATTGACCCTACAATTGTAGATCTTTATGGCATGGGCGCGGTAAATGTTTCTGCAGGATCTGAGCAGGATTTACCGATCATGACACTTACCCCCGCGTTAACAGGCGTTGGCAAATTCACCGATAATTACCCTAAACCCGGCCTGGGATACCTGTACGTAAAAGAAATGCTGGGCGATAAACTGTTTACCAAAGCCCTGCACAACTACATCGGCCTGTGGCATGGCAAACACCCCATGCCGCACGACTTTTTTAATTGTATGAACGCCGGAGCGGGCATCAACATGAACTGGTTCTGGAAAAACTGGTTTTTTGATAATGGAATACCCGACCTTGCCATTAGCAAAGTAACCCATGCGGCATCAAAGTATACCGTTACCATTGCCAGCATAGGCAACAAGGCAGTACCCATACATCTCACCGTTTTTTATACAGATGGCAGCAAGCAATTGGTGGGCAAAAGCATTGCAGCGTGGGCAAAAGGCAACAAAACAACCACGCTGAGTTTCATTGCAAAAGGGGCAATAAAACAAATCTTGCTGGGCACCACTTATGATGCTGATGCAGATAAAAAGAATAATATTTGGAAACCCTGAGGTTGGAGCAAGGATTTTGTGAGTAAAGATAAAGGACAGGTAAAATAGAATCAGGAAGTAACAGTCCCTCTGTCTTGATACTTGATACTAACTACTTGATACTAAAAAAAATAATGAGGCAAAAACTACCAATTGATAAATTCACCGAGCCGGTAAGTAAGTTCATACACCAGGAGCATACCAGCGGGATAGTGCTTTTTATCAGTGTTTTGGCGGCTATTATTTGGGTAAATTCCCCGTTCGCGCATTCATACCATCAGGTTTGGGATATTAAAATTTCACTGGGCTTTGGGGGCTATGTGCTCGATCATCCATTGCACCTTTGGATAAACGACGGCCTGATGGCGGTATTTTTCTTTGTGATAGGCCTGGAGCTGAAACGGGAATTTATGGCCGGCGAGCTATCTACCTTAAAAAAAGCCTCGCTGCCCATGGTAGCCGCTTTGGGCGGGATGCTGGTGCCTGCCCTCATTTACTTTTTCATTAACAAAGGTACAAATGCCGAACATGGCTGGGGTATCCCTATGGCTACAGATATTGCCTTCGCTCTTGCACTTCTATCTATAGCGGGCAAGCAGGTCCCATCCTCGGTAAAAGTGTTTTTATCGGCTTTGGCCGTGGCCGACGATTTGGGTGCCGTATTGGTGATTGCCATATTTTATAGCTCGCATATTGCGCTTGTGCCATTAACTATTGGGGTTTGGCTATTGGTGATATTACTCATTGGCAATAAACTGGGCATCCGCAGTATTGTTTTTTATTTGGTGATAGGCTTCGCGGTTTGGGTAGCATTTCTACTCTCGGGCGTGCACGCTACCATAGCCGGTGTACTGGTAGCCTTTACTATCCCCGCGCGTACACGCATCAACGAGAAAAGCTATGCCGAAAGCCTGAAGAAATTGTTATTCGATTTTGAAAAACAGATCCCCAACAACAGCACCCTTACCACATCCGAGCAACACCATACCATCGAAAAAATAAAAGAACTAAGCATGGATGCCGAAACACCGCTGCAAAAAGTAGAGCACGCCCTGCATCCCTGGGTAGCTTTTATAGTAATGCCGCTGTTTGCGCTTGCAAATGCCGGGATCATTATTGGCGCCGGTTTCTTTACATCGTTGCTTAACCCGGTAAGTATGGGCGTAGCCATTGGTTTGCTTGCAGGTAAATTTGCAGGCGTTTTACTGGCAACCTGGCTAATGGTTAAATTTGGCGCGCAGCTACCCGCAAAAGCCAGCTGGAAACAAATTACAGGCGTAGCTCTGTTAGCCGGGGTTGGTTTCACCATGTCGCTTTTTATCTCTGGTCTGGCATTTACCCATCCCGAAATGGTTGACCAGGCTAAGTATGGGATCTTGCTGGCATCGCTATTGGCGGGAATTTTGGGGGTGATTGTGTTGAAGAAATCTTGATGATTGTTTGAACCGGGATTTTATCTGAACCGGAATTAAACGAATTATAGAATTTACAGAATTTTGACCACAGTGGTTTAGCTTATGGTCGGTATTAATCTTCTTGTCTTTATCAAAATATGGGTAATTTTTTATTTTATCCGTTTTATAATTTCAATACAAGCCCTGCAGTTGTGATAAGGGCATTTCCAAAGGCCAACCTTATCTTCACCAGGCATAATGCTGCCGTCTTCCTTTATCCCCCAAAACCATTCACCGTTTTGCTGATCCAGTATTTTAGCCTTTACAAAAGCCCAGTTTTTTACAGATAGATCAAGGTATTTTTGATCCCGGCTGATTTGCCAGGCGTTAAAAAAGCCCACCATCGCCTCGGCCTGTACCCACCAGTGTTTCTCCTTAATGAGGTGATGTTTGGCAGGCTCGTACTCGTACCATAAACCGCCGTCGTTATCCAGGCCTTTCAAAACAACATCGGCTATCAAAGGGCACATTTCCTCAACATCCTCTTCCAACAATATGTCATTTATTACCTCGGCAGCTTCCAGCAAAAGCCAGGTTGCCTCAATATCGTGCCCGTATGATACCGTGTCCGATTTTCGGTTCCAGTCTTCATCAAAGAACAACACGAGGTGATGGGTTTTTACATCGAAAAAATGATCGAAAAAATTCCCTATCAGCGTTTTTATCTGCTTCCGGAGTCCTTTATCGGGCCAGATACGGTATAGGTTGGTGTACGCCTCCAGTACATGCAGATGGGTGTTCATGGTCTTCTTTTCGTTGGCGTCTTTCGCGCTCAGGCGCAGGTCGCCAATAGGTTGCCAGTCGCGGGTGAAGGCTTCCAAGTAGCCGGTTTGATGCTTATCATAGCTTTTAGCAACTAGTAAATGATACAGGGCTATTGCCTGCTCTTTCGCCACAGCTAAACCAGAGGCCTTATAATATTCGCTCAGGGCATAAATGGTGAATGCACTGGCATAAACCTGCTTTTTAGTATCCAGTTTATTGCCTTCATAATCAACCGACCAGTATACACCGCCAAATTCGGCATCAATAAAATACCTGCTTATATAATTGTAAGCGCGATGCGCCATTTGCAAGCTTTCGGCGTCCGGCTTTAAATTATAAGCCGCCGAAAAGCTCCACAAGATCCGCGCGTTCAGAACCGAACCTTTGGGTGCATTGGCGGTAACATTGTTATCATTATCTATCTTACCAAAAAAACCACCGTTTATCTCGTCTGGCGCATGTTTTTGCCAATAGGCGATGATGTTGCTTAACTCGGCAGTAAGTTCGGTTTTGTAGTTTGCCAACATATCTCCGGGACCATCTGTATGTATATGCATTTTTTATAGATAAAAACCCGCTACAAAGCTAAAAAGTCATTATGATGAAATGATATCAGGGCTGTTTTCCTACAAAATTTCAAACAGCATCCTGCAAATTTTTATTCCTGTTAATAATCTCATAAACCGTATCAACCGAAGTTGATGATCTAAATCCATCCGCAGGGGTATTCACCACATAATCAACCAGTTTATCAACTGTGGTGGTAGCTACATGCATGCGTGAATCTGATGACGCGTAATAAACAAATACTTTGCCATCCTCATCGGCTATCCAGCCATTACAAAAAACTACGTTTGATACATCGCCCACCCGTTCTCCTCCCTCGGGCGCTAAAAAGTAACCGCCGGGTTTATATAAAACTTTGGTGAGGTTATGCAGGTCGGTCATGAACATGTACAACACATAACGTAATCCGGCTGCGGTGTTACGTACGCCATGCGCCAGGTGCAGCCATCCTTTGCCGGTTTTTATAGGCGCCGGACCCTGGCCGTTTTTAGCTTCGTAAACGGTATGGTAAATTTTATTATCGATGATAGTTTCCTGGTCAATAACCGCATTTTCCATGTAATCGGTTAAACCAAAACCAATACCCCCACCCGTACCCGCGCTGATAAAACCATCCTGCGGACGGGTGTACATGGCATATTTACCATCCACAAACTCGGGATGCAATACTACGTTCCGTTGTTGCGGCGAATTGGTTTTCAGATCGGGCAGGCGTTCCCATTGCACCAGGTCCTTTGTGCGGGCAATTCCACAGGCGGCAACAGCCATTGATTGATCGTGCGCCGGGGCAGCAGGGTCTCTCCTTTCGGTGCAGAACAGGCCATAAATCCAGCCATCCTCGTGCTGCGTTAATCGCATATCGTATACATTGGTATCAGGCTCATCCGTTTGCGGCAGATCGATAGGATATTCCCCGAAAGTGAAGTTGCTCACGCCATCGGGGCTTTCGGCTACTGCAAAAAAGGATTTACGATCTGCCCCTTCCACACGAACCACCATCATATACCTCCCATTAAACTTTATAGCGCCGGCATTAAAAGCCGCATTGATGCCAAAACGCTCCATGAGGTATGGGTTGGTAGCAGCATCCAGGTCATACCGCCAGTTGATGGGGGTATGCGCCGCCGTAAGCACCGGGTTTATATAACGATCAAAAACACCATTACCGGTACCGGCTGTTTGATTGGGTTTTGTTATAAGTTGTTGTTGTTCCTGTTGCAGCAGGGCCAGCCTTTGTTTAAATTCAGGGGTCATATATATCTATGCTATCAATAATCTTTTAATTTATTCCACCAGGTTCTTTTCAGGATCAGCATGATCACAGCCAGCAAGGCTACGGTTACCAGCAATGGCATTTTTCGGTTGAGGATGAGATACATGGGCAATATGGTAAGGCATAGTTGCCCTATTGTACCTATTACCACGTTGAACATATTCAGTTTGAAGTTTTTATTGGGCACAAAGCTTGCATCATGGGCCATTACCAGTTTTTTAACCGGCTGCCAGAAACCCCAGGGACGTACATTGCTGTAAAAAGCTTTTAAAACCTCCATATCGGTAGGTGCGCTTGCATAGGAGCCTATAACCGAACCTGCCATCGAGATTAAAAACAACACCGGGAACCAGTACAGCAGCGCGCCGGTAGGAAATAGCTGCGGAAACAGGAAGGATAACCCGGAGAATATCATCGACGATAAAATGCCGGCCAGCATCCCGTAAAAGAAACCATTGGCATTAAAGCGCCACCAATGCCATTTGAGCACGTTAGATGCGATGTAGCCGCCATAAAGCGCCGATACGATCCATTGCAGTACACTGTTTACATCCTTTACAAAAAAGCCCAGGAACACCCCTACGGCCACTACAACTACCCCAACCAGGTAATTCATGGTAATGATTTTTTTGGTAGATGCTGCAGGGTTATAGTATTTAAGATAAATATCGTTAACAATATAAGCCTGCGCCGCATTCATGGTACCGCTGAATGTACTCATGAAGGCCCCTAATAAACCGGCAAGCAACAAACCCACCAACCCTACAGGTAAAAAGTTATTGATAACCGCCGGCAAAATCCTTTCAAAATCGATACCTCCGGCAGCATCTTTCAGGTTCATTCCATGGTAATACAGCAAACCCAATATGGTTAAACTTACAATAAGCGAGTAGCGGATAGGCAGCAGAATAATGCTTACAAATCCGCTCATTTTACTGGCTTCCTCAGGCGAACGGGTTGAGAGGATCTTTTGCATATCATAATTCGGCGCCGGTCCGGCCAGCGCCGCGAAGAACCCTTTGAATGTCATCATCATAAAAAACAAGCCGAACAGCGAATAACCGTCTTCCTGTATTTTTTGGTTAACCTCGGCAATAATGCCCGACCAGTTCATATCCAGGTGCTTACCAAAAAATGGGCTGTACCAACCGTCGGGCACGTTGAGGTTATGCCCGGTTAACTTGTTGGCAGCTATAAAACCTATCCAGATGCAGGCAACAGACATAATGCCGTACTTAATCATGTCGCCCAAAACAATACTATGCATGCCGCCCAAAATGGAATAGAACATAGCAAACAGCGTAAATATAATACCGTAAATATGAGGCACATACTGCGAAGCAACATTGAAGGGAACATAGGCCTTCACCAGGTGCCATGGGATAAAGATCTCGATGAACTTGCCCAGGCCAATAAACCCATAAGCCAAAAAGCCCAGGCAGCTTAATAAAGCAAATGCGATCACTATTTTGTGTGAGCTGCCTACCCCCGGGCCGATTTTGCCAAAACGGGTAGCCAGCCATTCGGCACCTGTGACAGCGTTTGAGCGGCGCAGCCAGCGCGAGAGGTACATCATTAAAAACACCTGGTTAAATACCGGCCACAGCCAGGGAATCCAGATACTCTTCATGCCGTATACAAAGCACAGGCTCACCATCCACATAGTGCCGCTGATGTCAAACATATCCGATGCATCACTCAATCCCAGCTTATACCAGGGCAGCGATTTACCACCAAGCATATAACTCTCCTTATTTTCGCGGGCCTTTTTACGGTACCACAAACCAATAAAAATGGTGCTTAGCAGGTACAACACTATGATGGTAACATCAATTAAGTGAAGCTTCATTTATTTTAAATAAATTGTTATTTTTTTTAACCTTTTCTCGATTTTTCTTGATTTTTCTTATCAAAAACTCGATAAAAGTGTATGTTTTTTCTCAAAACCGGCCAATTCAAAAGTGAGCTTATTACCGTCAATTTTATAATACTTTTTTAACCTAATATTTTAATTATTGGCGATATCCGTGCATTTTCAAATTACCACATTTTCAAATTGCTTAAATAAACACCCGGTTACCTGTGTAGGTTTCCCTGAACTCCTTGGGGATACACAGCTTTTTGCGTTTAAAGATCCTGTTGAAATTAGAGATGTTGTTAAACCCGCATTTATAAGCTATTTCGGCAACGGTGGCGGTGGAGTCTATCAGCATGCGGGAGGCATGGCCAAGGCGGATCTCGTTTAAACTATCGATAAAGGTTTTACCTGTACGTTTTTTGATAAACCGGCTGAAGGAAGCCTCGGGCATGTTTGCAATTTTTGATACTTCGGCAAGGGTTACCTGTTTGTTGTAGTTTACGTTCATGTGCTCAAATACCTTTTCGATACGGCGGCTGTTGTAATAAAACTTATCGTTGGTAAAACTTGGATCTGATAACATCCTCATATTGCGCGATATAGACAGATCATGCAGAATAGACATCAGCTCGAGTACCGAATCAAAGCCACTCTTTTTATCCAGGTTTATGATCCTGTCTTTCAACGCCAATATGGTTTCGGGCGAAAAAACTATCCCGCGCAGCGAGCGTTCCAGCATGCTTTTTACAAAGCTCATCTGGTTACGTTTCAGGAATTTTTCATCAAACAAATCTTTGTGAAACTGGATGGTTACCTCGGTAATCTGCTCGCTCTGGCATTGGTGCGTAAACCAGGCATGGTACAAATTTGGGCCCACCAGGGCCAGCTCCACATCATCAATCACCTCAATATGACCGCCTACCACACGTCTGGCGCCTTTGGCATTAATAACCAGGTTAAGCTCATACTCATCATGGTAATGCAGCGGGAAATCGAACTTTTTTTTAGCTCTCGAAAAAATGGTAAAGCAATCGCTGGGGGTGAGCGGCGTTATTTCGCGCATCACATTACTTGCAGGCATAAATTGTACAGGTTTAAATAGAAGAAAATATTGATACGAATTTAACAAACAAATATCAACTATTCATCATTTTTATAAGTTTTGAATAATTTTCCTCAGTGTATCTCATCACCTTATCTGCCAAATCACCATAAAAAGCAGCTATTTTCCAGGCAATTTATGTGTATATAAAACATCAAAAAAATGAGAAAAATCATAGAAAAATCGAGAAAAAACTATAAAAAGCAGTCATTTATGCAATAAATTTTTACACTTAATTAACGCTCATATAAATTGTAACATTTAGGTTTGCATCCAAATAGAATTTTAACTTTTAACCCAAATGGTCAGTACTTAAAGTACATGTTTATGCGGGGTAAGGGCAGGCACTTAATTGATGGTATTGAGGCGGCGCATAAAGCATTGGTCATAACAATTTAACATTACGTCCTATAATATATTCACAGGCAAACAAATAGTGAATAATTGTTGTAGATTAACCATAACAAAAACGAATCAAAAACTACTACCCCATATTTAATGGATACAGCAGAAAGCACACCGGCGGTAATAAAAAAAAGGTCGAAACTCAGGCAAAGTGTTACCGATTTTTTTATCAGCCTGTACCGGATTAACCAGTTCATTCTCCGCTTTTTCAGGGAGGCGTTTATGCCCCCTTTTGAGCTTAAAGAAGTAATGAAACAATGTTTTGAAGTAGGTGTACGCTCATTTACATTAATAACCGTAACCGGCTTTATTGTCGGGGTTATATTTACCAAGCAATCAAGGCCGTCGCTTTCGCAATTTGGGGCTCAGTCGTGGCTGCCGTCATTGGTTTCTATAGCCATTATGCGGGCACTGGCTCCTTTGGTAACTGCATTAATAGCATCGGGTAAAGTTGGCTCAAGCATTGGCGCCGAGCTGGGCTCCATGCGCGTAACCGAGCAAATAGACGCCATGGAAGTATCGGGCACCAAACCTTTTAAATTTTTGGTGTGTACCCGGGTACTGGCTACTACGCTTACCATTCCAATTTTATCAACCTATACCGGCTTTATTGCTATAGTTGGCGGGTTTTTAAATGTAAACCAAAACGAGGGCACTACCTGGAGCACATTTATCCAGGAAGTATTTGATCCCTTAACCTATACCGATTTTGTGGCATCGCTTGTAAAATCCATTGTATTTGGGTTTACCATTGGCATAGTGGGCTGCTACCAGGGCTTTAACTCCAGCAAGGGAACCGAGGGTGTGGGCAAGGCCGCCAACGGAGCCGTGGTAACAGCCATGTTCCTGGTATTTATTGAGGAGATCATTATAGTACAGATAACCAGCTGGTTCCGTTAATTACAGGGAGATATGGAGAAGAAAATAGTAAAAGCAGACCACAACAACCCGGTTATCAGCGTAAGGGGACTCGAAAAAGCCTTTGAGGATTATGCCGTTTTGCGTGGTATCGACCTTGACCTGTACCAGGGAGAAAACCTGGTGGTGCTGGGCCGCTCGGGTTCGGGAAAATCTGTTTTGATCAAGATCATATCCGGTTTGCTAAGTCCCGATAAAGGCGAGGTTAACGTGCTGGGGCATAACCTGGCCCACATCAGCGAAGAAGAACTGCAGGCGCTGCGCATCAGGATAGGCTTCTCTTTTCAAAACAGCGCCTTGTATGATAGTATGACGGTACGCAAAAACCTGGAGTTTCCGCTGGTACGAAACCGCAAGGGCATTACCCGCCAGGAAATCAATACCGCGGTTGAAACAGTGCTTGATGCTGTGGGCCTGTCGCAAACCATTAACCAGATGCCATCCGAGCTTTCGGGCGGGCAGCGTAAACGGATAGGCATAGCGCGCACGCTGATCCTTAACCCCGAGATTATGCTGTATGATGAGCCCACAGCCGGCCTCGACCCTATTACCTGCATCGAGATCAACGACCTGATTAACGAGGTGCAGGAACGCTTCAACACATCATCCATCATCATAACACACGATTTAACCTGTGCCAAACAAACCGGCGACCGCATAGCTATGCTTTTAGACGGGCGCTTTCAGCGTACCGGTACCTTCAAAGAAGTATTTAATACCGACGACAGCCGCGTTAAACCTTTTTTTGATTACAACTTTATACAGTAAAAAAAAGACATTATACCATTATCATGGATTCATCAGAAAATAAAAAAGCAATTATAGTAGGCATATTTTTAGCCTTAGGCTTAATCCTGTTTATACTTGGCGTATTCACCCTTGGCGGCCAGCAAAAATCTTTTGTAAAAAACATAAAGCTCAGCTCGGTTTTTAGCGATGTTGCCGGGCTAAAAAAGGGCAACAACGTGTGGTTCTCGGGCGTTAAGGTAGGCACCATCAGCGCGGTTAAATTTGTAGGCCCCGCCGAAGTACAGGTTTTTATGAATATCGACGAGGCCTCCCAGCAATACATCCACCGCAATGCCCAGGCTAAAATCAGCTCGGATGGTTTAATAGGTAACAAGATCATTGTGATAGATGGCGGCAGTCCGCAGGCGCCCGAGGTGCAGGATGGTGATGTATTACAAGCCGAAAAAATGCTCTCGACCGATGACCTGCTCAAAACATTGCAGGAAAATAACCAGAACCTGCTTGCCATAACCACCGATTTTAAAGTCCTGAGCCGCCAGATACTGGCCGGTAAAGGTACCGTTGGCGCTTTAATGGCCGATAATACCATGGCCAACCAGTTACGCGCCTCGATGCTTAACTTACAGGCAGCCACCCAAAGCGCGGCCCAAATGGCCGTACAGCTTAATCATTTCAGCAATAAAATGAATACCAAAGGCGGTCTTGCCGATAACCTGCTTACCGATACCGCTACATTCAACAAAATAAGGCAGGCGGTAAACCAACTGCAAAGCGCCGCTAACAATGCATCAACCCTAACCAATAACCTCAACAAAGCCAGCGACAAGCTGAACAGAACGGATAACGCCATTGGCGTATTACTTAACGACCCCAAAGGCGCTGTACAGGTACAAACCACCCTGAACTACCTGCAACAAAGCTCCATCAAACTCAACGACGACCTGGAAGCAGTACAACACAACTTTTTCCTGAAAGGTTTTTTTAAGGATAAGGCGAAGAAGGCAAAAGCAGATAGTTTGAAAAAGGCGGGGCAGTAAGGTTTATAAACATTATCGTCATTATAAGATCTAAAATCCGGGGACTCTGAAGCGGAAATGACGTTTTTGCATGGCGGATAGTCGACTCACCCCGACGAGGCTACGCCCGTCTGCCCTCTCTCCGACTGCGTCGCATAGAGGGGCAATAAAACAAAAATTGAGCTTCACCCTCTTTGCGGCGCAGCCGGAGAGAGGGTCGGCCAGCACAGCGTAGCCGGGGTGAGTCGTAGCCCGCGTTCAAGCCAATGTTTTATAAATCATGCGGGGCTAAAAGCCAGGCTAACTATTTACTTTTCTGGCGGAGGTGTAGTATCAGGCGTACTGATTTCGGGCTTTTCTGCCGGCGGCACCTCCTGCGGTATATTTTCGGCCCCTTCTTCGGGTACCTGTGGCTCACCCGGATCAGTAGGTTGCCGTATTTCCGGTCTTTCGGGCGTAACCGGCATTTCATCCGGCTCTATGGGCATCGTTCTCTTTTTCATATGGAAACAACAATGCAGAATTAGCAATGTTTGCAAAAGCCGATGTGGATGTGTCTCTTACCTGCCAACTGGGCTACTGTAGTTGCAAACTACAGGCATAATAGTTCGAAGTCAGAGACTTCGAACAGCGAGGACTTCGAACAGCGTGAATAAAATTTCGCGAAACGCTGAAGGGGAAATCACGTTTTGAAAAAGGGCTGTCATGGTGAGCCTGTCGAACCATAGCGGGCAAAGGCCCCTCCGCTCGCCCCTCCCACAAGTTCAGGGTGGCCGATAGTTTTTTGAAGGGAATTTACTTTAATACAAAAGCGTCATACATCGAGCTAAACGTAATCATCCTCGGGTGCTTCCCATTCCTCAAAAACCAGTTCCCTGCCTTCAGACAGTTTACAGTCGATGAATTTAAGTTGATGGTGTTTCTTTTTGTACAATTGATATATCCGCATTTTTACTTCTTTCGGCGTCCGGGTACCGAAATATATCGCACTTAATGATTCGATGGTGTAGTGTTTGATCCGTTCATCGGGTTGTATGGGGCCGCCAAAGTTAATATCAATGGCCCGCCATTCCCGTTCGTAGGACCAGGCCACTGTTTTTGCGGCAAACAGCGATTCTAGATGCCTCGCATATCCGTGCCATTTGCTTTTACTTAAATTTACCAGATCGACATCACCTTCATTGGCAAAAACTTCAGCAAAATCAAAAAAATTAATGCAGGGTTGCTGATCCTGATAGTTAACACGGCTGACCTTTCCTTCGAACTCCCTGAACGGGACATGTCCGGTAGCAAAGCGGTCACCAGGTTTGCCATGTTCATATTTTTTTGGCCCGAAATTTTCATAGCGAAAGCCAATACGCCCATCAAATGAAAATTCCAAACAGATCCCGGTGTGCTTGCTGGCGTAATGTGACCACATCAAAAAATTTGCAGGGTCTTCAGAAAAACAGGTCGTATAGCTATTGTTCAGGAATTTGTTGGTGATCCGTAAAATCTCGTCCTTGAACTTTAGCAGGTCAAACTTGAACTTCAATTTGAGTCCAGCTATCGATTTGGATATGGCAGCTTCCAGCATGTCAAAAAACAGATACTGATCTTCGCCCTTGAACTCCTGTATATTTTTAAATATCAGCTTTTCGAATTGATCACAAAGGTCATCATCATTGATAAATTGTATCAGCCTGGCGTTATTATTGTTTTCCTTCTGGGTATATCCGTCATCTTTGAGTAAAAGCGTGGTTTTGAATAAATACCTCACCAGTTCACCTACATATTCCGGGTCCTCTACCGAGAAATCAATCCTTACATTTAAGTCAAAAGGGTCATTAAGCTCCTGGTAATTGGCAAAGTATAGTTCCTGGTATTTTAATTCTTTGAACAGAAATTCGGAACAGGGTCTGTATTTATAAAGTTTTTGCATGTGAATCAGGTTTTCCCTGCAATGTACAGTTAGTTGTTTATTTCTGCGTTTACGACGTCAATAATATCCTGCTTCTTTGCTGTTCAATCCTGGAATGCAGCAACCAATTGTTGTTCTATATAACCGAGGATAATTTGTTCATCACTTTCAATCTCGGGGAAGTTAGCCAGGGTTAGGTCCTTAGATTTATTATTCAGGATGGCATCTGCTACCCAATCATCGGTCTTTGCGCCATAAAATTTGGAAATGACAACCGACATCCGATCCAACGGGTGCGGGTACGCGGCTGTTTCAATGCCCTGTACCTGATGCTGTACCTTAGAGAGGTCAATCAGGCATATCAAAAATAAATATCGGAGTTCCCTGGTTACAGGCCCGGCAAAGCTAAACTGGCGCAACAATAAACCAAAGCCCACAATATCGGCCAGATGTTCTCGCTGGTAGCTTTGGTTGGGGAACGGAGTGATGACCTTGCGGTCCTTAAAATCGGGGCTAAGATCCTCGTTTAAAAAATGCGCCAGTTCATGAAACATGATCAAAAATTCCTGAATGTTCAGTTTCAATAGGTGCTGACTGTTTAAGGGCTCCTTCAGCAGCACCTGCGGGCCGTGCGGCAACTTGGTCATCGTAAAATAAGTGTAGACTTCCGCATAGACCTCAATCATTTGACGTCTGGTAACCTTTTGACCGGGAAACCGTGAAGAGAAAGCCACCTGGTCAGGAAAAAGGAATGCCAGTTCAAGTTTTCCGAGCCTGTGCAACACCGTGATCAGCGCTGAGTATATGAATACCCCATAAAATCGCCCGTCCGGGGAGCGTTTTATACTGGCATTCAACACCCGGTTGTCGATGGTAGTAAAATAAAACCGCGCCTCGAAATCCCTGCGGACATTCTCCGGCAGCGTTGCATAAAATTCTGCTACCAACTGCTCCACGGCATCATGATACGCTGTTTTCAGCGACGTAAATTCCCGGTTAACGTCAAACCCGGTCGCTGCGATCTGTGCCGCGTAATGTTCCCTGAGAGCAGCCTGCCTGATCTCCAGGTCATCCGGTTCCGCACCATACTCATAAAGTTCTGCTTTGATATAGTCAGCATATGCTTTGGCGTCGCTAAATTCCATATGTTATTATTTACTGATTAGGCTTGTATCGCGCAAAAGTTGGGTGAAATTGATCTTTACAGGTGTTAGCTTATCGGCTTTACTGACTGATTCGTAGTTGTTGAGATTGACTATGGCCATATTATAATACTTGTCGTAGTAAAGTATGCGATGCGGCCACAATTGATTTGATTCACTGTCTTCAATTTTGATATCCTCCTCCTATTGAGGCCTTTTTGGAAAAAAAGATCATCCACAAATGGTGCGGTGACCATAAGCTAACTATTTATGTAAGTCCGGAACATCCTAACTATTCCGGCGGGTACCCAATTACATAATACTTTTGAAATCTGCGCTTACATACCGGTTGTAGCAGGCCCCGTGCTATAAATTGCGATGATTAATGAAGGTGTTTTAGATCAACCGTATGACCCGTTTGGATTTCATGTTGGTCCCTTGTGGCTTCCGCAATATTTTTTGATACCCATGTTGAATTAAGTTCTCTAAAATGTTCATCACGGCACACGGCTATATAAAGATCCATATCAAAACGCAGAGCGTTAAAAGCACGTATTTCAAAAGTCGCGGTCGCCTTCGACCTCTTTTCCGCATCTGATAATTGTTTTTGAGGCACTACTGACTTTTTTGTTTTATCCAAACTGCTTAAGATCATCCTAACCCGTAAACCTTTAGCGAGATGACCTTTCCCTTTTTTCAATTTTTTATTATTCATGGTTTTTTACTTTAATAAAGATGTAAATGGTACAGTAAACCGAATGCCTATTTCATTTCGATCAAAGAATTTGGCAGGTAATTGAGTGGAGTTAAATACATCATTAAACTGAATGTATCCTTCAAAATTGATCACTGGCTGGTCTTTTTTTGTATTAATAAAGGAAACCAAGTAGCCTAACCCTGCATTCATATAACCTTTCTTTTGATCAGGCATGTAATAAGATGGAAAAACATGCAAACCGTTTGTGCGGGAGCCAAATAAATAATAAGCATTACCATAAATTGACCATTGCMTATAATTGTCAATTTGTTCTGTATAGGCATTATACTTTTTAGTGACTTTCCTAACCGTATCACCACCAGTATTTTTGATAGTTACTTCTTGCGATATTTCGGTTGTGCTGAGTAATGCGGTGTTATTTGTCCTTTCCCAAACAGCAGCAAGATTAAAAAACCAAGCTGTTTTCTTAGAGCTATTCTGAATATATTGGTTCCAGACCAAACCAAGCCTATAGGTACCATAATCTTTTTTGGTCAATTGGGTATTAAATGGTAAATCTTTACTAAATGTATAGTAACTATTATTTCCGCCACCGAGAACTACTGTCAAATAAGAAAAACTCATTCCCGCTAATTCGAATTTTTCCAGAAATTTATCCTTTTTCTTTTCCAGTAAGGAATCTTGTTTGATTTTATAAAACGTGATCAAATCGCTTTTCAAAGTATATGCATTTTGCATGGAATCCACTTTATAATTTAATTTGATCAGATTTTTTTGCAATGGTGGCAGCTCGGTATTTCGTTTTACCAAGATATCAAGTACAGCTTTGTTTTCATCAAATGTTGTTGCTTCATCCAGCTTGCAGTCATCTACCATCTTTTGTGCTGCCGTAATCATATCTTTTTGACGACTAATCTCTTTAATGGCCATTTCAATCTGAAGTTTTACCAGTTTCAATTTCTCTGTAATTAAATTCATCTCGTCTTTAAAGGCATTTTTAGCTTTTGTTATGGAATCCCTCGCCGCCCATAAATCAAAATGATAGAGAGACTCCTGGGATGTCCAGGTTTCAAATTTATTGTGTCCAAAACGGAAATTATATTCAAGGGTGATCCCTGCATTGGAGTTTAATTTGGTATTACTAAATAAAGCTGCGTAGCTATTGGAAATCAAATCCCCTGAAGCAGATATTCCTAAATAACTCATATTTAAACTGTCCTTGTTACCCAATGCTGCGGTTCCTTTAAATGTAAAAGAACCATTCACTGGCTCGAAAGAAGCATAGTTACCAATAGTTGTAGGATTTCCAGCGCTTCCGACCAGTCTCCCAAATGCGCTGTTGAGCACTCGGTTCCATTCATTTCCGTTTAATTTCCTAAAATCGGCTGTGGCAGTAATCAGTGTATCGGCTTTAAATAAACTATCGGCAGCGAGTTTGTCCGTATTCGTTTCTTTTTTCGCTTTAGGAGTTGTTTGGGAATATTTTTTTGACTGTGCATTACCCTGTAATAC
>NZ_JBFUKX010000048.1:0-50173 GCF_056400605.1 Mucilaginibacter sp. P5_A4 | reverse complement strand
ATAAAATCTATCGCAAATTGAGCCTTGCATAAATCTTCAATTTCTAAATTTCCGTTAAGTTCCATTTTGGGAGAATATTTGGAAACCTGGTCAAAATATTCATTATGTAATTTTAGCAACCTTAAAACCAGTTGCACATACCATTTTTCGAACTTACAGCCCAGAAATATAACGCCCTTGGCACTTTTAAAAGTGTTAAGGATATCTGTTGGAAGATTTCTATCGCCGATAACAGCCTGTAAAAAGTCAAATAGGTCGTTATGAGTTAAAACAAGAGATTCCTCACTGTCTGTACATCCAAATAAGTTGTAGATAACAGGATTGCTTTGGGTGGGTGGGGCGATATTAGCTGGCGCTTTGGTTTTGTCGTATACTTCAAACCTATGTTTAAATTTTTCTTTGTTAAATTCTTCTGTCAGGTAAATATCAGGTGAAGTAGAAATAATTAAATGGAAGGGTATTTTTGTAATATTTTTATAGATGTCTCTTTTAACATTTGCATTGGCATAGAATTTTTTTATTTTATAATATACCTTCGTTTGTGCTGCTCTATCTTTAAATAAAAAAAGCTCGTCGGCTGTATAATATTTTACAATGTTTTCTTCATTCGGAATATCTAAATATTTTAGCAAAGAATTTTCTAAGGTGCCGTTATCAACTTTAATAATGCCTGGCCCTAAAAGCAAAATACATTTCCCTGCCCTTATAGTTTCTATAAGAAAACTCCAGTCAGGAGCGTTTGTTTTGGTAACAGCTGGGTTGGTCATATTACGATAGGGTTTGGGTATATTAAATCTAAACAAATAAGGGATAAAAACAAATTTTTTTAAAAAAAATAATTGACTTGCATTTTCGTATACTATTCAATCATAATTGTTTATAGTTTGTACATTGTGCTTTGACTCGTTTTTAGTTGTTGTTGAGTGTCATTTATATTTTCATATATTAGAATTAAATTATATAGGATCAATGGAAACCCCATATGTACGCGCTTTGATTGCTAATGACAGGATCGATAAAGCAATTCAGCTAATTATTTTAGCTACGCAAGGGACATCGTTAGCTGACGAAGCGACCTCTATTTCAGCTTCATACAGGAGGTATAGTAATGAGTTGATGAAAGATTTACTAAGTGCCGAAGATGGCAAAAAAGCTTTCGCAAGTGTTACAAACCGGCTTTTGAATTTATTGAGAGCATATGACTTACAACCATTGCCTGTACCCGATGCTAATAAAAGTGTTTTTATATCTTACGCTTGGGGGGGCGATAGTGAAATAATTACAGATCAAATAGATAAAACACTTCAAAGTAATAAAATCCTTATCATAAGAGACAAGCGGGATGTGAATTTTAGGAGCAGTATAAAGGATTTCATGGAAACCTTAGGAAAGGGGAAATGTATTATAGTAATTATTAGTGATAGGTACCTAAAGTCTAAAAATTGCTTATACGAGTTATTACAGATTTCGAGCCATGGCTCATTTGTTGATAGGATTTTTCCCGTGGTACTAAAAGATGCAAATATTTTTGATGCTAAAGACTTAATAGGCTACGTTGAGTACTGGGAGTTGCAAATTAAAGAGTTAAAAAAAGCAATAAAAAAAATTTCACCGGAAAACTTACATGGAATCCGGGAGGATTTGGATTTATACTCAAACATACGTGCATTTTTACCAAGATTAGTTGATAAGATTAGAGATATGAATACCTTAACACCTGAAGCACATAGAGATACAAATTTTGAAGAATTGTACAATCAAATAATACATAATTTATAATTCCCCAAGCTGCCGCAAGAGTTTTGATCGACCCACGCTACGCAAGAACTTTTTCGCTGCCACCTCCAGCCTGGTGTGCCTGTATGCAGATCACGGTGTTTTTGTAAAGCACTCAGCTTAAACTACCCCACGGACCACGTTAAGGATGGCAGCGAATACCGGCCCCAGCGCCTAATGCCTGTAGCCGTATAAGCGTACAGCCCGACCCGACGCAGGAGGGGAACGCCCGGAGAAGTATCAAGTAGGCAGTATCAAGTACCAAGACAGGTGGGCCAATTTGTTATGATATAAACCCATCGCTGACACTGGTGCACCAGCGAGATGAATTATTTATAATAGAAAACACCTAAAGCGTATTAAACTCTTTAGGTGCTGAGAAGAAGCAGTTCATGCACATACGGGATTGCGCAACCATTAGTGAGCTACACCTGTTTCCATATTTTCATATTCATAGTGCACAGGCGTTATCACCGGCTTAACCTGGTCAACAGCAATACCAATTTTTTTCAAAATTGGCATCAGGGTTTCACCAAATTTATTGAATGCATCTGCCGATTCCCAAACATCAATCACCATCCAGTTATTGCCTTGCTGTGCTCCTACATGGTGGTGAAGTCCTGATGGTGCCGATTGGCCCACTTTGCGCAGTTCTACCCACGCTTGATCATACTCTTTGGCAGTCATGCCAGGAATGTTGAATTGAACGATTACTTTTTCCATGATTAATTTCATTTAATTGCGACTGAATTGTAACAATACAAAGTACCATGATGGTAGTAAAAAGAAGAGTTTTTTAGATAATTAGGGGGGAAGCTAACAAGAAGACTGTTTAATGCTAACGCTTTAAATATTGATTTATTTTAATTGATTAATTTACAAATAGTGTTTATGCAGATCGATATGGTAATTCTGTTTTTTGTTGCGGTTTATAAAATATGACAATTCTTAAAGTGTTGATTTTTATATAGATAGCATTTTTTACTGTTTCACCTGTTGCGAACGCAACAGTCTGATTTCCCAGCTATCGCAAAGGCTTTGAAGTATCAGGTAGTTAGTATCAAGTATCAAGACATGAAGAAGAGAGATCAAGACAGGAGCGCTTGAAGAAGTATCAGCTAGTTAGTATCAGGTATCAAGACAAGGGGCTAATTTGACATGATATAAACCGATTTGGTTTTTCCGTTTTTGATTAACACCGAATCTGAAAACGCTTTCTTGAAGATTGAGTCGCCTATGTGCACCGTCTTATAAAAATCCATCTTTTGGTGCGACCGGGTTTCCTGGTGTAAATAGTATCGCAGATCATTCCCTTTCAACCGGATTATTATCCTGCTCCTGGCCATCTCCATTTGCGCGATTTCGCCGCGGATGTTGTTTGAATTAAAAGCATAAAAGCCTTTGCTAACAGCCCGGTGATCGAAATATATCATGGTTAAAAATGTGCCTGCCAGGAAAACCAAGAAAATGATCCGCCGAATTTTTTTCTGCCGCTTGTCCATGTCGGTTAAAATTAATCAAATAAATTTGGGGACAAAGGACTTTCGGACAAAGGAATAACTTTGTTGGGACTTATGCCGTTGTCGGTCTTCCGGACAATAAAGCTTTAATATTTTTCAAGGAAATCGGCTGCTGTTAAAATGGATATTTTTTGAAAAGGGTGCAAAACCAACAGGTCTTTATCTCCGGTTATGATACAATCTGCACCGGATGCTACTGCTAATTCTAAATATTTATTGTCTTTAGCATCGCGGCAAGCTTGTATGCTAATGGTTACAGGTATAAATTTTACAATTGTTTTTAAATCTTCGATGATGGTTAGCCGCTTATCAAAGGCAAGATATTTATCGAATTTTGGGCGGATAAAAACATCGCTGAATTCGTTATAGGCATCGTCGGACAGTACTATAATGCCTTCGTTTAGCGCTTTGTAATAAGCTTTTGCGGTTACCGATGCCCTGGAAAGCAAAAATACACTGATGAGTGTATTGGCATCAAGTACAAAATGCTTAGTTTTCTTCACTTAATAGCTGCGCCAGTAACTCCTCGGTTAAACCATTTCGGGCCGCTTCTTTGCGGGCATCCTGCAAAAGTAATTCAAAGTTTTCCTTCTGAGTTTTGCTTAGCGAATCATTTAGTATATGAGCCAGATTTTTGCCTATTTGGGTACGCAATTTAGCCGAGGTATTGCGCCAGGCCTTTGCCGTTTGATCGTCAACTTCTAATACAATCCGTTCCATACTATTTAAATGATAAACAAATTTAACGAATTTGAATTTAAGTAAAGATTTTTGGACGAAGGATTTTTTGGACAAAGGACTTCCGGACTTTCGGACAAAGGATTAATGGAGCAAAGATTAATTTTGGGGGGATTTCCGGATCTTAATTCTTGATTCTTTTTCCTTCCCCGTCTGCAGAACGGTTCCGGGCAAAAGCGGGCCGAACGATGGTGGGCGGTGCGGCTTTATGACATTGCAAATTTGTATGATCCTGGATTTTTCCGGGTTAAAAAATTAACCCTCCACTGCCACAAAATCCTTCAAAAACCCTATGTCGTTTTTTATTATACAAAACAGGATATTTCTCGATTATTATTACATAATAATGCCTTTTTGTTACACATTATTATGCTAAAAATTACAGCGCAGCTCCAATGTCTTAGGTTAAAACAACACAAAAAAATGCAAGGTAATAACCCTTCTAAAATCTTGCTACTTGATACTATCTACTTGCTACTAAATTTACATCTTTGCACTATGAGCAAGTTATGGCAAAAAACCACTAATGTTAATCAGCTGGTCGAGAGTTTCACCGTCGGCCGCGACCGTGAGTTCGACCAGGAAATGGCCGCTTTTGATGTGCTGGGTTCGCTGGCCCATACCCGCATGCTACAAAGCATCGGCCTGATGGATGTTGCTGATCTTGAGCTTGTTCAGCGCGAACTAAAAGCTATTTATGCTGATATTGAGCAGGGAAATTTCACCATCGAAGATGGGGTAGAAGATGTGCACTCGCAGGTAGAAATGCTGCTTACCCAGCGTATTGGCGATGCCGGTAAAAAGATCCACTCCGGCCGCTCCCGCAACGACCAGGTGCTGGTTGACCTGAAACTGTTTTTTCGCCACCAGCTGCAACAGGTAGTTGAAGAAACCGAAATCCTGTTTCGCCAGCTTATTGAGCTGAGTAACAGGTATAAAGATGTGCTGCTGCCCGGTTATACCCACCTGCAGGTGGCCATGCCCTCGTCATTCGGCCTCTGGTTTGGCGCCTACGCCGAAAGCCTCGCCGACGACCTGGAACTGGTATTGGCCGCTTATAGGATCACCAATAAGAACCCCCTGGGTTCAGCAGCCGGCTATGGCTCGTCGTTCCCCCTTAACCGCACTTTAACCACCGAACTATTGGGCTTCGATAGCCTCAACTATAACGTGGTATACGCCCAGATGGGCCGTGGTAAAACCGAGCGTATTATTGCGCAGGCGTTATCATCCATAGCGGCCACCCTTGCCAAAATGGCTATGGATCAGGCACTTTACCTGAGTCAGAACTTCGCATTTGTAAGTTACCCGGATACCCTTACCACCGGCAGCAGCATTATGCCCCACAAAAAAAACCCCGATGTTTGGGAAATTATGCGCGGCAAGTGCAACCGCCTGCAGGCCCTGCCAACCGATGTAGCTATGATGACCACCAACCTGCCATCGGGCTATCACCGTGAACTGCAGCTGCTTAAAGAGCTCCTGTTCCCCGCCTTTGCCGACCTGAAGAGCTGTCTGCATATGGCCACTTTCATGCTCCAGAATATAACGGTGAATACCGATATACTGAAAGATCCTAAATATGCGTACTTGTTTAGTGTAGAGGAAGTTAACCGTATGGTATTAAACGGCACGCCTTTCCGCGATGCCTACAAACAGGTTGGCCTGGCCATTGAGCAAGGCGACTTTAACCCCGACAAAACCGTTAACCACACCCACGAAGGCAGCATAGGCAACCTGGGTAACGAACATATCGCCGCAGCATTTGATAAGCTGCTGACCAACTTTGATTTTGCCAAGGTTGAAGGAGCGATAAGGGGCTTGGTAGGGTAGAGATGGTAATAAATAATAGGTGAAATCACTCTGAAAATCAGTGTAATCCCCAACATATGAACGGACAAAACAGAAGCGATATATACCCCGGTCTTGAGGTTGATATCATCCTGAAAAAAGACCAGCGTACAGGTACTTTAACCCGCGGAATTGTAAAAAGGCTGCTCACCAGCTCGGCTTATCATTCCCGTGGTATCAAGGTACAGTTGGATGATGGACAGGTAGGGCGTGTAGCCTGGATAGTGGAGGAAGATTAATTCATAAATTCTACACAATTGTTTGCCATATTTACATGTACTTACCATAGTATAAATACAATATGCCTGCAAGCCCTAAAAGAAAAGTAAAATCATTGCTCAGATTAGATGCGCACCATAAACTGCTCATCGCATTCATAGTAGGTATTGCCACTGCGGTTTTTATTTGGGGAAAGTGTAGTTTTCCCGCCGCGGTATTATTTACCTGGCTGGCTTTTGGGTTAAGTATTATTGTGATGGATTGGATCATCATCCTGTCTTCGCACCCTCTGGAAGTAAGGCGGATAGCAAAGATCGAAGATTCCAGCCGGGTACTGATATTTGCATTTGTGATAGTAGCCTCGCTAATCAGTATGCTGGCTATTTTCTTCCTGCTCAAATCATCCAGACAACTTCCGCCAGAAATAGCGACCGGTCATGTTTTGTTAGGGATGGCATCGGTAATTGTATCATGGGTGCTGGTACACACCATATTTACCCTGCGCTATGCACACATGTATTACACCACAGACCCTGATGATAATAACCAAACTAAACTAATTGGAGGCCTGGAATTTCCGGGTGATGAAAAGAATTTTGAACCTGATTATTTGGATTTTGTGTATTTTTCCTTTGTTGTGGGTATGACATTCCAGGTATCAGATGTAGAGATCTCCTCCCGCCAGATCCGTCGACTGGCCTGGATCCATGGGATGATCTCGTTCGCTTTTAATACCGCTATAGTGGCATTAAGTATCAACGTAATATCGGGCCTGGTAGCTAATTAAAATAAGCTGCTTTGTTGTTCAATAAACTGGGGGCGTAATAGGTTGGTACCTAAAGCCTTGTTCAATTCGTTGGTTACATAATAGGATAATATAGGCGAAAAACGTTCGTCATGCTGGTGCATAAAAAACCATACGGATTTTAATCCCTGTTGCTTCCAGTCTTTGATGCGTAAAACCCATTCGTCCAGGCGCGCTTTATCCAGATCGTATTCTCCTTCTTTATCGGTACAGCCAACAAAACGGACGAAGGCATGGGGCGTAGGCAGGGTCATATGTAATATGTCGCGTCTTCCGGATGCATCGGTAATTATCGATCCTATATCAAGATCATGCAGAAGCTGAAAAACCTTATCCCGGTTTTCCTGGTTAGCAAACCATTCTTTATGCCTTAGTTCAACAAATACGGGTACATCTTTTGGCAAATGCTCCAGGTAGGCTTTCAGTTCCGGAAAGCTCTTTGGTGTAAAGTTGTCGCTCAATTGCAAAAACAGCGGACCAAGCTTTTCGCCAAATGCCAGCATGCTTTGGTAAAAGCTGGTGGTAATATCTTCAGCGTTTTTTAAGCGCCGGATGTGGCTGATGCTTTGTGTAAACTTTGGGCAAAATTTAAACTGCGGGTTAATAGCAGCTTTGTCTTTCCATTTGGCAATAGTTTCGGGAGGGTACGCATTGTAAAAGGTAGCATTCAGTTCAATGCAATCAAAATGCTTTACGTATTCATCTAAAAAATTAGCATCCTTGGTTTTGGGCGGATAGATCTGCCCAACCCATTCCTTGCGTCCCCACTTGGCACAGCCAACGCGTACCTGTACAGGCTCATTATTTGTTTTAGCCGCTTTTAACACACTTTTTGTGAGTTCTGCGTCAGGTGGCAGTGTGAAATCTATTGAGGCTAATTCTTCGGGTGCTACTTTGCCAAATTCCATGAGTTAGTTGATTGGTGAGTGGTTGATTAAGCAAGGGGTTGGGCTAAGTTAGAAAAAAAGTTCCATGGCTCAGGATATCATGACGAGTTAAACTTAAATCCAAATAAACAATTTTCTGTTACGCCAACAAATCCAGCTTAAACAAAGGTTTAGCCCGTTTATTACTGGCCTGTTCGTAGGCATACCCCAGTTTAATAATATCACCCTCTTTGTAAGCTGTACTAAAAAACGACAGCCCGATAGGCAAGCCATGTAATAAACCCATGGGCACCGTAATATGAGGATAACCGGCCATTGCAGCCGGGCTGGAGAAAGAGAAGCCATTATCATAATCACCATTCACCAGGTCGATACAAACCGCGGGGCCGTTGGTAGGGCCTATAATGGCATCCAATTTATTATCGGTGAGGATCTTATCTATCGCTTTTTTAGTTCCGGTACTGGTTTTCTTTATGGCATCAAGGTATTCTTTGCTGTTCAGGTCGCCTTTGGCTTGTGCAAGTTCCAACGTTTCCTGCTTAAAAAAAGGCATCGCTTTGGCCTCGTTCTGCTTGTTAAACGCTATCACATCTGCAAGGCTTTTAACTTTACCGTTAGCTGCGCTTAAATACTGGTTTAGGCCATCTTTAAATTCGTACAGTAAAACGGTAAATTCACTTTTGCCAATGTCTTTCAGCTCTTTGTTCAGTTCTATCTCAACGATGGTTGCACCTTTGCTTTTAAGTACCTTTATTGCATCCTGTAGTAAAGCTACCATCCCCACATTACCTTCCAGAGCCGATTTTTCAATCCCGAGGCGTTTGCCCTGCAGGCCGTTGGCATCTAAAAATTTTGAATAATCTGCTTCGGCTTTTCCTTTGCTGGCAAGGGTGAAGCTATCCTGCGCATCGATACCTGCTAATGCACCCAGGAATATGGCTGCATCCTTAACAGTACGGGCCATTGGACCGGCGGTATCCTGTGTTTTGGAGATAGGAATAATGCCCCACCGGCTCCACAGCCCTACGGTTGGTTTAATGCCCACCAGGCCATTTACTGATGATGGTGATACTATCGACCCATCCGTTTCAGTACCGATGGCTACAGTGCACAAATTGGCCGCTACAGCGGTGCCCGATCCGGCACTTGATCCGCTGGGATTGCGATCAAGGATATATGGGCATTTGGTTTGTCCGCCCCGGCTGCTCCATGCGCTGGTAGAGTGGGTGGAGCGGAAATTGGCCCACTCGCTCAAATTGGTTTTGCCCAATAATACCGCACCGGCTTCGCGCAGTTTATGTACAATAAAAGCATCTTGTTTTGCAAAATTATCACCCATTGCCAATGAACCGGCGGTGGTGTGCATGTTATCGCCGGTGTTTATATTGTCTTTTATCAGTACGGGGATGCCATGCATTGGGCCGCGTACTTTGCCCTGCGCGCGTTCCTTATCCATAGCGTCAGCCATGTTAAGGGCATCTTTGTTCAGTTCGATTACCGAGTTTAGTTTTGGGCCGTTTTTATCTATCTCCTCAATACGTTTCAGATAAAGCTCGGTTAGCAGGCGCGAGGTGTATTGCTTAGCCTTCATTTTTTCCTGCAGATCGGTTATAGTGGCTTCCGAGAGTTCAAACAGGTCGTCCTTGCTATCGGTTGCCGTGGTATCGTTTTTTTTATCGTCGGCGGCTGGCTGACTGCATGAAGCAGCTACTAATGATGATATTGTTAAGCCTGCTAATGAGCCTGTTTTGAGGAAATTTCTTCTGTGCATAACCGGGTTTTATAAAGCATCTACAAATAACAAAATATTTAGCTAATTAAAAACTGTCAGTCTAAAATGTTACAACATATAATGACTATAAGTAATTTAGTCTCGTTGGTGATAATCCTGCATGTTGACAGGGCAAATTTTAACATAATATAATGTGATTTTTGCAAATCGGCATTTATAAATTCTCATTATTTACATTGCCTTATCCAAATATAAAATGATGAGGCAAGTATTAATTATGCTGCTGCTTTTAACTACAACTACGGTATTATTGGCGCAAAATTTAACGCCCCTTGCCCGTAATGGCGCATTAAAGGTACAGGATGGTAAATTGGTAAACCAACAGGGGGGTGCACCCCAATTGCGGGGTATTAGCCTTTCATGGAGTTTATGGCAGGGGCGTAAATATTATAATGCGGGGGTAGTTAGCTGGCTTGCTGATGATTTTAAGATCTCCATTATCAGGGCGGCAATGGGTGTGGAGCCCGATGGTGGGTATTTACGACAACCGGATGAGCAGCAAAAAATGATCACAGATGTGGTTGATCAGGCTGTGAAGAATGGTATTTATGTACTGATAGACTGGCACGACCATAATGCCAACCTGCATATACGGGAATCAAAAGAGTTTTTTAAGCAAATGGCAAAAAAATATGCAGGCGTGCCTAACGTAATTTACGAAATCTGGAACGAGCCTGCAAAAACGCATTGGAAAACGGTAAAAGATTATGCCATGCAGGTAATTCCTGTGATCCGGAAATACGATAAGGATAATGTAATTGTGGTAGGTAGTCCCAATTGGGATCAGGATGTGGATATAGCTGCTGCTGACCCAATTGCAGGTTTTAATAATATTGCATATTCTTTTCATTTTTATGCCAGCGACCCTTATCACCAGGAAGCACTCCGTGCAAGGGCTGATAAGGCTATAAAACTTGGTCTGCCGCTTATTGTTACAGAATGGGGTGTGGGAGAGGCCAATGGCAACGGCGAGTTTAATATGCACAAAACTCAAACCTGGTTAAAATGGGCAGAAGATAACAAGCTTAGCTGGGCCAACTGGAATATAACCGATAAGCACGAGACAACCGCTATTCTGCAAAAAGGTGCCCCCGTATATGGCGGGTGGACGGAGGCTAATTTAACACCTGCAGGTTTGTATATAAGGAACGTGCTAAGGGAGTTAAATAAATAAGCCCCTCCCAAACCCTCTGCGGGAGCTTAAAGAAAGAAGGGAGGCGGTAATGTATAATTTGCATTACAAATACATATGCAGCATATGTATTGGGTATCTTTATGATCTCTGAATGTACTTTGCTTTTTTAGTAGTGATGATGCCAAGATGCCCGATCAAAATATTGTTCCCCGCTATTTTAATTGCATTGCTGGTTGGATGTGATCATGGTAAAAAAATTTTTAGAAGTGATTGCAATGATGACTATTCTCCTGTTTATAAACGTATTCCTTTTACGGAGCTGGTAAATCACCTTAAAAAATACGATAAGCAATATGTAGAGGTTACCGGTAAGTACATTGAGGCTCCGGAGCAATCTGCTTTATTTAACGATAGCCTTTTTGCCGATCATTCTATTAAACAGGCTATCTGGATAGATTTTAATCCCGATTGCCCGTTATATTTGGAAGGTACACGAATAGGCTTGTTTGCTTATAATAACGGGCAGTTCACCCAGATCAACAATAAACATGTTACCATTAAAGGTAGGGTTGACGCGCATGATACCGGGCATTTAAACCAGTATAAAGGAGCAATAGAAAGGATCAGTTATATTGATTTATAACTAAATATTTTAAATGGTCAGCTTTAGGCCATCATAGGCCAGGTGGATGTTTGGAGGCAATTCACTGGTGATATCCTGGTGTTTACCTAAACGGTGACTGATGTGAGTGAGGTAGGTTTCCCCGGCATCTATTTCCTGCGCAAAGGCAATAGCTTCATCGAGCGTAAAATGCGATATATGGGTTTGTTTTTGCAGTGCGTTTATTACCAGGATTTTGGTTCCTTTTATTTTTTGTTTTTCTTTATCGGATATGGTTTTAGCATCCGTAATGTAGGTAAAATCATTTATCCTGAAGCCCATTACCGGGAGTAGGTAATGTAAAACCTCAACTGGCGTAAATGTTACACTGCCAATGGTAAATGGATCCAAACCTATTGGGTGTATTTTTACCTGTGGAACGCCGGGATAACCGTTACCATCAAAAATATATGGGAATTCGCGAACCAATGCCCTTTGTACGCGAAAATCTGCATATACATCAACCGGGCCATTTTGACGGTAATTAAACGCGCGGATATCATCCATGCCGGCAATATGGTCTTTATGCTCATGGGTAAATACAATAGCATCAAGATGCTTTACGCCTGCACGCAGCATCTGGTACCTGAAATCCGGCCCGGAATCAATAACTATCGTTTTATCTTCGGCTTCAATTAAAACGGAGGTGCGGAGCCGGTTATCCTTTGTGTTTACCGAGGTGCATACCTCGCAGCCGCAGGCAATAACAGGTACACCCTGCGAAGTTCCGGTTCCTAAAAATGTTATGGTCACAGCTGCAGTTTTGTTTGTTTAATTTCCTGCAAAAACGCCACTTGTTTTTCGTCGAGCAGTTTAAAATCTATTTCCAGTTCACGCAAAAGCTCAACAAGGGCTAAAATTTTACTTTCCAGGTTCGAGAAACGGTTAACAATCACCATTCGGCTGTTAAGCAACAGGCATGCACCTGTTTTAAAGTTGCCTTTTTCATACCGCACCTTGTAACCTGCTGTTTTAAGCAGCATTTCCAGTTTTTCGAGGGTATGGTTAGTTGCAGGAAGCATTATTTMAAAAGTAGTAAATTAAGTGTAATTGCAGGTTCATTTTTGGTTATCGCCATCTTTGTTTTAAATAGCCTATATCCCTATATTTATTAACCAATTATACGCTCAATATCACAATGAAAAAAATCATCCTGGTTGCCATATGTATAACGGTCTGTTTAACAGCTTTAGCCCAGCAAACTAAAACCTATGCCGAGAAACTGGGCTGGCCCAAGGGCGCCCGTGTAATTATTTTGCATGTTGACGATGCCGGTATGTCGCACGAATCAAATGATGGGGCAGAAAAAGCTATTGGTGAGGGTGTAGCTACTTCCACCAGTGTGATGATGCCGTGTGCATGGGTATCTGAGTTTAAAACGTACCTGGATAAGCATCCTGGTACAGATGCCGGCCTGCACTTAACTTTAACATCAGAGTGGGATAACTACCGCTGGGGCCCGTTGGCGGGTAAAACAGCAGTGCCGGGACTTACCGATAAGCAAGGTTGTTTATGGCCGTCTGTTGCGGCTGTGTATTTCAGGGCGTCGGCAGATGAGGTAGATAGAGAAATAAGAGCACAGCTGGACAGGGCCCTGAGCATGGACTTTGTTCCTACTCACCTCGACTCGCACATGGGGACGCTTTTTGCCAAACCATCTTATATGGAAAAGTATATTAAGCTGGGTATCGAAAAACAGATCCCGGTTATGTTTCCGGGTGGAGACGACCTGTTTTACAGGGCCGAAGCCAAAGCCGCTACTATTACCGAATTGAAAAAACAGGGTAAATACACCGAAGGTATGGTAATACAAGAGCCGGCAGTTTTGGCTAATGTAAAAGAAACAGGGCTTATGATCTGGAAAGCCGGTTTGCCTGTTTTGGATGATCTGCATAACTCAAGTTACGACTGGCAGATGCCCGATATTGAAAATATGACCGATAAGCAGATCCAAAAATGGTATACCGATCATTATATTGAAAGCATTGGCCGTTTATCGCCCGGCTTAACTATGGTGATTATGCATTGCACCAACCCCACCCCCAATTTTGACTATATATCTGACACCGGTAAAAAACGCAAAGGCGATCTGCTTGCCATGACCGACCCACGATTAAAAGCTTTTTTAAAGCAACAAGGGTTTATTTTAACCACCTGGCGCGAAGTTATGGAACGAAGGGTAAAGGTGGGGAATGTTGAATAGTCCTGATGTGCAGATATGCAAATTTCAGATGTGCAGATTATTTGTCTGAACCGGAATTTTTCACCTATCGTTTGTTTTCAATGGTGTTCAAGAGGGCTGTGCCGTTCGTCGAATTAATGAAATTTGCAGAATTTTAAATCCAATGAATTCAATAGATTCATTTAATCCAGGTTCAAAAATCAAACATTAAAAATCATCTCTATATCCTACATCAATTCCTTCATCTGCACATTTGAAATTTGAAATTTGCACATCAATTCTGTATCAACCTGTATTTTCCCGATTTAATGAGTCTTTGCTGTTCGGCAGTAAACGAGGTGCGGCCGCCAAAATCCTGTACCCAATAAGTGTTATATTCGGCTACACCAACTTCCTTAAAGTCCGGGTTCATGAGGTTTTTGCAATGGCCTTCACTTTTAAACCAGCCGTCCATTACTTCGGCTATGTTTAGCTGTCCCTGGGCAATGTTTTCGCCTATGGCAAAACTCTTAAACCCTTTAAATTTGTATCCGGCAAAAACTATCCTGTCCTCCATGCTGCGGCCGTCTTTGCTGGTATGACTAAAGTAGGTCCGTTTAGCCATATCTTTTGCGTGGCCCGTTGCAGCATCAAATAATTTATCGTTCCAGGTTAGGGGCGGGGCTGGCGGAAAGTAAGTATCGCCGCAATTACATCCCTTGGTGCGTGTTGAATTTATACGTGATAAAAATTCGTTTTTAAATCGGGTACTTTGACCATACGTGGTTCCAAACATGAATAAAATGGTAAGCGTGCAAATAGCTTTTGCAATTAAATTTCTCATATAGTATATGACAAATTAAATGAAACGGGGTTTAATTTTCAATAGTATAGTGAAGCCAGCTTATTGTTTGGGTTTCCGGGGCCGGATGCGCCACTGGCTTGGTTTTTTACGTCGCAAGTAATAGATCATTACAGCAATTGCCATTACGGCAAGAGCGATAATGAGTATTATAACGAGACTGTATGCCTTGCCGAGCTGAGTTTGGGACCTCTTTTGTAACTCGAGGTATATGCTTTTTTTTTGACGATGATTGCAACCTGTTTTTTGATTATAGCCGAATCCTTTTTGGTTATAAGCGCAAGGCGGTCCTCTTCGGCTTTATGTAAGATGCTATCATCAAGAAACTCATGCCTTTTTATGGCGATAGTGGCCTTCTCGTAATCTTTCATGTGCCGGTACAAACCTGCAATACCTACCTGTACGGCCGATTCATTTTTAGGGTCAGCATTTTTGATTGCAAGGTTAAGAGCTTCCTTAAGGTCGCGCATGGCCAGCTTATAGTCTTTAATGTCGCTTTTTATAGCCGAGAGTTCAATTAATGAGGCGATGATATTGGGTACATCATTCTTTTGACGCGATATGCTATTTGATTGTAAAATAAACCACTTGGCCTGTACGTATTTGCGTTGCGACCGGTAAATTTTTGACAGGTTATTATAACAGGTGCGTAAACCTAAAGAATCATTAATGCTTGAATAGGTATGCAATGCCAGCATGGTATAATTTAAAGCTTCGCCTTGGTAATAATATCTTACGTGCCTGTTTGCAATAGTATCGTAATTTAAATATTGCGCGGCAATTTGGGTGTATATAGGGCCTTTTAATGAATCGTTGGTGAGCTGTAATTTTTGCTTAAGACTATCAAGGTCACCCGCATATGCTGATAATTTGAATCCGGCTAATACAATAAAGAAGAGGCAGGTAAGTAGTTTTTTCATATAGGGGCTATTGAATATAGCAGTATATTTTCATATTCAACAGTCAAATAATGTGCCTGTATTATCAACACTTTATCCCTATTATATAAAATGATTAAATAATGGCCGTTTTTAGGCTGAAATGGCTGTTATTATGCCAAATACAAAGGCCCGAATTTTAATTCACAATTTTTCTGATTTTTTGCACATTATTAATTGGTATAGTAAATAGTACACCATATTAACCTAATATTGATTAATTGTACTAAACAATAACCTGTTCATACCGGTTAATAAACTGCTGTATGGATTTAAACCGCGAAAGTATAAAGTTGAAAAGTGCAATACCGATGGCAGCGCAGATAATACCGGCCAATACATCAAGTATATAATGATGACTTGCGTATACTGCTGTAAACCAAATGCCCAGCATTACCACAGCAAAAAATATATTCACCCTGCCCAATCGGTTTTTAATGCCATAATATAAAACAATAACAGGGTATGACGAATGAAGTGACGGCATAGCCGCAAAAACATTTGAGCCTTTAGCATAAATAGATTTAAATACGCCCGCGTTAAAATAGGCATCAAACTTTGCCAGGCCGGCGGTATTTCCTTGTGTTAGGGGTTGAAAAGCAAACCCGTGATATTGTACATACCATGGCGGTGCGGCAGGGAATGCGTAGTATACTACAAAACCCAGTAAGTTTACCAGTACAAACGTAAGCGAGAATTTAAGAAACTGCTTTTTGTTCCTGAAAAATAAGGATGCCGCAAAAGCTAGTGGCACCGGAATCCAGCATAAATAAAATATACCTGCAGCCACATCAATAAATGTATTGCCATTTACCCGCCAATATTCGTTAGGCGTTAGCAGGTTACCTTTATAATGGATACCAAACAATTGCTTCTCGAAATTGTAAATATCGGCTATATGTACCGAATTGAATTTGTAGTTTGGGAAGGCCTTCATATAATCAAATATGATCCAGTACACAACGAATATACTAAAGCCAAGGATAAATTTACGGGTAACCGGAGCTGCGTAAAAAAGGGAATTGAATATCAATACCAATACAAGCTCATCGGGTTTGTAACCTATTAAAAAGTAGGAGAGTACTAAATAACCTAAGGAAATTAGCGTAACAATAAGTATAGTTTTAATATTGATTGTTACACTATTGTGTGTAGCACTATTCACTTTATTTTTTTAAGAAGCCTGAACGGAATATTTTATCCCACAATGGTGAACTTACGCCATAACCTCGGTCGGGGTCCTGGTAATGATGCAGCATGTGGTGTTGTTTGATTTTTTTAAACAAGCCGCTTTTAAAGTTGAAATGATGCATAGCATAGTGCGATATATCATAAAACAGGTAGCCTAATATAAAACCCGGGAAAAAGCCAAAAACATAGTTTACAGGCAATATGGCTTTAAATAAAAAGTAAAAACCAGTAGCTAAGGGTATACTAAGTGAGGGTGGCAGTACCAGGCGTTTGGTATCGCTGGGATAATCATGGTGTACGCCATGCATTATAAAATGTAGCCTTTTTGCCCATTCCCAGTTCTCGTTTGGTTTAAGATGGAATACAAAACGATGCATAATGTATTCTGTAATTGTCCACACAAACAAACCTAAAATAAACAGCTCTGCGTATGTTAGCACATCAATACCCGCAGCAAAAGCCAGGTAGGTTGAGTATACAATAACGGGTACAAAAATATACAGGGGTACGGTATAATGTACCTTTGATAAACTCTCTAAAAAGTTGCTTTTAAACATCCTCACAGACTCATGTGAGTTGGATACATAATTCTTTTTCATGGCATATCAGGTTTAAAATGCTTGATGATTTGTCTGCCTGTTATTTTATCTTTTATGTTGATCTGAATTTAATTTCCGGATACAATTGTTAATCCGGCTCAATTTTAACAAACATTTACCAATATGTAAATGCCATTATTTAATTGTTACGAAGATATGATATTTTGATGAGGTCTTAAGTCAAAAGTTCCAGGTTTTGAATTCGGTACAATCAGGGACTTTAATCCGGGTGGTTAACAGCTAAAGACTTTGACTTTACAACTTATCCTCTTCTTCTTGTTTTATTAAAGCTCTTTTAGCTTCTCTTAACCTGTTAAACGCTGTTATGTTGGTTAATACGGCCAGTATAACAAGCGGAAAGGTAAATATTGAAATAGGTTCAAATATGTGAAACTTTATGCCCGGTACAAACAATTTGTAATTGCCGCCAATATACTGAGCCACAATGCCGCTTAATAATGCGCATAAACCAATAGTAACCACACGTTCGGGCCTTTGCATTAAACCGCCTTTAATTTCAACTCCCAAACCTTCGGCGCGTGCCCTCACGTAACTCACCATCATGGAACCAATAAGGGCTATAAAAGCCGCTATAGAGCTTATAAAGTAGTGATGACCTACCAGGTAATAGCAAATACCCAGGAACATAATCAGCTCGCTGTAACGGTCAAGCACCGAATCATACAGTGCGCCAAAAGTTGATTTCATATTACCCAAACGGGCCACCTGGCCATCAAGCATATCAAACAAACCGGCAAACAGTATAAGGCCACCAGCCCAGCCAACATAGCGTAAGTCGCCCCGGTTACCTTCTTCGGCACCTAAAATAAATATGGCGGCTACACCTACGTTCAGCACAAAACCAATTGATGTAACTGCGTTTGGAGTTAAGCCAACTTTGATCAGGATTTTTACAACGGGATCAATTACCCGGTAAATACCCAACTGCAGGTTTGTTCTTAACGATATTTTCTGTTCCATTTTTGTAATAGTTTGACGTTACAAAATTAAAAATCAAATTTAACTCTTACACGGAAACCCCATTGTGATATATCCGGGTGGTCTAAATAATTAAATCTCTTCACAAAATCAATCCGTATAAATTTAAATATATTTTCGACACCAACACTACCCTCAACGTAAGGTGTTTTACCAAGTGTATAGGTAATTGGCACCCCATTGCCATCAACAGGGAATTGATATAAAGACGGATGTAAGTTTGGATTGTTTTGATCGCTTAAACTACCGTACAAAACTTTTGCCGAAAATACTTCACGCCATTTTAATTTTTTTAACAAAGGTACCTTGTTAAAAAAGAAACCCATAAAGTGCTGATCGATTCTGAAGCTTGCGTATTTATCACTGGCAAACTCCAAAAAGTTCATTAAGTTATATGAATCAATGTCATAAGCATAGGTTTGATTGGCATGGTGAATGGTGAGCAATGGATATGGTACCGAGCCAAATAGTTTACCTCCGCTTAAATTAACATCTGCATAACCCAATTGCGATTCATAAACGCGCTTATCAATACGGGCGTCAATTTTTTGATAATTATACTCGCCGCCAAACAGGTTTTTTACACCGGCAGTGTACTGTAGTTGGTAGGTGGGATATTTATTAGGAATAGGTATGCGGTAAATTTTACCCTGGTAAAATTCTTCGTGAGGGGCATAACGGATTCCGGCAGTAAGCTGGGTTGTGGTGAGGTCATGGATAGAGTTTGACTGACCGTTTACAACATTGTTAAAATAAAGTGAGCCGGCTGGTTCCTGTGTCCATTTATTGAAACCTGCATTGTATGAAAAGTGGCTTTCAAATTCATGTACATAATCTAACCTGTAATTATCGTTATAAAGGTATTTGTCATTTACCCCGCGTTTAAATGATAGCAATAAGTTATCTTCCTGAACAAACTGCAGGTTTAACCCTGGGATTTTGGTATCACGCTGGAAGCTTGCCCTTATATAATTTTGGGGGAATTTATAAATAGATTTATTGTTTAACGAGTAGGTACCACTCACGAAATATTTCCAGCGCTGATCCCTAAAACCATAGGCGGCATAAGTTTCAAAATAATAACGCCTGCTTAATTCGGGGGTGGTACGACCACCAAACCTCAATTTAAAACCTTCAACCGGGTTAAAGCTGTAAAATGTATTTGCAGGGCCAATTTCAAACTTACCAAAACCTTTGTAACCTGCAAGCAGCAGCGTGGCAATATCAACGGTACGCTTAAAGGATGGCATGTTTTTTAAGCTGTCGATGTTTTTATAAACCTTTGATTCGGCAGTTGTTAAGGTATCCAGGCGATTTTCTGTCCAGAAAGCCTCAGTTCGGTTACGGGCTTCGTCGGATGCTTCTTCTGATTGCTTGGTATAGGCAGTATCCGGCCTGGGTTTGTTTACAATATAATTACCATAAGTTATGGTGCGCATACCAAATAAACTGCTTTTGGCGTCCTTTTTTGAAGCGCCAAAATCGGCAATGGTATTGCTCTTACTTAAATGGTAACGGCCATCGGGATTTTGTTCAAAATCCAGGTCAACCTGTATCGACCGGATAAAATTAATATTGATGTGCTTATTTACTAATAAAGATGCCTTTTGAACCGCGTAATTACCATCGAGCGTTATATAGATACTTCCCTCAAATAACACGTCGTTTGTATTGCGAGGCGTAAAACTTAGTTGAACCAGTTTTTGGTTTTTGCTATCGGTAATGGTATCGGTTATAAAAAACTTATAGTAATTGGGAGAGTTATTTGATATCGGGCTTAAAAACTGGCTCGTTATCAGGAATACGTTATTGTCGTAAATATCAACCTTTGTATAAAGGTGTTTAAAGTATTGTGTTAAACCCGAATTATCGACAGCCGGGCCAAAGTTTACACTTTTTTCGCCCAAAATTACTTCCCTGGTTTTTTCGGGATTTTTACGATAGTAATTCTGTAGCAGTTTCTCGTTCAGGAAAATAGGTAATATTGATTTACCGGGTATAGATGTACTATCGCGGTTATCTAATACAAACTTATATTTCCTGAAAAACTTACGATCAGAGAATTGTGCCGAAACGTTGGCAGCACCAAACATCATCTTATCGTATTCCCGGTACTCTACATAGTTGTAAGCTTCAGGTCGGTTTTTTTCCTTATTCTCGATAACTTTACGAATCAATTCAACCGCCGGGTTATCCTTGTTACGGTACTTTGGCTTTTTACCTGCTTTAATATTAACTTCGTTAAGTTGCTGCGCCGATGGAAAAAGCCTTACATTTATAACCTGCTCCTTACCCGGAACAACAGTTAAAAATGCGTCCTTGTAACCTAAAAAGGATATTTTTATTTGTTTGTATGAAAGCTGGTTTGTTGAAAGGCGATATTTGCCATTATTATCAGTAGTAACACCCGTAGAAGTGCCGGTAAAACTAACTACAACATAAGGAAGTGTTTGTTTATTACCTGCATCAGTAACTGTACCTGTTATAATGGTAGTTTGGGCAAATAACGATGTGACAGAAAAAAAGAATATCGAAAAGAATAAACTTTTGTAAAATTTTTTAAACTCCATGTATTTTATGCAATTATGCAAATACAAACTTTTTTTGATTGATAAAATAGTAACCAGCAACCTGGCCACCAAAACTCCTTTTGAATGCTGATATTGTAAATTACCAGTTCAAAACTACAGATCGATCAATCGTTTACACTTTTCATCCAGCTGATCTGCCCGGCGCTTCACCTGCTTTATTTAAGCATGTTCGTGCACCTTTTACAACCCTTATACATAGCCTGCAACTGCGCCTCAAAGGTAAAAAAAATCCCTACAGACTAATGTGGTCAAAAAGTCAAATATTGTCCGCATTAATAGCAAAGGTGCACATCGTTATTAATATCTTTAAATTATACTATTGAGCAAACGGCACTATTAGATATATATTATCACCTTTTTGTTTCGTGATAATATGTATCAATTACATAAGGTGTTGATTTTTAGGTATGATTATTAAATTTTGCTGCAATTGTAATTAAAATGATATGTTTTAGGGTTATAAATTCCTCAAATTTAACAATTATTAACAGGTTAACTAATAGATAATTATGGATCTTAAATTAAGTTTAAATAAACAGCCGCATAAAGAATTGAATCAATATACGGCTGTTATTATTTTATGTTGTTTTAGTTATGCTTCTTCGGCAAACATATCATCGTAGTAATCTAAGCCAAGGTGAGTTATCAAATCTTCGCCCATTAAGTAGCGCAGCGTATTTTCTAACTTTATCAACTGTTTAAATATATCATTCTCGGGATGTAAGCCAGCCGCTGTTTGAGGCGATTTAAGATAGAAGGATAACCATTCCTGGATCCCGCTCATGCCGGCTCTTTTTGCCATATCACTAAATAAAGCAAGGTCGAGCGCGATAGGGGCGGCCAGGATAGAGTCGCGGCAGAGGAAGTTGATCTTGATCTGCATTTTATAGCCTAACCAGCCAAAAATGTCTATGTTATCCCAGCTTTCTTTGTTATCGCCATGCGGCGGATAGTAGTTGATCCTGATTTTATGGTAAATGTTACCATAAAGTTCCGGGTTATCTTCCGGTTTAAAAATATCCTCCAGTACGCCCAGTTTTGATACTTCTTTGGTTTTAAAGTTATCCGGATCATCAAGCACAAGGCCATCGCGGTTACCAAGAATGTTGGTTGAGAACCATCCGTGCACACCTAATGAACGTGCAGCTAAGCCTGGCGCTAAAATTGTTTTCATTAAAGTTTGTCCGGTTTTAAAATCCTTACCCGCAATAGGGGTTTTGGTTAATTTGGCAAGTTCAATTAAAGCCGGAATATCAACTGTTAAGTTAGGGGCACCGTTTGAGAAAGGTACACCTAATTTTAAAGCAGCATAAGCATATATCATACTTGGTGCAATCAGTTTATCATCATCCTTTAAAGCCTGTTCAAAAGCTGCAAGGGACTGGTGGATTGCTGATGCCTCGTAATAAATTTCTGTTGAACCGCACCATACAAGTACTACCCTGTCAAGACCGTTTTTTTCTTTGAAGTTTTTAATATCCTCCATTACCTGTTGCGCCAATTCAAAACGTGTACCTGTTTTAACGTGGGTGCCGGTAAGGTTTTTAGCGTAATTATGGTCAAAAGCTGCCTTCATGGGTACAATAGCTTCCAACTCGGCTTTTACAGCGTTTAATAGCGCGGGCTCAAGTACTTTAGCGGTTGACGCAGCTTCAAAAACGTTATCATCATAAACATCCCATCCGCCAAAAACAATGTCGTTTAAATTAGCAAGCGGAACAAATTCATTAATTTTAGGGTTACGGTTTTCAGTTCGTTTACCTAAACGAATGTGACCCATTTGTGTAAGGGAGCCAATTGGTTGCGAGATACCTTTTTTTACAGCTTCAACGCCGGCAATCAGTGTGGTAGCTACAGCGCCTAAGCCGGGGATAAGGATTCCCAGTTTGCCTTCGGCAGGAGAGATTTTAATTTTCATTGTAATTGTTTATTGTTTAATTATTATGGCCCGGGCCATCTGTTTGGTTTTACCGGATTTACCTTAATGTTTTAACAGGAAATGGTTTGTGTTAATTGTGTTAAGTGTTTGATTTTCAATTTACTTAAACGTTTAAGTAAATTGACATAATTTTATTGTTTTTTAATTTTAAAGTGCATGTTTTGTAATGATTATTTTAGTTTGCCTGGTTATAACCAATCATTGGCCCTATACCATTTCAGCGTTTCTATTAAACCGGTCTTTAAGTTATAGGTTGGATAAAACCCAAGTTCTGATTTTGCTTTTTCAATGTCAACAGACCAGTTTACGGCCATAAGCTCATTAAGTTTTTCGGTATTTAATATAGCGGCCCTATTGCTCAAAGAACTTACTTTTTCTGATACCAATGCTATTATTTTTACAAATATTACAGGCAAATGAAATTTGAAGGTTTTTAAGCTTAGCGCTTCCTTTGCTAAATTAGCTAACTCATATTTACTATAAAAATTGCCGTCGCTAAGGTTGTASTCTGAAATATTCCAGTCGTACAGCGATTTAATAGCAGCTTTTGCAACATCTTTAACATAAATAAAGGTAAGTTTTTGCTCGGCTTTACCCATATAAGGTTCAAGCCCCCGGGTGAGCTGTTTAAAAAATATAAATATGCCGGTGTCCCTTGGTCCATATATAGCGGTGGGGCGTAAAATGGTATAGTTTAAATTTTCTATAGTTTTAAGTTGATTCTCGGCTAATAACTTACTGCGGCCGTAGGCCGTAACCGGGTTGGGCTTTATATTTTCGCTGATGGAACCCACCAATGTTTTAAGCGGGCCAAGCGCCGCAAGGCTGCTTATGAGCACGAATTTTTTTAGGTTTATATCTGCCTGTACTGCAGCCGATGCCAGGTTAAACGTGTGTGTGGCATTAATGTAGTTGTATGCCGCCTGTGATTTGGCTGCGGTAACACCTGCGGCATGGATAATATAATGAGGTTTTATATAACTCAGTTGTTGTTTTAAGGCCGAAAGATCCCGGTAATCGAGGTTTATAAAGTTGATGTCAAGATGTTTTAAATGATCTATCTTACTGCTTTTGCGCACTGCGGCATACACTTCAAGATTGTTATGTAATGCCTCCTCTATAATGTGAAATCCTGCAAACCCACTTGCCCCGGTTATTAAAACCCGTTCCCTCATATCGCTTTCTGGTATAACCTGTATTTTTTGTATGGATCGCCTTTAATAGCTTCAATGGCGCGGTTCACCATATCATTATGTTCCAAAGTCCATCCGGCTTCGGCATGTTTAAATCCTTTTCTTTTATATTCTCTTATAATGGTGCCATATAAACAAGCTTCGATACCCATTTTACGGTAGCCATCAATAACACCCAACGCGTAGATACGGATACTCTGGATACTCTTTTTGCCAAATAATAGCTTAAAGATGCCTGTAGGTAATAACCGCCCGCGTTTTATCTTTTGAAAAATCTCGTTATAATTGGGCAGGGCCAAACCAAACGCAACAATTTTGCCTTCCTGTTCGGCAACCAATGCAAAATCAGGATCGAGGATCAGTTTAAGATCTTTGGCCAGGTAGTCAAATTCCTCGTCGGTTAAAGGTACAAAGCCGGTATTGCTATCCCAGGCGGAGTTATAAACCTCGCGCAGTTTAGCAGCATCTTCCTTGAATTTTTTCATGTTTACCTTGCGGATAATGATATTATTCCGCTTTAAACGTTCCTCCAGGGAGTTTAATAACCTAACTGATTTATCGTCATAAGCCTGTCCATCCCAATGCCACGCAATAAGATCAACATCTTTGCTAAGGCCATAGGCTTCAATGAGGTTGGCATAGTAAGGTTTGTTATAGGTATTCATTAAAAAGGCAGGACTATCAAACCCTTCAATCAATAAACCGCAAGGCTCATTGGTGCTAAAGTTTACCGGGCCTAAAAGTTTACCGCTCACTCCTTTCTCTTTAAGCCATTGGGTTACGGTTTCAAAAAGTAAGGTGGATACATTTATATCATTTACACAATCAAAAAAACCAAAAAAACCATCGTTAACATGGTTATACTCATTGTGCGCATTATTAAGTATGGCAGCAATCCGGCCTACAATTTTATCACCATCATAAGCTAAAAAAGGTTGTACTGTGTTGTGCTTATGAAAAGGGTGAATGGTTAGCAAATCCCGTTGGGCTATAAACAGTTCGGGAATATAGTTTGGGTCGCCCTCATACAAATCATGCGGAAAATCAATAAATGAAGCTAATTCCTTTTTAGAATTAACTGTTACAATTTTTATCATGAGTAGTATTCAATATTTGCCCTAAGGCCATAGAAACTGAAAAGTCCGTATGCACATGAGCTTGTTTTAAACTAAAACAGCAACAAATACATACGGACATTTTATTATATTTTTTCTTTAACAGAAGTAACGCCTACTTCTTTAAACGCTTTTGCAAGTTTTTCAACGGCTTCATCAATTTGTGCAAAGGTATGAGTTGCCATTAACGAGAAACGCAGCAACGATGAATCTGAAGGTACAGCCGGCGAAACTACCGGGTTAACAAACACACCATCGGCTTGTAATTGCTTGGTTACAAGGAAAGTTTTTTCGTTATCACGCACGTAAATAGGTAATATCGGGCTTTCGGTAGGACCAAGGTCAAAGCCTTCTTCCAGTAACAGCTTCATGGCATAATTGGTATTATCCCAAAGTTTCTGGATTCTTTCCGGCTCCGATTCGATGATATCAAGTGCGGCAATAACGCTGGCAACAGAACCCGGAGGCATGCTGGCGCTAAACATCAATGAACGCGCGCGGTGTTTTATGTAATCAATGGTATCCTTATCGCTGGCAATAAAACCACCTAATGATGCCAATGATTTACTAAAAGTACCCATGATAAGATCAACATCATCAGTAAGGTTAAAATGCGACGCGGTACCGGCACCTTTATGGCCAATTACCCCAAGGCTGTGTGCATCATCTATCATGATGTTTGCACCATACTGATCGGCAAGATCAACTATCTGCGGTAGCTTAACAATATCACCTTCCATGCTGAATATACCATCAACAGCAATAATTTTTACAGCATCCTCTGGTAATAAGGCCAGTTTACGCTGCAGGTCGTTCATATCATTGTGGGCATATTTAATCACTTTCGAAAACGAAAGCCTGCTGCCATCAATGATACAGGCATGATCATACTCATCCAATATGATATAATCATTACGACCGGTTATGCATGATAGTACCCCAAGGTTTACCTGGTAACCAGTGCTGAATAGTACAGTAGCTTCTTTGCCAACATAGCTGGCAAGCCTGTTCTCTAACTCGATATGGATATCGAGTGTCCCATTTAAAAAACGAGATCCGGCACAACCTGTGCCGTATTTATCGATCGCTTTTTTTGAAGCTTCCTTAATTTTAGGGTGATTGGTAAGGCCTAAGTAGGAATTAGAACCAAACATTAACACTCTTTTATTATCTATTAAAACTTCAGTGTCCTGAGCAGACTCAATAGGCCTGAAATAAGGATACAATCCCTTTTCCCGGAGCATATTTGCAACCTGGAACTCGGCGATTTTCCCATGTAGTTTTTTAACCATGTATTAACTCTGCTTAAATTTTGCGTAAAAATACCATGAATAAGCAAATAACTTATACGGTAAGTGTAATTTTTTTAAAAATAGCTTATCATTAGGTTAACCTAATTGATAAAGGTGTATTCATATTACATGGCAAATTAATTAATTTTTTTGTTTATTCCGCACCTTATATTTTCATTTTTTTGTAAAAACCGAAAATTGGCAGGTTTTTGCCATGCATTTATAAAATTTCGGTAATATTCTTGTGGTTCATAATATTTTGTTGATATTAATCACATATTCGCACTCCCCTGTGTAATTCGATTAAAACTATAGCAACTTTGTTTTGTAGTTTATGTCAGTTTGCATTGACATCTATTTCCTTCGTATGAAAAAACTAAAAAACCTATCCATCTTAACAATAATTAATTTAACATTAATTTTACATTCGCCGGTTTTTGCTCAAGGCGGGGTTGATACTATTGGCGGGGGACCGGTTTCGCTTAAGCAAGCTGTTGATTACGCGCTGCGCAATCAACCCGCAGTAAGGCAGGCTTCTATTGATGAGCAGATCAATGAGCGCGATATCAGGATAGGTTTATCGGGATGGCTGCCGCAGGTAAATTCATCAGGACTATATAACTACTATTTTAAAGGCAGCCCGCAGGCAGGCGCAGGAGGCGCCAATATCCCTTCAAACGCAGGTAGTATCCGTAACCTGTCTACATTGGGTGTTACAGCATCGCAGGTATTATATAATAATGATGTATTCCTGGCTTCAAAAGCATCCAGGTACTCTCGCGAGTATTACAGGGAAAATACTTTAAGCACCCAGATAGGAGTTGTATCGGATGTAAGCAAGGCTTTTTTTGATGTATTGTTATCGCAAAAACAGCTTAATATTACCAACGAGGATATTACACGGCTGCAGCGTAGCTTAAAAGATGCCACCAACAGGTACCAGGCAGGCGTATCTGATAAAACAGATTATAAGCAGGCAACCATTGCCCTCAATAATTCAATAGCTACGCGTAAGGCGAMAGAAGAATCAATAAAAAGCAAAACGGCCTATTTAAAACAGATCATGGGCATTGGTGGCGAAAAGCCCTTAACGCTATCATACGATTCATCACGATACGAACAGGAGGCCTACATTGATACCAATCAAACGCTGGATGTAAACAACCGCATCGAATTTAGGCTGCTGCAAAGCTCAAAAGCGCTTAAGAGTCTAAATATTAACTATTACCGTTACGGTTTTTTACCCTCTATATCGGCGGTAGGTAGTTATAATTATGCATACTTTAATCATGATTTTAATAATCTATATAGCAATGCCTATCCAACGGGTTATGCTGGTATTACTTTAAGCCTGCCAATTTTCCAGGGAGGCAAACGCCTGCAGAATTTAGCAAAAGCACGCTTACAGGTTGAGCGCACCGACCTGGATATAGAAAATACCCGCAACAGCATCAACACCGAGTATGTGCAGGCATTGGCTGGCTATAAAAGTAATTACACCAGCTACCGGCTTGTGCGTGAAAACGTAGACCTGGCAAGGGATGTTTATAAAATAGTAAGTCTGCAATACCGTGAGGGAGTTAAAACTTACCTTGATGTTATTGTAGCACAATCAGACCTGCGTACTGCCGAGCTGAACTATTATAATGCCTTGTTCCAGCTGCTGGCCAGCAAGATCGATCTGCAAAGATCATTGGGGACATTAACCGTACAATAACAATATTAAATAGAATTCAAACGAACAACACTATAATGAAACCATCATGAGTTGCCGCTTAAAAACAAAAAAATAAACGCTCATGATAGCTTCATTACCTTTAAAAAACAAATCACTATAATGAAACCATCATGAGTAATCGCTTAAAAACAAAATTATAGATGCTCATGATAGCTTCATTACCTTTAAAAAACAAATCACTATAATGAAAAACAGATATATATATTGGTTAGCCCCGGCAGCATTAATAACATGGGTATCATGTGGTAAAGCCGGTAAGGGTGGGGCAGCCGCGCAGCCGCCAACACCGGTTTCAATTGCCGAAGCCAAAACTGCAGAGGCTACCTATTATGATAGGTACCAGGGAGTAGTAATATCTATTAACACTGTTGAGCTGCGTAGCCAGGTGCCGGGTTTTGTAACGGGTATATTTTTTAAGGAAGGTGATGTTGTACAAAAGGGCAAAGTGCTTTATGAAATTGATAAACGTAAATATGAAGCAGCATATCAGCAAGCCCAGGCTAACGTGTTAAGCGCCCAGGCCAACCTGGTAAAAGCCCAAAAAGATGTTGACAGGTATAATATGCTGTTGAAAAACGATGCTATTGCCCGGCAAACTGTCGACCAGGCTACCGCTGCATATGAAACAAATAAAAGCCAGGTGGCTGTAGCTAAAGCGGGGCTTGCATCGGCTGCTACAGATCTTTCTTATGCTACCATCCGGGCGCCTTTCACAGGGCGCATAGGTATTTCGCAGGTGAGGCTGGGTGCACAGATTGCTGTCGGTACTACGTTGATGAACACCATATCAGCCGAGCACCCTATTGGTGTCGACGTTGTAATTAACGAGCAGGATATTAACCGCTTTTATAATCTGCAAAAAGCAAGCAGCGATACCACTTTTAAACTACAGCTGCCCGATGGTACTACTTATAATAAAACCGGCAAAGTTTTAGCTATTGACCGGGGCGTAAACAGCGGAACCGGAAGTATTAAAGTACGTATCCAGTTCCCTAATGAGGATGATGTACTGAAGGATGGCATGAGCTGCGTTTTACAGGTATTGAATGGGCAATCGGGCAACAGGGTGCAGATACCTAATAAAGCGGTAACCGAGCAAATGGGCGAGTTTTTTGTTTTTGTAACCAGGGATACTACAGTTAAAGATACCGCCCAGGATAAAACCATAAAAGACAGGCGCGATACCATTGCCAACCAGGTAAAGGTAAAGCTTGGCCCCCGTGTTAATACAGATATAGTGGTTATGGCCGGTATCAAAGCCGGCGACAAGGTGGTGACCGATGGCTTTCAGCGTTTGCGCGATGGCGGCAGAATAACGCTTGGCGCCGGTGGCCCGCCTGCAGGTGCGGCTCCAAAAAAATAATGTTTATATACGAAGAGAGATTTAAGCTTGTGGCAGGGAACAATCCCTGCAAAACTTAATAATAAAAAGAATGATCGCAGATACTTTTATACGACGACCGGTAACCGCAATAGTGATCTCAATAGTGATTGTAATTGTGGGCGTATTGTCAATGACCAGCTTACCTATCGGGCAATATCCCGATATTACCCCGCCAACTGTTTCTGTTACCGGTACTTATACCGGGGCTGATGCATTAACGGTAGAGCAAACCGTGGCCACCCCGGTAGAGGTACAAGTGAATGGCGTGCCGGGCATGACCTATTTACAAAGTAACAGCAGCAGTAACGGCCAAATGAGCATGACGGTTAACTTTGATGTAGGTACCGATATTAATATAGCAGCGCTTGATGTGCAAAACCGTGTGGGTATTGCGCTCCCGACCTTGCCGCAGGAGGTGCAGCGTTTAGGGATGATTGTGCGCAAGCGTAATCCCAGTATATTAATGCTGGTTGCCATGTATTCACCTAAAGGCAGCCATGATGTTACTTTTACCGATAATTATACCAATGTTTTTATAAAGGATGCTATTTTACGTACCAAAGGGGTGGGCGATGTTGTTAGCCGTGCTGATGATTTCAGTATGCGTATCTGGCTTAACCCCGATAAGCTCGCAGCTTTGGGCATGTCTGCAGGCGATGTAACCTCTGCATTGGCCGAGCAAAACGCCCAGGTGGCCCCAGGTACTGTTGGTGCCACGCCCCAGCAAAAAGCGCAAACCTTTGAATATTCTGTACTGGTAAAAGGCCGTTTAAGCAAACCCGAAGAATTTGGTAATGTAGTTGTGAAAACCGTGCCGGCTACAGGTGCTATTGTACATTTAAAGGATGTAGCACGTATTGAGCTGGGTAAATTCAATTACTCCGGTAATTCGTTTGTTGATGGTAAAAGGGCATCATATCTGTTGGTGTACCAGGCCCCAAACAGCAATTCGCTTGAAACTGCCGAGAACGTATACGCTACCATGGAGCAGCTTAAAAAAAGTTTCCCGGCTGATATTGATTATGTGGTGCCTTTTGAAGCGGTAACTGTAGTTAAAGTATCAGTTAGCGAAGTGGTTGAAACCCTGCTTATAGCATTGGGGTTGGTTATTGTAGTGGTATTTTTATTCCTGCAAAACTGGCGTTCCACCCTTATCCCTGTATTGGCTATTCCCGTTTCTATCATAGGTACATTTATATTCTTTATCCCACTCCATTTTACCATAAATACGCTTACGCTGTTTGGCTTTGTATTAGCCATAGGTATTGTGGTTGATGATGCTATTGTGGTGGTTGAAGCTGTACAGCATTATATGGATGAGGAGGGCATGTCTCCACGTGAAGCAACGGAGCATGCCATGCGCGATATATCGGCGCCGGTAATTGCCATTGCCCTTATATTAGCTGCTGTGTTTGTGCCGGTAGGGTTTGTGCCTGGTATAGTTGGGCGGCTTTACCAGCAATTTGCCATTACCATAGCCATATCGGTATTGATATCGGCATTTGTGGCGCTTTCGTTAACCCCGGCGCTGTGCACGCTGCTACTCCGTCCGCATAAAATTGATGAAAAATCAAAAGGACTCAACAAATTCTTTTTTGTATTTAATGACTGGTTCACCCGTATAACGGGCAGGTACCGCAATTCTGTTGATAAGGGCATAAAAAATTCAAAGTTCATTATCATTATACTGGTGTGTATTATTATAGGTACCATACTTTTATTCAGGGGTAAACCATCAGGATTTATTCCGTTAGAGGATGATGGTCGTGTTTATATCACCTATGATCTGCCCGAAGCTTCATCAACAGTAAGAACGGTTGATGTGCTGCACCAAATGATGAAAACCCTCGATAGCGTACCCGAAATTGCACATTATGCGGCATTAGGCGGTTTGAACGCTATTAGCTTTGCAAGTAAGGCCAATAGCGCCACTATGTTTGTTCAGCTTAAGCCCTGGGATGAGCGTAAGGAAAAATCGCAGCAGATAACTGCCCTTGTTGCCAAGCTTACTAAAAAACTGGCCAGGTTTAAAGAGGCTAATGTGGTAGTAATTCAGCCACCTGCTATTCCGGGTTTGGGAAGTACCGGTGGTTTTTCATTTATATTAGAAGAGAAAGAAGCAGGGGGTGATATAAAGGTGTTTGAAAGAACATTGAAAACATTTGTGGGCGAGCTTAATAAACGCCCCGAAATTGCCAGGGCCTTCACCTTTTTTACAGCGAGTACGCCTGCTTACCAGTTAACTATTGACCGGGAGAAAGCAAAAAAATTAGGCGTTTCTATCGCCGATGTAAACAGTGCCCTACAAACCTATATGGGGAGTACCTATATTAATGACTTTACCATATACGGACGAAACTTTAGGGTACTTGCACAGGCAGATACTGCTTACCGGAGTAATATTAGCAATATCGGACAATACTTTGTGCGCAATTCATTTGGTACAATGGTGCCGTTAAGTACCCTTACCTCTTACAAGGTTATTGAAAACTCTCCGCTGATTGCACATTATAACCTGTTCAGGTCGGCTGAGATCAATGGGAGTACCAGGCCCGGTTACAGCAGCGGTGATGCTATAACGGCTTTAAAAGAAGTTGCTGCCAAGTCGCTGCCACAGGGCTTTGGTTACGAGTTTTCGGGCCTTAGCCGCGAAGAGTTATTGTCTGGTTCAACAACAGTTTACATTTTTGCACTTTCTATAGGCTTTGTATTCCTTTTCCTCGCCGCGTTATATGAAAGCTGGTCAGTTCCGTTTTCGGTGCTGCTGGCTGTGCCTTTAGGCGCATTTGGAGCCATCCTTTTCCTTACGTTCTGGCCCGACCTAACCAATAACGTATATGCGCAGATTGGTTTAATTACCTTGATAGGTTTGGCTGCCAAAAACGCGATTTTGATAGTTGAGTTTGCCAAAGAACGTGTAGACAGGGGGATGAACCTTGAAAAAGCTACCCTTGAAGCGGTGCGCCTGCGTTTACGTCCAATCATCATGACCTCGATGGCATTTATGTTGGGGGTTGTGCCCTTAATGATTTCATCCGGTGCTGGCGCCGAGGCCCGGAAAACCATAGGATGGACGGTGTTTGGGGGGATGCTTGCAGCCACATCGCTTGCTATATTTATAGTGCCCGTTTTATACTATACCATCACCAGGTTTGCTTATGGTAAAGAAAAACTGGCCGAGATAGAAAAAAGCTATAAGCCCGATCCAAAACATGATCCACATATTTAATACTTGTTCATAAAAACAAAAAAAGAGGAGCAAAAACTTCTCTTTTTTTGTTTTTGGCAAGCCATAGCATCTCATCGGTATGCCAATAGTTATTAAATTTTTAGCCTATAAACTACAAAAATCATTAATTGCAGACACTTTTTGTATAAGCAGCATTCTGTTTTTCTGTACATTAATTTGATGTTAAATAAATTTCTAAAAACGAATGGTAAATATCATTTTTTAATAAAAAAGTATATTGATAATCAATATTTAAGCTAAATACTTACTTAAAATAACTACAATAAAACTCCGTATTTAAATCGTCATGCCAATCTCACAAGGGTTAAAAGTTATCAAAATGGCAAAGTATTTGTAAAGGAGGTATCAATGCAATGAAAAAATTGCAGAGTTATATAAAAATTACAACTATGAAAACAATGACAAAAATTATAGCCGGAGCTTGTACAGCTGTAGCTATATTCATCGGAACAAATGTAAGCGCACAAACTACTCCCGCCAACAAAATACGTTTTGGTATTGGTTTAGAAGCAGGTGTACCTACAGGTAACGCACATGATATTTCGAAATTTGAGCTTGGTGGTACCGGACGTTTACAATATGGGGTTAATAACAATGTAGCTTTAACGCTAACATCTGGTTACTATAACTTTTTTGGTAAAACTTATACCACATCAGTAACCACTCCAACCGGCACAGCCACTTCAACTTTTAAAGCCAGATCACTTGGTATGATCCCGGTTAAAGCTGGTCTTAAAGCGTTTGTTAGCGATGGCTTTTATCTGTCGGGCGAAGCAGGTGCTGGGTTTGAAGTTCATCCGATAGTAGCCGGCGGTGAAAAAAACACCAAACTTATTCTTTCTCCCGGCATTGGTTACGCAACCAAATCATGGGATGTTGGTGCACGTTATGAAAATTTTTCTGGCCAGGGTAATAACTATGGCCTCGTAGGTTTACGTGTAGCCTACGGTTTTGGATTATAGAAAAACCTGGTCACTAAATAATAAAAGCCCCTCGTCGTGATGATGAGGGGCTTTTTGTTATTCTGAACCGGAATTTTTCGAATTTAAGAATTAACAGAATTTCAGCTGCATTTAAATTCGAATTTTTTTTAATTCGCGTAATTCATCTTTGAAATCTGAAATCTGAACATCTACACCAGTTTCCCCAGCGCTTCTTTAATCCTTCTTACAGCCTCTATCAGCTTATCCTCTGCAGCGGCGTAGGAGATGCGGATAGAAGTAGTATCACCAAATGAATCACCGCCTACGGTAGCTACATGAGCTTCCTCCAGCAGGTATATGCTCAGTTCATCAGCATCTTTAATTGTTTTGCCATTATAGCTTTTGCCAAAGAACGAGGTAACGTTAGGAAAAAAGTAAAACGCGCCATCGGGCAGGTTTAATTTTATACCGTCAATTTCGCTCAATAGTTTATAAACAATGTCGCGGCGTCTTTTAAAGGCTGCGCGCATTTCAAGTACTGTTTCCAGGCCGCCTTCATAAGCAGCAATACCGGCACGCTGGGTAATTGAACAGGTTCCTGAGGTTATTTGTCCCTGCATTTTATCGCAGGCCGTAGCAATCTCTTTGTTGCTTGCGGTGTAACCAATCCTCCAACCGGTCATGGCAAATGCTTTCGACCAGCCGTTGATGATCACCACACGATCTTTTATATAATCAAACTGGGCTATTGATTCGTGTTTATCAATATAGTTGATATGCTCATAGATCTCGTCGCTCATGATATAAACATGAGGGTGTTTTTCAAATACTTTGGCCAGGCCTTCCAGCTCATCCTTGCTGTAAACACTACCGGTAGGGTTACATGGCGATGAGAACATAAACAATTTAGTTTTTGGCGTAATGGCCGCCTCTAACTGCTCAGGCGTAATTTTAAAGTTTTGTTCAACAGTTGTGTTGATGAAAACACTTACACCCTCGGCAAGCTTAACAACTTCGCTGTATGATACCCAGTAGGGGGTAGGGATAATTACTTCGTCGCCCGGGTTCACCAAACATAATACCGCGTTGGCAATAGCCTGTTTGGCACCTGTTGAAACTACTATCTGGCTAACATCATAATCAAGGTTATTTTCGTTCTTTAACTTGGCAACAACAGCTTTACGCAGTTCGGGATAACCAGCTACAGGAGTGTAGTAGGTAAAGTTTTTATCCATGGCCTGTTTAGCGGCTTCCTTGATGTGCTCAGGGGTATGAAAATCAGGCTCGCCAAAGCTCAGGCTGATCACATCAACACCTTTTGCGGCAAGTTCACGGCCCATTTTGGCCATTTTAATTGTTTGTGATTCGGACAAGTTATTTATCCGGTTACTTAATGCGCTCATATAAATTATGTTATCGGGGCAAATATAGAAAATAACTTTACTGCTACTTACGCTTGTTATTTATAAATTTGTCGCCTTATTCAGATTGCTTTGAAGGAACAAAAAAGGATCATATTAATTTCGCTCATAACAGGTATTGTGCTCATGATAGCGAAATTTGGTGCCTACTTTTTAACCGCATCTAATTTTATACTAACAGATGCCGCCGAAAGCATAGTTAATGTAATAGCCAGTTCTTTCGCGTTTTTTAGTATTTACCTGGCATCGTTGCCGCGCGACGAAAACCATCCTTACGGGCATGGTAAGGTTGAATTCTTTTCTGTTTTCATCGAGGGATCGCTTATAGGCATTGCCGGGGTTATCATTATCATTAAATCAGTTTACAGCATATTTTACCCAAATAACATCCACGATTTGCTTACCGGAGCCACAATTATCGGTCTTACAGGTGTTGTAAACGGATCATTGGGTTATTATTTGATCTATAAAGGGAAGGGGCTACACTCTATTACTCTGGATGCCGATGGTCGCCACCTGCTTTCAGATATGGTAACCAGCGGTGGCCTGGTGCTTGGTTTGTTGCTGATACATTTTACCAACATTTTATGGCTTGATAGTGCCTTATCAATATTAGTTGGTATTTATATACTATATAGCAGTTATAAACTGGTGCGCAAATCGGTAGGGGGGTTGATGGATGAAGCCGATTTTAAGGTGGTAAGGGATATTGTAAAAGTTTTAAGCGATAAACGCCGCGAGGCCTGGATTGATGTGCATAACCTGCGCGCCCAGAAATACGGTAACGAGCTGCATATCGACTGCCACTTAACGCTGCCCAATTATTTCGACCTGAACACTGTACATACCGAAGTATCACTGGTTGATAAAATGATCAATAATGAATTTGGCATAAAAACCGAACTTTTTATCCATACAGATCCATGTTTGCCAAATTGCTGCCACTATTGCAGCATGCCCAACTGTCCTATACGGTCGGAAGCACAAACAGAAACTATTGAATGGACAATGGATATTGTAGTACGCAACAAAAAACACTTTGAATAATGGCAGAGTATTTTAATGTAAGGGTTTACGGTCTGCTGCTTAATGATAACGACGAAGTGCTGGTAAGCGATGAGCAGGAATACGGTATGCAATTCACCAAATTCCCTGGTGGCGGCCTGGAATTGGGCGAAGGCCTGGTTGAAGGCTTAAAACGTGAATTTATGGAAGAGTGCAACCTGGAAATTGAGGTTGTAAGCCATTTTTATACAACAGATTTTTTTGTAAAATCGGCCTTTAACAATTCGCAGGTTATCAGTGTTTACTATTTGGTGAGGAGTATTACCCCTGTGGATTTAGTTACCAAAACCATAGCATTTGATTTCGACGGCGAAAGCGAAGTACTGCAGTCATTCAGGTGGGTAAATTTAACTGCATTAAGTATAGCCGATTTTGCATTCCCGACAGATAAACGGGTAGTTGAACTTTTACAGGATGAGTTATGAGCCTTACCGAACGAGATCTTAAAGTTATCTGGCACCCATATACCCAAATGAAAACTGCCGCGCCGCCCATACCTATTGTGAAGGGGCAGGGAGCGCTGTTATTTGATGAAACTGGTAAACAATATATAGACGCGGTATCATCCTGGTGGGTAAATATCCACGGGCACGCGCACCCTTACATTGCCCAAAAAGTTGCCGAACAACTGCAAAAGCTGGAGCATGTAATTTTCGCTGGGTTTACCCATGAAGGCGCTGTTGAACTGGCCGAACGCTTATTGGCAATTTTGCCCGATAATCAGCAAAAAGCGTTTTACTCCGATAATGGCTCAACAGCTATTGAGGTAGCCATAAAAATGTGCCTCCAATACTGGCTTAATAAAGGCAATCAGCGTACCAGGATCCTGGCCTTCAACAATGCTTACCACGGGGATACCTTTGGCGCCATGGCCGTAAGCGGCCGCAGTGCGTTTACCAAAGCCTTTGATAGCCTGCTGTTTGAGGTAGAATTTATTGATACACCCAACAAGGAAAACATCCAAAGCCTCAAATCTCAAATCTCACATCTCAAATCTCAATTAGCCTGCTTTATTTTCGAGCCACTGGTACAAGGATCAGCCGGAATGCTGATGTATGAGGCTGAATACCTTAATGAGTTAATGGCCCACTGCAAGCAAGAGGGTGTGCTGATGATAGATGACGAGGTATTTACGGGCTTTGGCCGTACAGGGAAGGCTTTTGCATGCAATTATGTGGATGTACAGCCCGATATCATGTGTTTTTCTAAAGGCTTAACCGGTGGGACCATGGCCCTCGGCCTAACCACGTGTACCCAACAGATCTACAATGCTTTTTTATCAGACGACAGGTTAAAAACCCTGTTTCACGGCCATTCATTTACCGCTAATCCTATTGCCTGCGCCTCGGCTTTGGCGAGTTTGGATCTTTTTCAGCAACCAGCGACGGAAGTTAATATCCGGCGTATAGCGGCAGCCCATGCCCAATTTGGTGCTAAGATCAAACATCACCCTACAATAAAAACCGTAAGGCAAACCGGCACTATTTTAGCCATGGAGTGGGAAACGGGCGACAATACTTCGTACTTTAATTCGCTGCGCGATAAACTATACCATTACTTTTTAGCCGCCGGTGTCATACTGCGCCCCCTGGGCAATGTAATTTACATTTTACCCCCTTATTGCATTACTGATGATGAACTGCAGTATGTTTACAGTAAAATAGAGCAGGCACTTCAAGAACTATAACCATGATGTTAAACAAACTTTTACCTCAGATAATAGCCGATAACGAACTACACTCACGCTGGTTAAATACGCTATCGCTGATGGAAAACACCGGTGCACGCAAGATCTCGGCAAGTGAAGACCCGCTTACAGTAACTTATATCATCCTGAAGCATGCCGCCGAAGAGCACCGCCACGCCTTCTACCTAAAAAAACAACTCGAAAAAACAGGGGTTGAATTACCAACCTACGCGGCCGAATACCTGCTTGCCCCCGGTTCAAGCAAATACTACCTTAACCAGCTGGATATAGACGTTTGCCGTTATCTGAAAACTGAGCTGAATCTTACCGGTGCCGAACTGCGCTTTGCCGCCTATCTGCTGGTAACATACGCCATTGAGGTACGTGCCGATGAACTTTACCCCATTTACCAAACCGCCCTTGACGAAGCAGCTAGCAAAGTGAACGTAAAATCAATCATCCTGGAAGAAGAAGGCCACCTGGAAGAAATGCTGAACCAGCTCCATAAATTTTCGCCCGATTGGGAAAAACATGCCAATAAAGCTGTGGCGTTTGAAACAAGGTTGTTTAATATGTGGGTGGAGCAGTTGGGGGACTCATTGAGTTAGATGGTTGGGGCTCCCTTTGTCATGCTGAACGTAGTGAAGCATCTATTCTTCGCCCTGCATATTCGTCCTGCCAGTTCATGAATAGATTCTTCGTGCCTCAGAACAACAAAATCCCCCCTTTGTCATGCTGAACGTAGTGAAGCATCTATTCTTCGCCCTGCATATTCGTCCTGCCAGTTCATGAATAGATTCTTCGTGCCTCTGAATGACAAAATCCCCCCTTTGTCATGCTGAATGTAGTGAAGCATCTATTCTTCACCCTGCATTGTTCACGAATAGATTCATCTGCCTCCGAATGACAAACAAAAACTTTTCTTAAATTCATACCCTATATGCGCCAGTATAACTTCTTTACTTATATTCTTACCAATTACAATAAGAAAGTGCTGTACACTGGCGTTACAAACGACCTCGACAAACGCCTATATGAACATTACTTCGGCATCAATCAAGCCGAAAGCTTTACTTCAAAATATAAATGTTTCTATTTAGTTTGGTATGAAAGACACCAATATATAAATCATGCAATTGAAAGAGAAAAAGAAATTAAAGGTTGGGTAAGGGACAAAAAGATTAAATTGATTGAACAGGAAAACCCCAACTGGAATTTTTTAAATAAAGAAATTATGGAGTGGCCCCCTGTGTTTACCGGGTGAAGTATCAATTCTTCGCCCTGCATATCCGTCCTGTATAGTCCACGAGTAGATTCTTCGTTCCTCAGAATGACAAACTTTTAAATAGGTTTATTCAAAGTCCCTTTTTGTCATGCTGAACGTAGTGAAACATCTATTATTCACCATGCTTCTTCGCCCTGTACAGTCTGCGAATAGATCCTTCACTGCGTTCAGGATGACAAACCTTTTAAAACGTCATTTCCCCTTCAGCGTTTCGTGAAATTTTACCACTCAGAATGACAAAACGCAAAATCCTTCAATCCGGCCTAATACCCCATATACTCCGTATACACCTCCTGCAAAAAGGCTTTGCCATATAGCAGCGCTTTATCCGTGGCCTTTGCATCAGCGTTTTTATTGCCGGTATAAACTATCCTTTTGCCCGAGTTATCATAAGATACTACCTGCTGCGGCATCATGAAGCAAAAGCCGTTATCCCAGTTAAAAAAGGCAAAATCGGCAGTGTTGGGGTTAAGCAGATCTTTCGACCATTTAAATTGTTTATGAGGCAGATCCAACTGCGCAAACAGTGTGGCAGCAATATCTGTTTGTCCGCCTAATTTGCCAATCTTTTTGCCCCGGTATTCGGGCTTTATCACATCACCAAAAAACAAAAGCGGGATATGGTATTTTACAGGATTGTAAGCCTCAGATATATTATGCGGCAGGCGATGCCCATGATCGGCTACTAAAATGAAGAGTGTATTTTTATACCAGTCCTGCTTTTTGGCCAGCTCAAAATAAGCGTTAAGGCACGAGTCGGTAAAATAAGCTGTGCTCCTGAACTTGTTGCTGGCATCGCCATCTTTATCTTCATCGGGGAAATGTGCTTTCCCTGGTAATATGAAAGGCTCGTGGTTGGTTGATGTTTGCAGGTATGTAAAAAAAGGCTGTTTTTGTTGTTGYGCGTATTGTAAGTGTTTAGTTAACAGTACGTCGTCATACACGCCCCATTGGGTTTTTACCTGGCTTTTGTCAAAGACCAGCTCATCGGTAATATGATTAACCTCATGGCTTTTCATGAAGGTGTTAAAGTGCATATAGCTGCTTTTACCGCCATAAAAATAGGATGTTATGTAACCGGCGTTTTTTAAGGTTGTGGCTATGGCGGGCAGTTTAGCCTGTTTCAGCGTATCCGAAACTATGGTGCGGATAGCCTGCGATGGAAAACCACTCATAATGGATATGATACCCTTATCCGTCCGATCGGCAGAGGAATAAATGTTATTGAACAGGATGCCGTTTTTGATGAATTTTTCAAAATTGGGGGCAACACCTTTGTCGCCGCCTAATGATTCAATAACATCGGCCGTATAGCTTTCCATCTGGATAATCACCACGTTGGGGTGGCTGGTGGTTAATACCTTTATGGTACTGTCATTTTTAACGCTGTAAGCTTCTGCAACCAGTTGCGCTGCGCTGCCTTGCTGCATAAACACGAAAGGGTTGTAAGGAGTACGCAAATTTTCAACCACGTTATTAAACAGGTTCCACTCGGTATTAAGGGCTGCCTGGTTTAGAAACTCATGGTCAGAAAAATAGGCCGAGTTTTGGTTTACCGGTGCGGATTGAATTCCGCCCCGCATCAACAGGAAATTAAAGAACACCAGCAGAATAATGAGCACCGCTTTTAGCCGCGGTTCAACTTTTGGCTTTTTAAATTTGTAGTCTATGATCTTATTGGATAGCAATATGCCCGATGCCAATAATATCAAACAGATAATAATACACCTGCCCACCGGTGATGAGCCTGTTGAAGCAAAGGCCTCTGATGGTGCATCATATAATGATTTAAACACCCTGAACACCACTTTGGTGCCCCACTCGCGAAATATATTGAAGTTGAGGCCAGTATTTAAGGAGATACAAAACAGGCAGAACCATACATAAACTTTAAGCCAGGCAGGCTTGACGTACGATTTTGGGATGCACCAGTTAACAATAAATACCAGGAGCGGGATAGCGCAGATATAGGCTGCTGCCGATGCATCAAGCCTTAGGCCGTAGAAAAAGGTTTGCAGGATCTCGCTAAAACCGGCCTCTTTAAGTTTAGGCAGAAAATACAATTCAAATGTAACCCGGGTTATTGCAAAAAACAATATCCAGAAAACAAAAAATCTGACCAGGCTAAAAAGGTTTCTTAACATAAGGGGTACAAAAATAGTACTTTAACCTCAATGTTAAGAAACCTTTAATGAATAGTTAATGAAGAAGCTTATTTGCCTCCGCGCATAGCTTTCAAGTCATCCATGGTGATTTTTTCAAAATCAGAAGGGATACCAAATGTGCCTGCAGGTACTTTTTGCTCGGTTACACTTTTTACAGTAACCTCGGTTGATTGTCCCTGGCTAAATGAAGTGTACTGAACCGGGAAACCACCAATACCAGCGTAATATTTTGCAACGCCTGTTGTTGGAATCTCGATATCATTGGTGATCCATATATCATAGCTTTTTTTGGTTTTTGAATCTGTTGCAACCACTTTTTTACAGTTAAAGCCCGAGATCACTTTAGTTTCGGTGCCGGGAGCAAAAGTAAATTGCGGCATAGCAGCAATTGCCTGTTCAATATCGTCAGGACTGGCCACTGCTGCTTTTTTAATGTTTGCAACGGGTACATCTACTAATATTACCATTGATTTAGCATTTGCATCGGTCAGGATTTTGATATTAGCCGGGCCATTTGAAAAAGCAAACGCGTTTGAATCGGCTCTGAAATAGCTTTTGGCCTGTATTTGCTGTCCCATCATTGATGTAGTAAAGTCAACTACTCCTTCGGTGTATTTTTTTTGTGCGTTTGCACTCATAGCGGTTGCGGTTAGGGCCAGACCCAAAGCAACATTTAGAAATTTTATGCTCATATTTTTTGTTTGATTAATACCAATTTACCTGTTTTTTAATAGAAGACAAATTTATTGGTGTTTAGTTTAATGTTGGAAATTAGATAATGTTATTAACGAAATGTTACGTTTTAATATTTTATAGTTTACATGCAAACGTTTTGCGTCGCCTTCAAACTTACGTATGGTTTGGCTACTGTTGCTGCCATCAATCACAAGTACCTGGTACTCATATGATCTGTTAATTTCAAATAAACTTAAATGTGGGTTGGCGGTGATATAAAGGTAATTGGTTTTTAATTTTTGCGGTAATAACTGGTTTTGTAATCGCTTATCAAATATAATTATTCTTTTATCATAAAACTGAACAATGGGGCCTTGTTTTTTTAAATAAGGTAAACTGATATTTTGGTTTGGGCTAATAATTGTAGCATCATTTACCTGTGTACTATCCAGGTATGGTTGTACCGAATAACTGTAATTCCGGTCGGTATCGGCAAGGTTGGTTAATACAATGGCGCTGTTTCCGCTTTTAAGTACTATCCCTGTGTTTTTGCGCAGGTTTAAAAAAGCTATAGAGCTGGTAGTTTGTGCGCGGTATTTTTTTATGCTGATGCTGATACAAAGCAACAGCAGGCCAACCATAGCAAGCTTTATCAGCCATGATTTTTTATCATACAAAAAATAAAACAGGCTGATGATAATGATATAAAGTAAAAGGTACTCGGGGGTGGTGAGCCATATTTTACTGATGCCGGCAAACGGGGCGTGTTCAATTATGGCCAGCGCTTTGTTCATGAACAGGATGGTTGTCTCCAGTAGGTAAGCCAATACGTTTGATAGTAGCGGAACCCACGAAAACATAAGGTAGGCTATGCCGCTGTACATAATAACGGTAGTGGGGATAATGATAAGCAAATTACTGAGCAAAAAGTAAACCGGGAACTGGTGAAAATACAACGCGCTTAAGGGGAAGGTGATCACCTGTGCCGCTATAGATACCGAGCAGATGGCCCATAGTTTATCGGCCCATTTGTTTTTAAACTCCATCCATTGATATACCATGGGCTGCAAAACTATAAGGCCCGCAACAGCAAGGTATGAGAGCTGAAAGCCTACATCGCTTATAAAAAGCGGATTATAAAGCAACAATATAAACGCCGATATGGCCAGTATATTAAGCATATTAATGTACCGGGCATAGGTTTTGCCTATAATAACCATACTGATCATCACTGCCGCCCGACAAACTGCGGGCGAAAAGCCGCTGAGCATGGCATAGTACCAGATAAGCGCGACAATGATGCCCGCTTTGATATGCCTGCCATACCGGCAATTGTTTAAAAAACCCAGCGCCCATTGCAGCAATAAGTAAATAATAGCCACGTGCGCACCAGAGACCGACAGCACATGGATGGTTCCTGTTTTTGAATAGGCCTGCAAAATATCGTTGCTCAAGTCGGCTTTGTAACCTAATATCAGGGTTGATGCTACGGCGATAGCGCCCGGATCATGCATTTGCCGGCGGAATTTTACCACCATTTGCCGCCGCAGCTTCAGCGAAAAGGCAATAAGCGGGTTGCCGGCATCATGTTTTATTACACGATACATTCTCGGGTATAAAAATGCCTGGTAGTAAATATTTTGATTCGCCAGGTACTTTTTATAGTTGAACTCAGCCGGATTAAACGGTGGATCGATGGCGTTATATTTGGCCGGGATCAGTAGCTCATCGCCATATTGCAGGGTTATGGCTGCGCTGTCTTTTATGGTGATAAGCAGCGTGCCATTGGCACCGGTAGCTTTTTTATAGTTGATATTTTGCCGAACCGATGCTGTGACTCTTACCAGTCCGTTTTTAAGTTGGGGCTCGTTATTGATCGTTACTGCCAGGTATTGCGCGGGCGATCTTGAAAAATGATATTCATTCGTCAGCTCGTTATAATTGATGGCGCTGATGCATCCGGCCGAAAGCAAAATAAAGTTCATCAGCAAGCCGCCCAACCAGCGCAGTTTGTAAACAGCAAAACGCTGATAAGTTAAATTGAGGAAGATAAATACGATCCCCGATCCGCCAAAAACACCCCATAGCACCGGGAGGTATGCAGCCGTTATAAGGCTAATCCCTAAGGTTATCCCCAATAAAAAGGGCAGGAGCAATACAACAAAAGGGATCTCGCCTTTATGATTCGCGATCATTTATTTAATAGCAAGCAATAAAGATATGTTTTAGGCGGATACCTCAAACAACGGTGATAAAATAAATCGATTCAGGGAATAATTATAGCGATAATCTTAAAAGGGATATTAAGCTTGCGCCGGCAGGGTAAAAGCGCCAAAATGAAACACATATCCAGCCCTCATTAAGGAACCCACCGACTAAGCTGGAAAAAACAGTAATGACATTGCTGCAAATGGGCTGTTGTAGAGACGCATAATTGCGTCTCCCGCAGGACATTCAGGATTTGCAAGGCCGATTTGCAAGACCAATTTGCATGAGTGATTTGCACGCGGGAGACGCAATTATGCGTCTCTACGTTGAAAACTAAAAAAAAATATAATTGATAATCAAAGCATTGGCTTTGTGCATCTGCTTTTAGCTTTTATATAAAGCCCGTACCTACAACTGGTCGCGTACTTCGAGCAGGAATTTTTTTATGTTTTCGAGCGAATCGATAACACGCTGGTTCTCGCGTGTATCGCTCATGTTGTTTTTAAGATGATCTTTTGCGCCGTTTAGGGTATAGCCTTTATCGCGGATGAGGTGAAAGATGATCTTGAAGTTTTCGATATCTTCGGGGGTAAAATAGCGGTTGCCCTTTTTGTTCTTTTTGGGCTGCAATACATCAAACTCCTTTTCATAGAAACGGATAAGCGACTGATTCACATCAAACATGGCCGATACCTCGCCCATGGTGTAATACATCTTGCTTATTTCGCGGTCTTTGTAAGGCATATGCAAAGATATTCTTTTGATTTCGGATTTGGGATTTTCGATTTCGGATTTTCTGTATGAAAGTTGTCTTATAAAGGGGATTTGTAAGTCGTTGATTGTTAGTGTTATTTTTTTATGCAGTCTAGGTCATTGCGAGGTACGAAGCAATCGCATGCTATACAGGGTGGACCTGTATAGTTCGCGATTGCCGCGCTGCGCTCGCAATGACATCGTTGTTGTTCGGTCCAAAACCCTACACATCGTTCAAACATCTTCAGGCCGTTTCCTGGTTTCGCTCCAGGGAAGGGATGAGGTTCTGCCGCTTAAAAGATCGGCCTGGCGTCGGGCTATTTCCTGGGCATGCTCATCGGTAAATACGCGATCATCTTCAATATCTATCACATATTGATAACCTAAACTATCAAGAAAGGCTAAAAGCACTTTTTTTTCCTGTTCATTTGCAAATTCGATTTTCAGCGTTTCCATAATCAAAATTAATATTTATTTTCTCAATTACGCTTAATTCATCTCATATAACTATACATTACTACACAAAAATTCACACTTTTGCACTTCAACTTTGTTTTCGATATTACAATTATAATATACTATGACAGCTACCGAAATACGCCAGGCTTTTCTTGATTTTTTTGTTTCCAAGGGACATATCATCGTTCCTTCTGCTCCAATTGTAATAAAAAACGATCCAACCCTGATGTTCACCAACGCTGGGATGAACCAGTTTAAAGATATATTTTTGGGCGAAGCACCTGCAAAAGCATCCCGCGTTGCCGATACCCAACGCTGCCTGCGCGTGAGTGGTAAGCATAACGACCTGGAGGAAGTGGGCATTGATACCTATCACCATACCATGTTCGAGATGTTGGGTAACTGGAGTTTTGGCGATTACTTTAAAAAAGAAGCCATTGCCTGGAGCTGGGAGCTGTTGACCGAAGTTTATAAATTACCCAAAGACCGCCTGTACGTTACCTATTTTGAAGGTGACGAAAAGGACGGCCTTGAAAAAGATACCGAAACTTACGACTTGTGGAAAGCCCTGGTTGCCGAAGACCATATCTTGCCCGGAAACAAAAAGGACAACTTCTGGGAGATGGGCGAAACCGGTCCCTGCGGCCCATGTTCGGAAATTCATTACGATAGCCGGGAAGAAGGTGAAAGGTTAAAGGTGAAAGGCGAAAGGCTTGTTAACGCCGACCATGACCAGGTGATTGAGATCTGGAATAACGTATTTATGCAGTTTAACCGCTTAAAAGGCGGCGCATTGCAGCCGTTGCCTGCCAAACACGTAGATACCGGTATGGGCTTTGAACGTTTGGTACGGGTGCTACAGGCCAAAACATCAAACTATGATAGCGACATTTTTCAGCCGATGATCCAGTTCATTGCTGAAAAGAGCGGCAAAACCTACAACAGCGCAGCGAAACCCGGCGATGCCGGTTGGAACGAAGCCGTTGCCATGCGCGTATTGGCCGACCATATCCGTGCTATCAGCTTTGCCATTGCCGATGGGCAGCTGCCTGCAAGTAACAAAGCAGGTTATGTTATCCGCAGAATTTTACGCCGTGCTGTGCGTTACAGCTATCAAACTTTAGGGTTTAAAGAACCTTTCTTTAACCAGTTAGTACCATTGTTGGCAGAACAGTTTAAGGGAGTGTTTGATAATTTGTACAGCCAGAAAGATTTTGTGCAGAAGGTTATTTTGGAAGAGGAGGTTTCGTTCTTGAGGACCTTGGAGAAAGGGATTAGGCTTTTCAATTATGAACGTGAGCTCATGGAAAAGTTAAAGCTTAAAATTGATACATACCATTATGGTATTGAATGGGATAAATCAACCGTGGCTTCATCAACGATAAGCTTTCTAAAAAGTGTGTTCCCTGCCGACTCCAAACAAGCTTATAGTGATCTGGAATTAGAGAAAATTAATGAGTTTAGCAGAAGTGCAAAAACAGATCAAGAATTTTTTACTCAGCTTGATTCATTTTTGAAAATCATAAAAGGCAACGTAGCTTTTGAATTATACGATACGTATGGATTCCCATTAGATCTGACTGAATTACTTGCAAAAGAGCAAGGCTGGACAGTCGATACGAAAGGTTTTGAAGTTGCCCTTCAAGAACAAAAAACTCGCTCCCGTTCTGCATCAATAGTTGACACCGGGGATTGGATCACCATAAGAGAAGATGAAGGCTCCATCTTCACCGGCTACGATGAAACAGAAACTGTTGCCCATGTGGTGAAATACCGCAAGGTAACGGCCAAGGGTAAAGAGCAATTCCAGATTGTGCTGGATAAAACACCTTTTTATGCAGAAAGCGGTGGCCAGGTAGGGGATAAGGGCGAACTTGTTTTCCCTGATGGTGAGATTGTTTTGGTAACCGATACTAAAAAAGAGAACGGACTGACCGTTCATTATGTAGATGAGCTGCCCGAGGATATTGACGATGCCTTAACCGCTATTGTTGATCCTGCGCTGCGCGGGCAAACCAATGCCAACCACTCGGCTACGCACCTGCTGCATGCCGCATTGAAACAGGTTTTGGGCAGTCATGTTAATCAAAAAGGCTCATTGGTAAACAGCGACTACCTCCGTTTTGATTTTTCGCACTTTGCCAAAGTTACCGATGAGGAACTGGGGCAGATAGAAGCCATCGTGAACCAAAAGGTACGTCAGAATATCCCGCTGAAAGAAGAACGCAGTATGTTATATGCCGAGGCCATCACCAGCGGTGTAACGGCCCTGTTTGGCGAAAAATATGGCGAGTATGTACGTGTAATTACCTTCGAAGATGAGTTTAGCAAGGAGCTTTGCGGCGGCACGCACGTACAGGCTACCGGGCAAATAGGTTTCTTCAAAATTATTACCGAAAGCGCTGTAGCCGCCGGGGTTAGGCGTATTGAGGCTATTACCGGGGTAGCTGCCGAGGTTTATATCACCAGCCAAAGCCTCCTGGTTAACCAGCTGAAGGACCTGCTTAAAAATCCAAAAGATTTGTCAAAAAGCGTGGAAAGCCTGCTGGACGAAAACAGCAAGCTAAAAAAGGAGATCGAGAAATCGATCCTTGAAAAATCATCGGGCTTAAAAAATGAGCTTGCTCAAAAAGCCGAAGCTATAAATGGCATCAACTTTATAGCTCAAAAAGTAGCGCTGCCAAATGCAGAAGCCGTTAAAAACCTGGCTTACCAGTTAAAAGATATAGTACCCAACCTGTTCCTGGTGCTTGCTGCCGATTTCGACGGTAAACCGAGCCTTACCGTAATGATTGCCGAAAACCTGGTAAAGAAAAAAGGCCTGCATGCCGGTAACATTGTAAAAGAACTGGCCAAAGAAGTAAAAGGCGGCGGCGGCGGTCAGCCATTTTTTGCAACTGCTGGCGGTAGCGATGTAAGTGGTTTGGATAATGCTTTGGCAAAGGCGAAGAGTTTTATTTAAAAATATCATTGCGAGGTACCCCCAACAACAACTATCCCGCCATTGCGTGTAGAAAAATCTGGGGACTCCGAGGAGATAATGATGTTTTAAAAGTTTGTCATCCTGAACGGAGTGAAGGATCTATTCGCAGACTGTACAGGGCGAAGAAGCATGGCGGAGATTAGATCCTTCGCTCCGTTCAGGATGACAAAAAGGTTTTTTTGAAAACACATCATGGGTAGCCTGTCGAAGCATAGTGGGCAAAGGCCTCTCCGCACGAGTCTTCGACAGGCTCAGACAGACAGGCCTTACACCTTGAAAATAGAATACGTCATGGGTAGGCACGAAGCAATCGCATGCTATACAGAGCGGACCTGCACAGTTCGCGATTGCCGCGCTGCGCTCGACATGGTTGTTGAATCCTAAACCCAACGCGCCATGTAACAAAAAAAGACCACCCACTGGCAATCTTTTTATTATAGCGTGTATGTGCTTAGTGTTTGTCGTGTCCTTTATGCTGGCCGTTATTGGCCTTGTGCTGTGCAGCACGGGCATGTTGCGGCCTGGCGTGTACAACACGGGTATGGTTTACAACCCTTGTACGGGTAATTGCTCTTGGTTTGGCATGCACAGCGGTACGGTTTACTACCCTGGTGTGGTAATGATCGCGTACAATTACGTTGCGCACGCCCTTGTAACGTGCATAGCGGGTACGGTCAACATTATAATAAGTGTATGCCCTGGGCCTGTTAACAGCTACTTTATAGCCGCTGCGGATGTCATAACTGGCGTAGCGGGGCGGTAAAGCTGGTCTGAATACCCATTGGCCACCATCAAGATAAACATATTGGTGTGTTGGCACATAATAATAACTTTCCACATCGGGCAGATAGTAGTAATTCACGCCGGTATATGCTGGCGGTGGGTTCCATGCCCCAATTTGTACGCTTACGTTAACCTGTGCTTTTGTTTGGGTTGTTGATACTGCAAGGGTAATAACACCTGCAAGCAATCCTATAATTATTTTTTTCATAGTATAGTCTAATTATACAGCACTATCCAATTATTGTGCCGTGTTACAGGTAGACCCTGGCTGGCACTAAAGGTTTAATGAGTAAAACTTTAAGGGTTACCCATGAGGTGTTCGCTGAAATTTTTTTGTCATCCTGAACGATAGTGAAGGATCCACTCTCCGCCAAGCTTCTTCGCCCTGTACAGTGCGAATATATTTAGGTACTCAAATGTTTCGTTTTAACTGAGTAACATTGGCCCGCTCTTGGCCGCGGGAGGGCCAGACACTTTTGTCTTGAAACAAAAGTGTCCAAAGACCGAGCATAGCGAGATAATGAGCATCTATAAAAAGCAAATAATAAGTGAATAATTCAAGTCAGCAGAAATGCTTCTTTGCGCTCGGGGCCTTTACCCTGCAAAACGGGCAAAACCTGGGCTGGAATTATTTTGCCCTTGCCCGCATATCCCCGAACATGCAAAAACTTCCTATGCCCTGCAGCCGCACAGCCCGGCATTGTTTTGCCCGTTTTCACCCGAAGCTGTTCTGCTGACTTTTGGGGAATACGAGAGTCTTTTTTTGATAGAACGACCCAAGTTAAAATTCTGTTAATCCTGATTCAGACAAAATTTACGTTAGGGATAGTAGTGGATACCGTCCGCCAGTTGGCGGATTAAGGCCTGTGTAGTATGAACGAATAGGTACTGTCTTAGAAAACAAATAAATTTTCATAAAAATTAGATTAATTTTGTTGTTTAATGAGAGCTTCTTTTAGATGTTCATCAAGTGTAGCCCCAGGCATTGCCGGGGCTATTATTTTTTTAGTGTGATCGAATTTGGCGTCGTATTTTTCGTTTTTCTTCCACAAGTAATACATCATTACCAATAGTTTTTTTTGTACTGCTACATACCCTTTCATCTTAATCCTTGTCCGGTCATAAACGCG
>NZ_JBFUKX010000047.1:0-50667 GCF_056400605.1 Mucilaginibacter sp. P5_A4 | reverse complement strand
GCCTATAGCACCGGGGTTGCATGATGATGAAAGCATCCGCGAAAAATATTTCGATCTGATGCTTGATCGCTTTAAAAAGCTCACCGGGCAGGATATCCGCGACGCGATAGTTGTTAAACGCAGCTATGCGCTCAATGATTTTAAAGCCGACTACCACTCCTTTAAGGGCAATGCCTATGGCCTGGCCAATATTTTGGCACAAACAGCTTTTTTTAAGCCGGCCATGCGGGCAAAGCATATTAAAAATATGTTATACACTGGCCAGTTAACTGTACCTGGCCCGGGTGTTCCCCCGGCAATTATTTCGGGGCAGATAGCGGCCAGGGAAGCAATGAAGGAGCTTGGTTAGCATTATAATATCAATTATAGGAGTTGGTCTTATCGCTTATCGATAACACAACTTTAAACAGAAAAACCCGCTTAATTAGCGGGTTTTTCTGTTTAAAGAATTATGATATTGAGTTTATGATATCAGTTCTCTGCGTATACAGGTTTTGTAATGCCGTTATCATAAGCTTTTAAGTTTTTCTTTAGCAGCTTACGGGCTACGTGGATGCGGGTTTTTACTGTACCTATAGGGATCTCTAAATGATCGGCTATCTCATGGTATTTATGGCCTTCAAAATACATGGTAAATGGTATATAGTAATCTCCGGGCAGCCTGTCCAAAGCTCTTTTAATATCATCCATCACAAATTTGGCTTCGCCCTGGTTTTTTGTTGAACTGAATACCAGGTTTGGAGATGAGATCTCGTCACTCTTGGTAACAAATGTGCTCATTTTAACAAAACGGCGATAGTTGTTGATAAAGGTATTTTTCATGATGGTGTATAACCATCCTTTTAAATTTGTGCCTTCTTTAAACTTATTGTAATAAGTTATGGCCTTCAACATTGTGTCCTGAACAAGGTCGTTAGCATCGTCTGCGTCGTGGGTAAAGTGTAAGGCATAAGACCTTAGTGACGTTGCCTGGCGCAATACAAGGGTGTTAAACTCAATCTTTGTCATTTTGTTAAAGTTTTGTGTTAATAGTTAGGCAAGCATGATGCCACTTAGCGCTATGTTAACTACAAAACTCACTCATTAACCAAAAATCTGCTAACAAAACCTTATGTGTATATATTACACTACTATTGTAATTAAACAACTAACAAACAGTACGTTAAATGCAATAAGTGGTAAATAAAAAACAATGACGAAAACGATAATTGTAACACGAATGCTGTTTGTAAATAATGAAAACAAAATGAAATATTTAGTTAAAATTTAAATTTTTAACTAATAATATTCACCTCGCGTTGTAGCATAACGCCAAATTTAGTGTACACACTGTCTATGATTTGCGACGAAAAGCTGTATATCTCCTCGCCCGTGGCACCCCCATGATTCACTAATACCAGGGCCTGGTTCTTCCAGGTTCCTGTGTGACCAACAGTTTTTCCCTTCCATCCGCATTGCTCAATAAGCCATCCGGCAGCTAATTTTATCTGCCCGTCGGCGGCCGGATAATTTACTACATCAGGGTACTTAGTGTGTACAGCTTCAAATTCCGGCTTACTTATCACCGGGTTTTTAAAGAAACTACCGGCATTGCCTATGGTTGAAGGATCTGGCAGTTTAGATACCCTGATATGTGATACTACTTTTGAAACGTCTTTTATTGTAGGCGATGCAATACCCCGCACTGCCAGCTCTTGCCCTATGGCGCCATACTGGGTATTGATATTGGGGATAAGTGATAAATGAAACTTTACTGATACAATAATGTATTGCCCTTTCAGCTCATTTTTAAAAACGCTTTCGCGGTAGCCAAATTTACAATCGGCTTTGCTAAAGGTTTTAAAAGTACTTGTAGCTATTTCAAAAGCCCTGCAGCTTACAAAAGTATCCTTAAGCTCAACCCCATACGCGCCAATGTTTTGAATAGGAGATGCACCCACAGAACCTGGGATGAGGCTTAGGTTTTCGATACCGGCATATTCCCGGGCTACACAAAAGTTTACCAGGTCGTTCCATACCTCGCCGCCGCCGGCCTCAACAAATACATCGTTATGGCTTATGCGGTGTTCGATGCCCCGGATATTCATCCGGATAACCAAACCATCAAAATCAGTAACCAATAATAAATTACTGCCACCGCCTATTACCAACCTTTCGGTTTGCAGCCATAGCGGATCGGCAAACAATTCAACCAGGTTATCCTCGTGGGCTATCTCCACAAAATACCTGGCACAGGCACCAATACCAAAAGTGTTAAAGTTTTTAAGAGATACGTTTTCCTGTATTTGCAGCATAATTTGATGTCGGATGTAGGACGTTCGATTTCGGAATTATGGCGAATTTCGGAATTTTTATTTTGCGATACCGTTTATCTTCACCAAAAAGAAATGATTTAGCGTTGTCATTCTTTTAGATTCGATAAGAAATGGCAAGGTAATATTCTCATTAGGATAATTGTCAAACTCTTTCAGCAGCTGAAATGGTGTATCGTTTTTTTGCAATTCGGCTTTTTGATCTTCATTAATTAACAGGAGCGCGTTGCCATGTTTACTGGCTTGGGTAATATCCATAAACGAAACAGGCTGTTGCGTGTAGAATTCAAAGGCATTTTGAGCGTTAAATGCTGATATCACCTGGTTTTTTGGATAATATTGGTTAATATATTCTGCCGCATGCACATCTCCCTTAAAATAGTCCAATGTTGGATAGACTACCATTATTAAATAAGCATTAAGCCATACAGCAACGCAACAGGTAAATAAAAACAAAGCCCGGATTTTTGTTCCGCTATTTTTATAGATATACCAGGTAACCGCCAGCAATATAAGCGCCAGCAACAAAAATACAGGCCAGTTACCGGGTGCGAAAGCAAAATTCAGCACAATAATGAGTACTATCAACAGTCCGGTTGTTATATATTGAGTGATGCTAAAAAAAAGGTTTTTATTACTACCGATGATCTCACGTATAAAAACAGCAGTGATGATAGCAAAAAAAGGGAAAAGAATATTGGTATAAAAGGGCAGCTGGAATTTAGAGACAGAAAATATAAGCAGCATAATAATAGCGCCGCTGATGGTAACATATTCGGGTAAAACCGTTCCCTTAATAACATTCCGGATAAACCTGAAAAATACGTAATATAATAAAAATGCCCAGGGAGCAAATGCCCAAAGCAATGTATGCAGGAAAAAGAAAGGATCGCCGTGGCTGTTCCTTATAAAACCATTATTGTTAAAGCGCCCAAACTGGCTGTCCCATAAAAACCAATGGATGCCCGAAATACCTGTGCGGCCAAAAACCACTTTTTCGGGATGCAGGTCAAACTGTATATATAAGGTATAAATTTCGGGTAGTGTAAAAATAACCACCATGATAATGGCCAATAGCCATTTCCAGTTAAACAAGCCTTTAAAATCTTTCTTAAATATATAATCGCCAATGATAGCGCTCCCAATAGGGATGAGTAAATAAATCCCCTTAGTCATTACGGCGCAGGCTGTAAATAAGGATGCCAATAATATATCAATAAAGCTAAACCGATCTCTTACCTTATAAAAATGGTAAACCGCACCCATCAGTAAACCCATAATATAGGGTTCGGCACGCACATCAGTATTTGACATTATTGCATGTTGAGCCGTAAGCAATATGAGTATGGCTATTAAGGCAGTTTCTGAACCGTAGATTTTTTTTGCCAGCTTATAAGTGTACACAACCGAAATGAAAAAAAACAACAGCGCGGGTAACTTATATGCTATGGTATTAATGCCAAAAAATTTAAAACTAAGTGCAGCCATCCAAAAAGGAAAGTGCGGCTTATCCAGCCAATCCCTGCCATGATAAATCAAATCGGAAAAGTTGTTGCTTTGAGCCATATTACGGGCCAATATGCTGTACAAACCCGGATCGTCTGTAAAGTATTTTACGCCTATACCAGCCACATTTACCAATATGGCCAATAGCAGTACCAGTAAGTATGCTTTTTTTTGTGCCGATGATATAGGATTTGTAAAGCTATTCACAAGGGTATTAACTATTATGCGGCATATAACATTTATGCGTTAAGATTTTTTTATAACAACCCGCGCGATCTGTAAAATAGTATAATTATTGCAATATTGGCTCCCAGGCATCCTGCAAAAATAAAACTTAGATGTTTCCTTAACTTAACGGTATTAACATATAATGGTAAATTATACGCTTAGTGTTAAATTAAAAGTAGTTAGTCGTAAGTGAAATGCGCCCTTTTCCGAGTCAGAACTTAAGACTTTTAACTAAGTGTAATACATTATTAATTAAACGCCTGGCATTAGTAACTATTCCAGGGTAAATATTTTACTGTATTAGCTGCCTGCAAAGTTGGCGTTCCGGCATTTAGTATCTCGCCATTCATAACCTGCTCATAAAGCCGGAGATATTTTTTCGCCATTTTTTGAACCGTAAAATTCTCCATCGCATAATCATGGCATAACTGGTTGCTAAACCCATCTACTGACCTAAGTCCTTCTGTAAGAATCTGCTTACTATTACTTAGCAAACCAACCTCTGCGGGTACCAATTCGGGCAATGCCCCATAGGGTGTACCCAGCACCGGGCAGCCAAAGTATAAACTTTCAATAATGGCTAAACCAAAAGGCTCGTGCCAAAGTACCGGGAATAACAAAGCCTTTGAACTATTGAGCACCACAGCTTTTTCGTCATTATCAACCATTCCTTTAAACCTCACATTCAGGTTTGGCGTAAACCTGATGCCCATTTTTAAATTTAATCGGGTACCACCTAAAACAATCAGTTTATTACCGCTTTCAGTTGCTACATCAATAGCTCCTTTAACATTTTTAACCTTCCATGCGGCTTTTGCTAAAAAATGAGCGTGTACCCGTTTTTTTGACAGGTCGGGCTTGTGATAATCGTCCGGATCCAGACCGTGATGCACAAAAGCGGTACCACCATGGCGGTGGGCCTGGTTGGTAGAAACAAATACCGAATTCTGATCAAGCAACTGCCCGTAGGCTGGGTTATTATGAACATTAATAAGGTAAGGCTTCTTTGTAAACCCACTCACCTGGAAATGAAAATGCACCACATCAATATCATCGGGCACCTGCTGGTTCAAATCAACAGCTGGATCATAAAACAACACCCTGGCAAACGGGCACGAGGAACCGGCGGCTACAAGGTAAGTTATTTGATGACCAAGGCGTGTAAGCTCCTTGCCCAGCCACCAGATCACCCTTTCGGTACCACCATATTTTGCGGCGGGGATCTGGGTATTGTTTACTATTAATATCTTCATTGAAAAATGTAAGCGTCCGAATTTCGGAAATTAAATCGGATTACCCCAGGTATGCATCCAGGTTGTTATTGCGTAGCAGATATCCTTTTTAGATGCCGCAGGTGTCGCCTGTTTCAATTTCAAAGCCAGGCAATAGTATCGGCTCAAGTTGTTTGCTCAGATCCCCAGGTTGCCTCCCGTACAGATATCGTTTAAATTTACTTATTTTAAAATTTTCATATCAAGAACATAATTTATCAACTTTTTTAATTATTTTAGGAACTTGATTAACTTATTAACGATTTAAATAAAAGAAATGACAACCATTACCAAATCCGAAATATCGGCACAAAAGAAAACAATTGTAAGCCCGGTAATTATCATAGGCGTTTTGTTTTTTATTTTCGGTTTTGTAACCTGGTTAAATTCGGTATTGATACCTTATTTAAAAATAGCTTGCCAGCTAAATAATCGCGAATCGTATTTGGTGGCCAGCGCCTTTTACATAGCTTACCTGTTAATGGCCAAGCCATCAGCCTGGCTGCTTAAAATATTTGGTTTTAAAAACGGAATGGCAGTAGGCCTTGTCATCATAGCCATTGGCGCCCTTATTTTTATACCTGCCGCTTTAACCCGTACGTACGCTATCTTTTTAATAGGCTTATTTGTTCAGGGCAGCGGGCTTGCGGTTTTACAATCGGCATCAAACCCATACATCACTATAGTTGGCCCGCCAGAGAGTGCTGCAAAACGGATCAGTGTGATGGGGATATTTAACAAATTTGCCGGTGTATTGGCGCCAATAGCGCTTGGGGCGGTGGTTTTAAATAACATTGATGCGTTTAATGCCAACCTTTCAAAATTGGATGTTGCCCAAAAAACTGCCGAGCTGAATGAATTAGCCTCCAGGGTGATATTACCCTATGTATTAATGGTTATTGTGTTGGCCATATTGGCTGTGCTCATCTATTTTTCGGGCCTGCCAGAAATTGATACCGACCATGAAGACGAAACTGTAGCCGCTGCCAACTCAGGCAAAACCAGTATAATGCAATTTCCGCATTTGATATTGGGCGTGTTAGCGCTGTTTTTTTATGTTGGTGCCGAAGTTATTGCAGGCGATTCAATAATAGGTTATGGCATCGCACATGATATCCCGCTTTCTACGGCCAAGTATTTTGCATCCGGAACATTAATATGCATGGTGATTGGCTATATTGCCGGTATCGTGTTTATTCCAAGGTACATTTCACAGCAAAAAGCGTTGGTTTGTTCGGCGGTATTTGGTGTTATATTAACGGCATGTGCTCTTTTCACTCCTAAATATGCATCTATAAGCTGCATAGCGCTTTTAGGTTTGGCCAACTCATTAATGTGGCCAGCTATTTGGCCACTGGCACTTTCAGGGTTAGGCAGGTTTACAAAAATAGGCTCGTCGTTACTGGTAATGGGTATTGCAGGAGCTGCCGTTTTTCCGCCTATTTATGGTTTACTGGTCGATAAAATATCGGCCCAAACCGCTTATGTAATTTTAATACCTATTTATTTATTCATCCTTTATTTTGCAACTATTGGTTATAAAAAGGGGAAACATGTGGTAGCGGTGTAAAACATCTAAGGTCAGCGATATTTTCAATTCCTAAAAGGCGCAATTTCAATTGTGCCTTTTTCTGTTTATATTTGTTTATGGATACGCTAAAAATCAATATTTTAAATCCCAAAGCGTTAAATCTTTTGAAAGATTTAGCTGATATGGATTTGATCTCTATCCAGAATAACTCTAAAAATGCATTTGAGGATTTATTAGAACGCCTGCGTTCTCAAAGTGATTCGGCACCCTCGCTCGAAGAAATAACAAAAGAGGTAGAGGCTGAACGAACTAAGCGTTATGCCAAATAGCCCTATTCGGTTAATAATAGATACTAACCTTTGGATAAGTTTTCTTATTACTAAAGACTATTCTAAACTCACTTCTCTTCTTCTTTCAGAACGAATAATTTTAATTTTCAGTTCCGAGCTATTAGAAGAGTTTGTAAATGTATCTCAACGACCGAAGCTGCAAAAGTACTTTTCGCAATCTGACATTCAGCTTTTGACTGAACTAATTGACAGCTACGCTGAGTTCGTAAGTGTTAAGACTAATGTTGCAATTTGCAGAGACGAGAAGGATAACTTTCTGCTATCATTGGCCGTAGATAGTAACGCCTCTTATTTATTAACCGGTGATAAAGATCTTTTAGAATTAAAATCTATTGAAGAAACGTCGATTTTAACTATTACTGATTTTTTTAATCAGGTTACCTCCTAAACCACTTCCTACCCACCACCAACAATCCAAACTCTTCCGCGTCACCTTTCTCCATTGATTTATGATGAATTTTATGCGCCCTGCGGATAGCCATCAAATAGCGATTATTGCTTTTAAATGCCTTGAAGCGGTTATGAATAAACCAATCATGAAAAATAAAATAGATGATGCCGTAAATGCTGATACCCGTGCCTATCCAAAAGTGATAATCTAAAGTAATATGTCCTATCCACATCAACCACAAAGCCAGCGAAGCGAAGGCGATACTAAAGATGTCGTTCAGTTCTAAAAAACTATGTTTTTCCTGGTGATGTGTCTTATGGATGAACCAAAGCGGACCATGGAACAAATATTTATGCATTGCCCAGGAGATGAGTTCCATGAGTGCGATTGTAGCCAATAAGGTGCCGATGCCAATAAATGTTTGCACTTGATCACTTTCTATAAATCAAAAAGGCAGAAACCCCTAAATTGTTTCTGCCCTGGTATTCTTTACTTCGAAATTTAAAAATCCGAAATCAAAATTCTCAATTCCGAAATCCTAAATGTGTATCGCTCTGTTCTCGGTAGCAGCCAAACACGCTTCACGCATGGCTTCGGTATAGGTTGGATGTGCATGGCTGATACGGGCAATATCTTCTGCTGATGCACGGAACTCCATGGCAACAACAGCCTCGGCTATCATATCCGCAGCACGGGGACCTATCATGTGTACGCCTAAAATCTCGTCGGTAGCGGCATCGGCCAAAACTTTCACAAAACCATCCAGGTCGCCGCTGGCACGGGCGCGGCCGCTGGCTTTGAACGGGAACGAACCTGTTTTATATTTTACTCCGGCGGCTTTCAATTGCTCTTCTGTTTGCCCAACAGCGGCAACTTCGGGCCAGGTATATACTACGCCCGGGATCAGGTTATAATCAATATGTGGTTTCTGGCCAGCAATTATTTCGGCAACCAAAGTACCTTCATCTTCGGCTTTGTGGGCAAGCATAGCGCCTTTTATCACATCGCCAATAGCATAAACGCCTTTAACACTGGTTTCCAGGTGATCGTTAACGGTAATTTTACGGCCACGTTCTTCAACGGTGATGCCTATTTTATCCAAGCCTAAATTATCGGTATAAGCTACCCTGCCAACAGCTACCAGGCAGTAATCGCCTTTCAGCTCTTTCTTTTCGCCTTTAGGGGTATCAACAGTTACGGTCACTTCTTTGCCTTTTACGGTAGCGCCGGTAACCTTATGGCCCAGGTAAAACTCCATACCCAGTTTGGTCAGTACTTTTTGTAATTCGCGGCCCAAAGCTTTATCCATAGTTGGAATAATGCCATCCATAAACTCAATTACAGATACCTTGGCGCCTAAACGCGCATAAACAGAACCCAGCTCCAAACCAATAACACCGCCACCTATCAATACCAGGTGCTTAGGTACTTCGGTAAGCGATAAAGCTTCGGTTGAGGTGATGATGCGTTTTTTATCGATCTTTAAAAATGGCAAAGCTGATGGTTTTGAACCGGTAGCAATGATCACATTTTTACCGGTGATCTCGGTTTCGGTGCCATCTGCTTTTTTAACGGTGATGGTGTTTTTATCTTTAAAAGATCCGGTACCAAAATGGGTATCTATCTTGTTTTTCTTCATCAGGTAACTAATGCCGCTGGTATTGGCATCCACTACTTCCTGCTTGCGCTTTACCATCTGGCCAAAATCAATACCTAAATTATCAAGCTTGATACCGTGTGTAGTAAAAGTATGGGCGGCGTTATGGTAATGTTCGGATGAATCTAACAGCGCCTTTGAAGGGATACAGCCTACATTAAGGCAGGTACCGCCAAGGGTGTTATACTTTTCGACGATAGCGGTTTTTAAACCCAGCTGGGCACAACGTATAGCGGCCACATAGCCACCTGGGCCCGAACCGATAACGATAACATCATATTGCATAGTAGTGTTTTTTTGTGGATGGCAAAGTTAATGGTAATTAGCTTATTATTTATATCGACCAGGTCAAAATGTTGCGTGAAACCCGCAATACTTATCTGCCCATGCCCTGACGAGTGTTACCCTGTCCTTAACAAACCTTGGTCCAAAAAACAGGTTCGACCAGTCATCGAAGTGCTCATACTGAAACCCTAAATAAAAGATCCAGAACCCAATACCCAGGTAAGGGATTGCTTTTAGCTCTTCTTCGCTAACCTCCCTTATTTCACGGTAGGCCGATAAAAAAACCGCAAACATCCGTTCGGCTTCTTCATCCTTAAGCTTGCCGGTATAAACATGCATAAAAAAATGCACGAAGAACGACATCAGGTCGTTAGCCAGGAAACCCTTACCGGCAAAGTCGAAATCGAAGAAGATTAAAGTTCCGGCTTCATTAAAGTGGAAGTTCTTGGGCAGAAAATCGTACTGGCAATAGCCGTAACTAAATCCGGTAGTATCTAAGGAGGCAAGCTTTTGTGCTGCTTTACCGGCTATATCCCGTAAATAAGCATATTCATCCGGCAGATCTTTAAACGCCGGCTCAAAACTTTTTAAGGGTGCACTAAGCGTAGTTTCAATAGTATATTCCCTGCGGGGATGCTTTAGCTGGATAGCTGATGTTATATTATGAACAATTGCCATTTGTTTACCTATAGTTCTCAACTGCTCATCCGTAAAGTCAAAAACAGGGGCGCCTTCGGCATAAGAAAACAAAATACCATAGCGGATACCTTCTGCAGCTTCAAACTTCTGCAGTTGATAGCCGTTGACATCTTTAATAGGAAAAGAAACACTTGCGCCTTTTTCTTTTAACAGGTTCAGCAGTTCTATTTCCCCTTTTATTTCATCTACAGACCGATGCTGTTCGCGGTAGATCTTTAGCGCATATTTGGTATTGGCGGCCTCTATGATATAAGTATCACTTACGCCACGTAATAAATATTTGCAGCTTATAAGCTGCAACCCATAAGCATGCTCAATATAAGCTTTTAAAGCGATGGCCGATAAGGTAGAATATTGCGCGGGGAAATGAGCCATAGTTTTAAAATTTGAAAAGGGGCAGCAATGATACGAAAATGAATAAACTTAACGCTGCGCGTAGCTTTATTTTAGCTAACATTAGCCACTTATTAGCCCTTTAGTGTAACAGTGTTGTATTAAATTATTTGTTAGCAATTATGTTGCTAAATTAGTCACTATAATTGACAGACTTTATTATTCACTTCATTTCCGCGCATCTTTAGATATGAACTTTAAGCCTTTATACTCGCTCCTGATCCTTGTTGGATTAATTCCATTTGTGTCCCGCGCCCAACTCCTGCAAGAGAAAGAAGCCTTCACCCATGCCGATAGTCTGCGCGGTAATTTAACGCCTTTGCGTACCTGTTACGATATTAACTACTACCACCTGGATGTGAAGTTCGATATCGCTCAAAAATCTATCAGTGGCAGCAACCTCTTTAAGTTTACCGCCACGCAGGATTTTACCCAACTACAGTTTGACCTGTTTGCAAACCTATCGGTAGATAAGGTAGTTTATAAAGGCAAAACGCTGCCATTTAAACGCGATGCCAACGCTGTGTTTATTACTTTCCCCAAAGCCATTGTAAAAGGCAGCAAGGATCAGTTTACCGTTTACTATTCGGGCAAGCCAACCATTGCGGTAAATGCGCCATGGGATGGGGGATTGGTATTTAAAAAAGATTCGCTTAAAAAGCCCTGGGTTGCTACAGCATGCGAAGGTGTGGGCGCCAGCATCTGGTGGCCCAATAAAGATCATTTGAGCGATGAGGTTGATAGCATGCTCATCAGCATCAGTGTACCTAAAGGACTGAAAGATGTATCCAACGGTCGCCTGCGTAAGGTAACGCCTTTGAACAATGGTTACACTCGGTTTGATTGGTTTGTGGCCAACCCCATCAACAACTATGATGTTGTTGCAAACATTGGCGATTATACCCATTTCAGCGACAGTTATATAGGCGAAAAAGGCAAGCTCACGATGGATTACTGGGTGCTGCCTGCCAGTCTTGAAAAAGCAAAAGAACATTTCGGCGCCAATGCAAAACCCATGCTTAAAGCTTTTGAACACTGGTTTGGCCCATACCCTTTTTATGAGGATGGCTATAAGCTGGTTGAAACTCCGCATTTGGGCATGGAGCATCAAAGCGCTACGGCTTATGGTAATCATTTCTTAAATGGCTACCTGGGTTATGACATGTCGGGAACAGGCTGGGGAAGCAGGTGGGATTACATTATTGTGCACGAAAGCGGCCACGAGTGGTTTGGTAATAACATCACCGGGAAAGATATGGGCGATATGTGGATCCACGAAAGCTTTACCTGCTATTCCGAATCGTTGTTTATAGAAGATAACTGGGGCAAAAAAGCCGGCCAGGAATATAATTTTGGTTTGAGGGCTGGTATTAATAATGATGGCCCCGTTGTTGGTCCGTATGATGTGAACAAAGAAGGTTCCGACGATATGTACCCTAAAGGTGCGGTGGTGCTTAACATGGTACGCACCATTATTAATGATGACGAAAAATGGCGCGATATCCTTCGCGGCCTTAACAAAACATTCTATCATCAAACGGTAACTTATAACCAGGTTGTTAACTATATTACCGGGCAGTCGGGCAAAAAACTACTACCCATATTTGACCAGTACCTGCATTACAAAAACCTGCCAACACTGGAGTTTGCCACAAAAGGAGGTAAATTTTGCAGCAGGTGGATAGCCAATGTAAAAGATTTTAGCATGCCTGTATTGGTAAGGGTAAAAGGCGGTGAGTATAAATTTATCACCCCAACAACTCATTTTACACCGGTTGATATAGAAGGTGCAGGCAAGGATAACATTGAGGCTGATACGTTTAATTATTATATAGGGGTGCTGGTGGATTAGTGAGCGGTTGATTAGGTGAGTAGTTGATTAGGTTGAAAAATTGTAAGTTAAAGTTGACTAAATAAATATGCAAAATAAGAACATACTAAAATACACGCTGGGCCTTTTGATGGCTGCAGCAAGCTTTTTGCCGGCAAGGGCTCAATTGGGTACCGCAAAAGAAACGTTTACAAAGGCTGATACGTTACGCGGTTCGTTAACCACGCCCCTGCGTACCTGTTACGATATCAACTATTATCACCTGGATGTGAAGTTTGATATCGATAAAAAATTCATCAGCGGTAATGTACTGTTTAAGTTTACCGCGGTTAATGATTTTAGCACGCTGCAGTTTGATTTGTGGAATAACCTCCAGATAGCAAAGGTTGTTTACAAAGGGCAGGAATTGAAATACACCCGTGAGTTTAACGCTGTGTTTTTAACTTTCCCCCAAAACATCCCTAAAGGCAGTAAGGATGAATTTACCGTTTACTACTCCGGTAACCCAACCATAGCTAAACGCGCACCCTGGGACGGAGGTGTTGAGTACAATACAGATTCATTGGGCCATGCATGGGTATCAACAGCCTGCCAGGGTATGGGTGCCAGCGTATGGTGGCCTACTAAAGACCAACAGGCCGACGAAGTGGATAGTGCGCTTATCAGCATTAGCGTACCAAAAGGCTTAAAAGATGTTTCGAATGGCCGTTTACGCAAAGTCACCAATCTGAAAGACGGGTATACACGGTTTGATTGGTTTGTAGCTAACCCTATCAATAACTATGATATTGAAGCCAACATTGGCGACTATACCCACTACGAAGGTGTATACGAAGGTGAAAAAGGCAAACTTACTATGGATTTTTGGCCCTTAAGCTATAATCTTAAGAAAGCAAAAAAGCAGTGGGGACTTGATGCCCCGCGTATGCTTAAAGCTTTTGAACACTGGTTTGGTCCTTATCCTTTTTATGAGGACGGTTACAAACTGGTAGAAAGTCATCACCTGGGTATGGAACACCAGAGTGGTATTGCTTATGGAAATCATTACCAAAATGGCTACCTCGGTCGCGACCTTTCGGGCACAGGCTGGGGACTTAAGTGGGATTTCATTGTTGTGCACGAAAGCGGGCACGAATGGTTCGGTAATAACATTACCTCGAAAGACCTGGGCGATATGTGGATCCATGAAAGTTTTACCAATTATTCAGAATCATTGTTTATCGAAACATATTATGGCAAGCAGGCGGGGCAGGAATATGTGCACGGCACACGTGCTAATATTGCAAACGACAGCCCCATAGTAGGCCCTTACAACGTGAACAAAGAAGGCTCGGGCGATATGTATTACAAGGGCGGTAATATGCTCAACATGATCCGCACCATTATTAATGATGACGAAAAATGGCGCAATATCCTGCGCGGGCTTAACAAAACGTTCTATCATCAAACGGTAACTTACAACGATGTAGTTGAGTATATCAACAAGGAGGCAGGTATCGACCTGTCGCCGGTTTTTGACCAATACCTGCATTATAAAACTTTGCCTATATTGGAACTGATGGTAAGGAAAGGCAAAACATACTGCCGCTGGACCAGCGCCGAGGCCAAAGGTTTCAATATGCCCGTTAAAATACGGATTAAGGGGGGCGACTATAAATTCATCACACCAACAACCCGTTTTAAACCGATAGAATTAGCCGGTGTAACCAGGGATAATATTGAGGTTGATACTTTTAATTATTATATTGGGGTATTGGTTAAGTGATAATCTTTCATGTCAGTGCGTGTGAATACCAGGGCTAACCTGGAAAAAATAGTAATGACATATTAAACTATTTCTTCCAAACCGTGCAACCTGTATAAATATCTTGCGTCATATATAAACAAAACATATAAGCAACATGAAATTACTACGCAAAATATTACTGGTTGCCGCTTTGGTAACCTGTGCTGCAGACTATACCATTGCGAAAGCAAATACCCCAACCGACGAGGTAGCCCAAAATACAGAAGACCGCCACTTATCCGGTTTTACCTCGGTAAGCGTTGCCGGTTCGTTTGATGTGGTTATCACCCAGGGATCTACAGAATCTGTTAAGGTGCAGGCGCCATCTGATATTATTAACCGGATCATTACCGAAGTTGAAGGCGGCACGCTTAAAATTTACACCAAAAACGATAACGACTGGCATTGGTCTGATGGCGGCCACAAAAAGATCATGATTTACGTTTCTATTAAAGAAGTAAATGGTGTGTCACTTTCAGGTTCGGGCGATGTATCATTCAGGGAAGGTTTGCGTGGCAATTCTTTTAAACTGAAACTAACAGGTTCCGGCGATGTAAGCGGTAAACTTTTGGTAAAAAATTTAGACGTAACCCTTGCCGGCTCGGGCGATATCAAGATAAGTGGCAGTGCCGATAATTCAAATATAAGCGTAGCGGGATCTGGTGATTATACAGCAAGAGATTTAACAACCAATACAGTTTCGGTACGTATAGCAGGTTCTGGCGATGCCAGGGTTAATGTAAGCCAGAAACTGGATGCATCGATAGTAGGATCAGGTGATGTTTACTACACCGGCAGTGTTAAAAGCGTAAGCAGCTCCAAGATTGGTAGCGGCGATGTGAGCAGGATGTAGGCCTCACCCCGGCTCTCACCAAAGATAGCCTCACCTAAATCCTCTCCAATGGAGAGGACTTTAAGATAAAATATAAAAAGCGATGAGTTTTCCCATCGCTTTTTATATTTTAAACACCTCTAACTCCCTTTGGAGAGGGTCGGGGTGAGGCTAAAACCTCGTATAAAAAGCCAATTGAGCTACATGATTTAGTGTATAGGTATCGGCTTGTTTAATGTATTGGTTAAGGTAGCCGGTTTCAACATCAATCATTTTGTTAATACGGTAACCAACGGCTACATAGGCACGGTTTTGATCAAAAAAGTGCTTATTCCCTTTGTTTTTATTCTGGATGTTCACAAACACTTCGTTTTGTAAGGCAACAAAAGGTCCCTGGTTAAATGCCGCCGAATCTTTTTTCAAAGGCACAACCGCCCTGGCAAAATATCTTAACCGTTGCGCAAAATAATGATCGTTCTTGTTGGCAGCAGTATTGCCCAAAAAGCGTTGCTCCAAACGGAAACGGTGAGCCAGGTTGATATTTTTACTTAGTTTGTGAGTGTAAGTATATTGCTGCCAAATGCGGCTTTCCGGGCGAAAGGTTTGATCACCTGCCGTTGTGCGGCCATAAGAGGCTATATAAGCATAACCCAATGCTCCTACTTTGTTTTTAGCGAAGTAATAGTTGGCTGATGGACGCAACAAAATATGCTTTAGATAACTGAGCTCGTCATGTGAACGGATCTGCCCATCAAACGAATAACCCCAATGTTCGGATAATTTTTGGCTGTGGAACCAGGCCGCCCAACCCGAAAACTGGTTGTCCTGCGCAAATACCTTTGCAGGTATTACAAATAATATAACTACAATAAATAATGCTACTAATTTTTGCTTCAACCTCATAGATGTATATATAAATTAAAAAAATCCAACCTAATCAATCCAATAAACCAATCGCTAATCTTTCAACCTTAGCAAGGTTCGCCTGCCCAGGTCAACCGTAACTCTGAAAGCTTCCTGGTTGCTGGTTTTAAAACCAGGTGTTTGATGAAAGCTTAAAATAAACTGCCCTTTTATGCGCTTATACAGAAAAGGCGTCCAGATAATATCCATACGGTTATATGTTTTCTTTTCATAAAACGCATCACCGTACATTATATGATGGCCCTGGCCTTTATAAAATTCATCAAACAAAGCAAAACGGTGGTAGCTTAAATAAGCACTGGCTACAAAGCCCGCAGGTTTCTGAAAGCCATCAACCCCGCGGGTGCGCTCAAATGACATCATACCGCCTGCTTCTACTGATAAGGAATCAAGAAAGGTTTTATGGCTAAAATCAAGCCCCAGCCTTACCTGGCCTGCGCCGTTATCCTGTATATTATCATTAGGCACGGCAATAATTGCACCGGCATCATGCTCCAGCATAAAATAATGCGATATGTAAAACATACCGGTAACTGATGGTTTGTACCTGCCCGAAAATCCAAATAAAAACTGCTCCCTATCGGTATTGGTTTGGCGGCTTACCCAATCAATCCAACCTGTTTCTACAAAATGATCATTGTGCACGCGGGCTAAAAGTCCCTCCACATTGGGGCGATAATAGCGTAAGGTATCATTAAGTAAGGCTCTTGGATAATCATCCAGTAAACCCTCTCGCGGGAAAGCCCCGGCATTAAAAAGCCAGCTTTTACCTGTAAAGCTATAGTAAGCAACCGGGTTTACATGTAAAAAATATGGCTTGGCACCAAACTCGTGAATAGCGTTGGCACCCACAATAAAGTGATTTAAGCTATCAAGGTTCCAGCCTACATCAAGCGCGGTACGCACACCATTGTAGGTACGTGATCGGATCAGGGAAGGCTTATACTCGCGGTTATCCATAAAACCCATTGCTTTAAAATGAATATCAATGGTTTCCTGGGCCAATACGGCTGTACCGGTAATCAGTGTAAAAATTGCAAGTAAGTATATTTTTTTAAACATAGGTGTAATTATTATTTAACTGTAAAACTGATAACATCGCTGTTCCTGCTTCCCTGGAAAGGTTCTGTACGCCAGGAAAAAAACAGCTGGTAAACTGCCTTTTTATCGGGGGCAGTTAGGGTAAATGCGTATTTGGTTTGTTCGCCCGGTTTTAAGGAGATCCGGTGAAAATCATCTCCAGATACCTGTATGTTAGCCAGATTACCTCCAATAAACATACAGGCCTCCAAAGTAAGCGCATGCGTTGGGCCCTGGTTGCTAAAATCAATGGTGTATGGGTATGGATTGGTGATGCTCATATTTATAACGCGCTTTTGTCCGGGTGCCAAAGCAAAACTGCCGGATAAAATTTTACACACCACCTTTTGGTAAGTACGTGTATCGTTAACCCATGAGCCGTACCATTTACCCCGGATAGTCATACTATCCGTAGTAACGTTGGGGATCTTATCGTGGGTAAGGTAATAAACCCTTTTATGCTGAAACTGCTCTTCAAATGGCCACATATCAAATTGCGTGGTACGATAGTACCTGGAATCATAAGCAAAGCCTTTTAACGAGTTGGTATAATAACTATATCTTGATGGGTCCTGGTACTCGTTTTTCATGATCAAATAACTGTCGCCTATCCTGTTGTGAATAGCATCCGCCCATTCACGGTGACCAAAATATGCTTCCAACTGCTCGTTGCCTTTTAAAAAGCTAAAACCGGCAACCACACATAGCCTGAACGCTACAAACAGAACAATATTGGCAATACCCAAACGATAAAGCCAGGCCGGGTTAATCCCCTTTTGTTTAAGGCAAATCAGCGCAAGCATCACAAGGGGTACAAAGCCAATAAGTGCGTAGTGTAACTGCACTGTAGCCTTAAAAGCACTTATTAAAAAAAAGGTAAACGTGCATGCCATATTAACCAGGAGACCGCGCATAAAGGCATCCTTAATTTTGGCAGTAAAAGCAGCATAAAACAAAAACCACGAAGTAAGCGCCCCACCCAAAAGCAGTTGCCCAAACAAAAAATCGGACCCGGCATTGAAATGCAATCCGTCATCATCACGCTTAAATAGGCCAAGGTTTACAGCCGGGAAGTTATGGTGATACTGCCACATAATATGAGGCACATACAAACCCAAAGCTAACAGCACAATAAAATAAAATGACGGGCGCCTTAGCAGTTTCAGGTTTGATAGCAGGGTGAAGCTCACCAGCAATATACCGTGGTACTTGCTGTACATAAGGCAGGCCACCACTATACCCAACACCAGGGCAAGTTTCCAGCTATTGTTATTGATGTATTGCTGGTAGAAATAGTAGAACACTACCGTGAAGAAAAGCAGCGGCGCATCAGGGGTGGCAGTAAAACCGTAGATCTGGAAAACCCACACGCCCGACATCAGCACAATGAACCATTTGGTGCTTACCTCATACCTTTTTAGCATGAGCCAGATGATGTAGATGCTGAGGGTGCTTGATAGTACAGTTACCAGCCTTGTGCCCAAACCGTTATGCATCAGTGTGTCGCCAATGCGGATAAATACGGCCACCATGGGCGGGTGATAATAAAATCCCCAGTCAAGCATGCGCGCGAAGATCCAGTAGTAGGCCTCATCGGCATGCATCTCCAATGTGGAGGCCTGCAGGATGTTTAGCGTCGTCCATAGCAATAAAAAATAAATAATAGGCTTGTTGTATTTTGTTTGGGCCGGCGTATTACTTATAGCGGTATCCTGCATTAATGAACTGTTGAAATTGAGTTTGCAAAGGTATAATAAAACACCAAACACATAAAGCAATCCCTATCATGATTAAGTAATATGATAAAATAATACATTAAATCTTCCTACTTTAGCCGCGTTATATCAGCAACTAAACATTTATCTCCAATGCTTAAATCGATAGAAATTATAAGGAAACCCAGGGAAATGGTGCTCAACCTGGTTAAGGATCTTACGCCTCAGCAGCTTAACCACGTACCCGAAGGTTTTAACAATAATATCATCTGGAATGTAGCGCACATGATCTCGGGCCAGCAAGGTATTTTTTACACACGGGCGGGCTTACCGGTATTTGTGGCCGATAAATACTATACCCCTTACCGCCCGGATACCAAACCTGCCGCTTTTGTGGAGGCCGAAGATGTAGCCACCATCAAAGAACTATTTCTTTCAACTATCGATCAGCTGGAAACAGATGTCAATAACAACCTGTTTGTAAATTACCCCACCTGGAAAACCCGCTATGGCGTCGAGATCGATTCTGTTGAAACCGCGCTTGCATTTTTGCCTTTTCATGAAGGTTTGCATGCCGGGTATATTATGGCGTTGAAAAGGGTGGTGGCAAGGTAATACCTTTGCAGGTGTTCCGTTGGAACGGTGGAACGCCCCGGAACACATTGCTGTTGATTATCAATACTTTATATTTTGTCAAAACAGGGTATGGAACACCAATTATGCTGATTGTCAAGCATTTAAGTTTTTGATACATTGACACTTTTTACTCAAATCTGGTCCCTGCAGTATCAAAATGTGCCCTGCATAACATACATTTCCATTGTCCGAAAGTCTTTTATCCTTTGTCCGAATATCCTTTGTCCGAAAGTCATCTTAGGACTAACAGAATTCATTGTATAGTAATTACATGATTTACTCACAGACCTGTATAGCTATTTCCGGACGAGTCCGTAATTATCCCCCCCCCCAATTTTTTTAGACGCTTAAAAGCGAACACCAGCTGTTCGTATTCGTACAGTAGGTATTATTAAAATCATTTAATGTATTGATATTGAGCTATTTAAATAAATGGCACATATTTTATTCTATGTGTTTGGTAGTATATACTCATTTACCTTAAAGCAAGTTAAGTATGAACATAGAGGATCATGTTTGGGAACTGGCAACAAAAAAACTGGCTAACGAGGCTTCGGAAGAAGAGCTGCATGAATTAGATATACTGCTGCTGGAACATCCGCACCTGAAAACCTCATTAATGCTCCTTTTTGATTGGTGGAAAGATGAGACTTATGATATAAAAATTAATAATAATTTACTTTTTGAGCGGGTATTGAAAAGTATAAAACCGATATATAAGGATACAGGACAAAACAAAATTAAAGTTCAGCCTCCGCAACCTGATTATAAGGATATAAAGAAAACCATAAATAAAAATCGTTTTTTAATTAAAACCGGTATGATTAAAAATTATTTAAAAGTTGCTTTAAGGCAATTGCAAAAGCAAAAAATGTATGCGGCTATAAAAATTGGTGGCTTTGCATTTAGTATAGCTGCATGTTTGTTAATAGCATTATACATTCGCGACGAAGTTAGTTTTGACAAAAACTATCCCGATGCCGATAGGATCTACCGGATAGTAGGTGCCTATAATATAGATGCCATACACGAAAAAGGTACCTCCTGGCCGGCGGTGATGGCCAAAACGGTTAAAAATGATTACCCGGAGGTTGAAAAATCGGGCCGGGTAATGAACAACTCCCTGTTTTGGGGTGCGGGCAGTAACGAGCTGAAACGTGCAGACGGCGTACAAAACACCCACGAGGATGGTTTTGCTTATGCAGATCAGTCGCTATTGGAGATTCTAAAAGTCCCCATGGTATATGGCGACCTGGCGCACGCGCTTACCGAGCCGCAAACCATGGTGATATCAAAAAGCAAAGCCGATAAATATTTCCCTGGTCAAAACCCGGTTGGCAAGGTGATGTACCTTAACAACAATAAAAGCCGCCCTTATAAAATTGGGGCCGTGATGCAGGATTTTCCAACTACCTCACATTTGCATTACAGCTTTTTGCTTACCCTAACCGGTGTTAAGTTTTGGGATGGTGAGCAGGAAACCTGGGGAGCCAGTAACTATGATATTTACGTGTTACTTAAACCAGGTGCCGATGTTAAAAGCCTGAATAAAAAGATAACCGATGGCATAATAAAAGGCTATTACATACCCGATATGAGAAGGGGTGGCGATAAAAACGCGGATAGGATTGCCGCCGCTTTAACCATGTTTTTGCAAAATATTAAAGATATTAACCTGTACTCGTATGATATCCGCGATGGCTTGTCGCATGGGGATATTCGGTTTATGTGGTTGTTTGGCGCAGTGGCGGGTTTTATATTGGTGATTGCCTGTATCAATTTTATTAACCTGGCAACGGCAAAATCTGCCAACAGGGCAAAGGAGGTGGGCTTGCGCAAAGTAGTAGGTTCACAGCGCAGTGGTCTGATCGGCCAGTTTTTGGCCGAATCATTGATTTACAGCTTTATCTCCTTTATTATAGCCATCATTTTGGCGGCATTATTAATGCCTTATTTTAATACGCTGGCATCAAAAACACTAACCATACCATGGCTGCAATGGTGGTTTATGCCCACTATAATAGTTGCCGCGGTAGTAGTTGGCATACTGGCCGGCGTTTACCCTGCATTCTACCTTTCCAGCTTTAAACCGGTAGACGTTCTGAAGGGCAAGCTGGCTACGGGTAGCAAGAGCTCCTTTTTACGCAACGGACTGGTTGTTTTCCAGTTCACTACTTCCATTATATTAATTATAAGCACCGTGGTTATTTATAACCAGATGCATTACATCCTGAATAAAAAGGTAGGTTTTGAAAAAGATCAGGTGCTGATGATACAGGGTACGCATACGCTTGAAGGCGAGGTGCAAAACTTTAAAAACGAACTGCTGAAGTTATCATCGGTAAAAAGCGCTACGGTAAGTGATTTTTTACCCGTAGCTGGCACCAAGCGGAACGGCAATGAATTCCATAACGAGGGTAAACAGAAATTAGAAGCCGGCACCGGCGGTCAGTTTTGGGATGTTGATGCCGACTACATTAAAACCCTGGGCATGACTATAGTGGCCGGTCGGGATTTTAACCCTAAACTAAAAACCGATTCGCAGGCCGTGATCATTAACCAAACCATGGCACAAAAATTAGGACTTAAAAACCCGGTAGGTAAACGGATAAGTAATTACGGCGCTCCTGTGCCCATAATTGGTGTGGTAAAGGATTTTAATTTTGAATCGCTAAAGGGTGGCCTCGAACCATTGGTAATGCACTTGGGTAACAGTCCTACAATTGTATCGGTAAAAATAAAACCCACTGATGTTAAAAATACGCTCGCGCAGATAACCGAGGTATGGAAAAACTTTTCGCCAAACCAGCCCATCAGGTATACGTTTATGGACGAGCAATTTGCCAATATGTATGCCGACGTACAACGGATGGGACGCATATTTACCAGCTTTGCCGTATTGGCCATCATTATAGCTTGCCTTGGTTTGTTTGCCTTAGCCGCTTTTATGGCCGAGCAGCGCAGCAAAGAGATAGGCATCCGCAAAGTACTTGGCGCAAGTATAGCCAGCATCACGCGCCTGCTCTCGGTCGATTTTGTTAAGCTCGTGTTCATCGCCATTCTAATTGCATCGCCAATAGCGTGGTGGGCCATGAACAAATGGTTGCAGGACTTTAACCCAAGCAACCGCATCAGTATCAGTTGGTGGATGTTTGCCCTGGCTGGGATAGTGGCCATACTGATAGCCGTGTTTACGGTAAGTTACCAAAGCATAAAAGCCGCGCTGATGAACCCGGTAAATAGTTTGAAGGCGGAGTAAAAGCCGAAAGCCGAAGGCATAAAGCTGAAAGCAAAAAAAATTGAACAGTTAAATTAATGATAAAAAAGCTTTAGGCTTTATGCCTTTAGCTTTAAGCTAAAACTACATAACAATGATCCGGAGTTATTTAAAAACAGCATGGCGGTTTTTGTTAAAAAACAAAACGTTTAGTTTCATCAACATTATTGGCCTGGCTACAGGTACATTGTGTTGCCTGTATATTTTATTGTATGTGCAGGATCAGTACAGTTATGATAAGCAGCATAAAGATGTACAACATATTTACCGAATTACCACCGATTTAGAACTCACCGGCGATAAACACCACGGAGCGGCAAGCTCACCGCCTATTACCCCCGCCATGAAAAATGATTTTGGCGAAGTGGTACAATTTACCCGCCTGGTTACTACCGAAGGTTTTGGCGCCAAACAACACCTGCTGCGTTATAAAGAAAAATCATTTTATCAAAAGGATGCCGCTTATGTCGACTCTACCTTTTTTGATATGTTCAGCTATCACTTTGTTGGCGGCAATGCATCAAAAGTATTAGCCGAGCCCTACTCCATTGTATTGCTTAAGCCTGTTGCCGATAAGCTTTTTGGCAGCGAAGACCCGGTAGGCAAAATGATATCTATTGATAATTCGTTTGGAAAACATGATTTTAAGGTAACCGGAGTGGTTGACGAAAGCGCCGGCAAAACGCACATTCACGCCAATATGTTTATGGCCATGAACAGTGGGGGCCTGGGTCAATATGTGCGCCAAAACAATACCTGGGGTGGCAATAACTTTCTTTTTGCCTACGTAAAACTGAGGCCCGATGCCAATGCTGCAGCATTTGAAAAAAAACTGCCCGGATTTTTAAACAGATATGGTGCTGCCCAAATGAAGGAAATAGGCATGAAAAAATCACTGCACCTGCAGCCGGTTGCATCCATCCACACCACCCCGGGTTTTGAACATGAATTAACCAAAACGCTCGCCCCTTCTTTCTTGTATATACTAATACTGATAGCCGTAATGATCCAGGTGATAGCCTGTATCAACTTCATGAACCTGTCTACCGCGCGCGCATCCAAACGCGCCAAAGAAGTAGGCGTACGTAAAGTGATAGGTGCAGGCCAGGGCGATTTGATAAAACAGTTTTTGGGCGAGTCGTTTTTATTAGCGTTGATAGGTGTGGCTATAGCGCTGCCGCTATTAATGATACTGCTTCCTTACCTAAACCAGGTAACCAAAACAGACATCCACTTGTCTTTTTTTACAAATTACAAGCTTTGGGTAATGTTAATAAGCCTGGTGCTTGTTACAGGGCTGGTTGCGGGCAGCTATCCGGCGTTTTACTTATCGGCGTTTAAAGCTATCAAAGTAATAAAAGGCAATTTTACCAGCCACATTTCAGCAGCCGGCATTCGCAAATCGTTAGTAGTTTTCCAGTTTGTATTATCAATTGTGCTGGTTACAGGCATCATTGTGATATACAGCCAGCTCAACTATATAAAGAATAAAGATATTGGGTTTGATGCCAGGCAGAAGCTCATCTTCAACTTTTATACAGTGGGCACACAAAGCAAAATGCAGAATTTTGCAAACGACCTGAGGCAATTGGCCGAGGTTAAAGTAGTAAGTCGCGCCGACAATTATTTAAGCCAGTTTGTACCGCATGATCATGGTGTTTACCCGGCAGGTGGTAACATGACCACTGCTATCGACGCGCAAAATATAAACACCGATGAATTTTTTGCGAAAGCCAATGGTATAAAGATCATTAGCGGTCGGGATTTCCGCCTGCACGATTCAACCCGGGTATTAATCAACGAAACCCTGGCAAAGCGTTTAGGATTAAACCCTCAAACTGCGCCGGGTACAAGGTTATACACCAAGTATGAACCCAACCCCGAAACCTTTGTAGAAGTGGCCGGCGTTATGAAAGATTTTAATTACAACTCACTCCACAGTGAAGTAAAGCCATTTATGCTGGTTTATGATAAAGATGCCGGAGATTTTAAAAACCTTGTGGTTGCTACCGATAGCAAAAACTATAAATCACTGCTGGCAAAAATAGAGGTATTATGGCGCAAAGATATTGCCGACGCCCCTTTTGAATATTCGTTTTTAGATACCGAGGTTCAAAAGCAATATGATGATGAGATTAAATTATCCCGTATCATCAACACATTTACTGTGGCTGCCATCGCGATATCGTGCCTTGGACTGTTTGGGCTGGCAGCCTTTAGTGCCGAGCAGCGAAGTAAAGAAATAGGCATTCGTAAAGTATTAGGCGCAAGTGTATCGGGCATTGTACAGTTACTATCCACAGACTTTTTAAAGCTGGTTATCATTGCCTTCATCATTGCAACCCCTATAGCCTGGTGGGGCATGAATAAATGGCTGCAGGCCTTTGAATACCGCATACCTATCAGCTGGTGGATGTTTGCCCTGGCCGGCATCCTGGCCGCGTTTGTAGCCCTGTTTACAGTAAGTTTCCAGGCTATAAAGGCAGCTCTAATGAACCCGGTGAAGAGTTTGAAAACGGAGTGAGGAAGCTAAAGGCGCAAAGCTTAAAGCCGAAAGCAAAAATAAGAGGGAAAGGCTTTCTGCCTTACGCCTTCAGCTTTAAGCTAACGTTATAAATAAGATGAACAAAAGCTTTAGGCTTTGTGCCTTTGGCTTTAAGCTTAACAAAAGATGATAAAAAGCTACTTAAAAATCGCGTGGCGAAATATTATTAAAAACAAGGCGCACTCGTTTATAAACATTACCGGCCTCTCGGTTGGCCTGGCTTGCAGCCTGCTTATTTTGTTGTGGGTGCAAAATGAGTTGAGTATTGATGCCTATCATCAAAATGGCGACCGGCTATATAAAGTTTATGAACGTGAGTATTACGATCATAAAATAGATGGTAATTATGATACTCCGGGCATGATGGGCGCCGAATTAAAAAAGGTACTGCCCGAAGTGGAATATGCCATTAATATGGAGGATGAAAATGATAATCACACTTTTAGGGTAGGTAATAGAATATTGAAGGTGAACGGCACTTTTGCCGGAGCCGATATTTTTAATATGTTCAGCTACCCGCTTGTAAAGGGTGAAGCAGGTACAGCATTAAATTCGCCTTTAAGCATGGCCATATCGCAAAAAATGGCAGCTCTGTTTTTTGATAAACCCGATGCGGCCATTGGTAAAACCATCCGGTTTGAAAACAAAAAGGATTTTACAGTTACGGCGGTATTTAAAGATCTGCCAGAAAATACTTCGCGGAAATTTGAATACATAATTAACTGGGATGCCTATTTAGCCGAATATCCCGGTTCAAGAAGTTGGAATAACAGCGGGCCTTTAACTTTTGTAATGCTACGCAAGGATGCAAACCCCTTGTTGGTAGATAAAAAAATAACACACTATTTTGATACTTACCGAACCTTTGAAAAAAGTTACCGTGTTGAAAATGGCCTGCAACGTTTTAACCAGGTTTACCTGCACTCCAATTTTGAAGATGGTAAAATAGCCGGCGGCCGCATCGAATACGTAAGGCTGTTTAGTATTATAGCCTTATTTGTATTGCTTATAGCCTGCATTAATTTCATGAACCTTACAACAGCACAATCTGTTAAAAGGGCGCGGGAGATTGGGGTACGCAAGGTAATGGGCGCTGTTAGAGGTGTATTAATCAGGCAGTTTATTGGCGAATCGTTATTGCTTACCATGCTGGCTGTTGTGGTGGCATTGGTTTTAACTGCTGTGTTTTTGCCGGTATTTAACCAGGTTACCCAAAAACAAATAGTTATGCCTTTTGCCGAGGCCTCATTTTGGCTAAAACTAATTGTAATTACGTTAATTACCGGCTTAATTTCGGGTAGTTACCCCGCCCTTTTCCTATCATCATTTAACCCGGTTAAAGTATTGAAAGGAACATTAAAGCTTGATGCCGGTGCGGTATGGTTTCGCAAGGGGCTGGTTGTAATGCAGTTTATACTTTCATCTGTATTAATCATTGCTACCATAGTTGTATCAAAACAGATAAACTTTATCCAAACCAGGAACCTGGGTTATGATCGTGGAAACCTGGTGTATATCCCTATCGAGGGCGATTTGGGTGCCAAATACGATATTTTTAAAAACGAAGCTATGGGTATGGCCGGTATTAAATCGGTTACCCAAATGTCAAGTAACCCTACATTTATTGATAATAGTACCATTGGTGTTACCTGGGATGGGAAGGACCCTAACAACACGGTGGCTTTTTCGAATATTGCAGTTGGGTATAATTTTGTGCATACCATGAAGCTGAAAATGTTATCGGGGCGCGATTTCTCTGACGATTACCCTACAGATTCCAATAATTATATCATTAACCAGGTAACTCAGCAAAAATTAGGTTTTGCAGATCCCCTAGGAAAATCGATAACGATGTGGGGAAGGAAAGGGAAAATTATCGGGCTGGTAAAAGATTTTCATTTTCAATCGCTGCATAAACAAATCCTCCCGTTAATCATTCGCCCGGTTCGGGGAAAACTGAACGGGGGCAATATCCTGGTACGCACGCAGCCCGGCAAAATTAAAGAGGCAATAGCGGCCCTCTCAAAACTTTGTAAGGAGATAAATCCAAATTTCCCTTTCAATTATAATTTTTCTGACGGTCAGTATCAAAAGCTATACAAAAGCGAACAGATAGTTGGTCGACTGTCAAACATATTTGCATTCCTGGCCATATTTATATCGTGCCTGGGGCTGTTAGGTTTAGCCATGTTTACGGCCGAACAGCGGATTAAAGAGATAGGCGTACGTAAAGTACTCGGAGCGGGTATAGCATCCATATTCGGGTTACTGTCATCAGAGTTTTTGGCGTTGGTAATAATCGCGATGCTCATCGCATCGCCCATTGCATGGTACGCCATGAATAGCTGGCTACAAGGTTTTGCTTACCGCACCACCATACAATGGTGGATGTTTGCCCTATCGGGAGGGCTTATAGTAATAATAGCTTTGGCAACAGTAAGTGTACAGACCATAAAGGCTGCGTTGGTTAACCCGATAAAAAGTTTGAGAAGCGAGTAAGAAGCTAAAAGCCGAAGGCTTAAAGCGAAAAGCGATAAACAAGATTAGAAAAGCTTTAGGCCTTACGCCTTCAGCTAACATTATAAATAAGATAAAAAACAAGCTTTAGACTTTATGCCTTTGGCTTTAAGCTTAACAAAAGATGATAAAAAATTATTTAAAAATCGCCTGGCGTAACCTTACCAAAAATAAGGCTCATACAGTCATCAATATGGCAGGACTTTCCGTTGGTTTGGCCTGTAGCCTGCTTATTATGCTATGGGTGCAAAATGAGTTAAGTGTTGATGCTTTTCATAAAAATAAATCCCGTTTGTATAATGTATATGAGCGGCGGTATTTTGATCATAAAATTTCGGGCCAATATAGCACACCGGGAGTACTGGCCGCAGAGATGAAAAAGGTGTTTCCCGAGATAGTGTATGCTGTAAACGCGGTATACAAAGAAGAGAATACTTTTAGGGCTCGGGATAAGGTATTAAAATGTGGTGGAGCCGCAGCAGGTGCAGATTTTTTTAAGATGTTCAGCTACCGGCTTGTGCAAGGCAATGTACAAACTGCATTAAATTCACCACTAAGCTTAGCTGTTTCGCGCAAAATGGCCGAGAATTTTTATGGTAGTTCGCAGGCAGCCATGGGTAAAACCATCCGTTTTGAAAACAAAAAGGATTTTACAATAAGTGCCGTATTTGAAAACCTGCCGGCCAACACTTCAGAAAAATTTGAGTATGTTATTAACTGGGATGCTTTTTTGATAGAAAATCCGTCGGCAAAAGAATGGGGTGTTAACTGGCCGCGTACTACGGTAATGTTACAGGCAAAGGCGAACCCGGTATTGTTTGAAAAAAAGATAACTCACTTTTTGGATAATTATAATAGAATAGCAATCRAAAAAAAGGGGTTTTTACTACACAGCTTGATATACAGCCATTTGATGAAAAGTATCTGCATGGTAATTTTGCAGGCACTAAATTTGACGCGGGCCGGATTGAATATGTGCACCTGTTTAGCATAGTAGCTGTTTTTATTTTACTGATAGCCTGTATAAATTTCATGAACCTCACCACCGCACGCTCTGTTAAGCGGGCACGGGAAATTGGTGTACGAAAAGTTGTTGGGGCGGTACGTTCGGTTTTAATCAAACAGTTTATCGGCGAAGCATTACTAATAACTTCATTAGCTGTCATTGTTTCATTGGTATTGTTGGTATTGCTGTTGCCTTTGTTTAACCAGATCACCCAAAAACAGATTGAGTTACCGTTTGATCAGGTTGATTTTTGGGCGAAACTGGGATGTATTACGTTGGTAACCGGTTTGGTATCGGGCAGCTATCCGGCCCTGTTCCTTTCATCATTTAATCCCGTTAAAGTTTTAAAAGGTACACTTAAATTAGATTCGGGCACTACATTATTTCGTAAGGGGCTGGTGGTATTTCAGTTCGTGCTGTCGGTGATCATGATTATCGGAACCATCATTGTTGCCAGGCAAATGAATTTTATGCAATCCAGAAACCTGGGCTACGACCGCGAAAACCTGATCTATATACCGGTGGAAGGGCAGCTTACATCACAGTATGAGGTTTTTAAAACCGAAGCCTTAAAAAAGCCGGGAATACAATCAATAACAGTTTCAAATTCAAGCCCTACTATAATTGACAATGGTACCGTAGGTGTGGAATGGACGGGGAAAGATCCCAACGTCAGGATCAGGTTTATACAAACTGGGGTTGGCTATGATTTTATAAACACCCTGAAACTAAACCTGCTTGCCGGGCGCGATTTTTCCAAAGATTTCCCTACAGATACGGCCGGTTATATCATTAATGAAACAGCCGCAAAAAGAATGGGTTACACAAACCCCATTGGGCAGCCTTTATCGCTTTGGGACCAGAAAGGCAAGATCATTGGCATAGTAAGGGATTTTCACATCAATTCTATGCATGAGCAGATTAATCCGCTGATTATCTGGCTAAATAGAGGTGATAACAGTGGCAGTGTGCTGGTCCGTACAATGCCTGGTAAAACCAAAGAGGCACTGGCCGGTCTTGAAACTTTGTGTAAACAAATAAACCCGGCATTCCCGTTCAATTATTCTTTTTCCGACGAAGAGTACCAAAATCTTTATAAAAGCGAGCAGATAGTAGGTAAGCTTGCCAATGCATTCGCGCTCCTGGCCATTTTTATTTCGTGCCTGGGCTTGCTTGGTTTGGCCATGTTTACTGCCGAGCAGCGTATTAAAGAAATAGGTATCCGTAAAATATTGGGCGCCGGTGTAGGCTCACTGTTTGCGTTATTATCATCAGAGTTTTTGGTACTGGTAATTATTGCTTTACTTATTGCATCACCTATAGCCTGGTATACTATGAATAAATGGCTGCAGGATTTTGCTTATCACACCCCAATACACTGGTGGATGTTTGGCCTGGCGGGAGGAGTGATCATATTGATAGCCCTGTTTACCGTAAGTTTCCAGGCCATAAAAGCCGCGCTGATTAACCCGATAAAAAGTTTAAGAAGCGAATAGGAAGCTGAAAGCCGAAGGCATAAAGCTAAAAGCAATAAACAGGATTATAAAAGCTTTAGGCTTTGTGCCTTTAGCTTTAAGCTTAAAAATATAGCAATGATCAAAAATTATTTAAAAATCGCCTGGCGTAACATTGTGAAAAATAAGGTTCATACCTTTATTAATGTAGCGGGGCTATCTGTTGGTATGGCGGTGGCCATGCTTATCGGGCTGTGGATATGGGATGAACTATCCTTTGATAAGTATCACCAAAACTACGATCATGTGGCCCGGGTAATGACCACCCAAACGGCCAACGGCGAAACCGGAACTTTTCCGTCAACTGTGGTGCCTTTGAGTGCAGAGTTACGTACCAAATATGGCAGCGATTTTAAATTAACGGCCCTTACCTGGGAGGGTACACATATACTGGCCGTGGGCGATAAAAAGATCTCGCAAAATGGCATGTGGACCGAGCCCGATCTGCCGGCTATACTTTCATTAAAAATGATAAAAGGGAGCTATGGCAACTTTAATGATCCCTCATCTTTTGTACTGTCACAATCCGTAGCTATCGCCCTTTTTGGCAACGCCGATCCTATAAATAAGGTAGTACGGATTGATAACAAAACCGATATGAAGGTAGCCGGAGTTTACCAGGATCTGCCTTATAATACCACCTTTTATCCAACTAAATTTATGTTGCCCTGGGGCAGCCCCGCAAACTGGTGGAATACGCAAAGCGGCGTATGGGATAACCACGGCTGTCATTTATATGCACTAATGAACGTACAAGCCGACTTTAATAAAGTATCGGCCAAAATCAGGAACATTACCAAGCCGCATTTTAAAATGAACGACGAGGTAATGCAAATACAACCCATGGCCAAATGGCACCTGTACAGCGATTTTAAAAACGGCAGATCAGTTGGCGGCCGCATTGAGTTGGTATGGCTGTTCGGCATCATCGGTATGTTTGTATTGCTGCTGGCCTGTATCAATTTTATGAACCTGAGTACCGCCCGGAGCGAAAAACGTGCGAAAGAAGTGGGTATCCGTAAAGCGATAGGTTCCATGCGCTCACAACTGGTAAAACAGTTTTTGAGCGAATCGCTGATGTTTGCATTTTTGGCTTTGATGGTTACGCTTATAATGGTTTTAGTGGCGCTGCCGTATTTTAATAACCTTGCCGATAAGCAAATTGCCCTGCCGTTTACTAATGCCTGGTTCTGGGCAGCTGCCTTGAGCTTTTCATTTTTTACCGGGATCATAGCAGGTAGTTACCCTGCATTTTACCTTTCGGCCTTTGAGCCTATCAAAGTATTGAAAGGAACTTTCCGTGTTGGGCGTTTTGCTTCGCTGCCGCGTAAGGTTTTGGTGGTGGTACAGTTCACGGTATCTATTGTGCTCATTATCGGCACCATTATCGTTTTCAGGCAAATTCAGTTTGCGCGCAGCAGGCCCATCGGCTATACCCGCGAGGGCTTAATTACGATTGACATGAACACTCCCGAAATTTATGGCCATTATGAAGCCATGCGGAACGATCTGGTTCAAACCGGTGCAGTGGCCGATATGACCGAATCGAACAGTTCAACAACCCAGGTATGGTCAAACAACGGTGGTTTTGACTGGGCTGGTAAAGCCCCCGGTTTCGATCCAACATTTGGAACGATAGCCGTAACTTATGATTATGGCAAGACGGTTGGCTGGAAGATAATTGAAGGCCGCGATTTTTCGAGAAGTTTCCCTACAGATACCGGGGCGTTTATATTAAATGAATCGGCGGTAAAGCTAAGCGGACTTAAAAACCCTATTGGTAAAATCATGCATTGGGCAGGTAAAAACCATGTTATAACCGGTGTTGTAAAAGATATGGTAATGGAATCGCCATACAAGCCTACCGTTGCTACCGTTTTTCATATGAACCCGGGTTGGGTTAATCTTATTACACTGCGCGTAAACCCTAAAGTACCTATGCGCGAAGCCCTGAGTAAAATTGAGCCCGTATTTAAAAAATACAATCCCGGCAGCCCCTTCCAGTTTAAGTTTAATGATGATGAATACGCCCATAAGTTTAGCGACGAGCAGCGCATAGGCAACCTGGCTACCGTGTTTGCGGTGCTTGCTATCTTTATCAGTTGCCTTGGCCTGTTTGGGCTGGCATCGTTTGTGGCCGAGCAACGCATTAAGGAAATAGGGGTACGTAAGGTGCTTGGCGCATCGGTAGTAAACCTATGGCGTTTATTATCAACTGAATTTGTGGTGCTGGTAGTTATATCATTATTTATTGCAATCCCTGTGGCTTATTATTTTATGAACGGCTGGCTTCATCAATACCAGTACCGGTCGCCAATAACCTGGTGGATTTTTGCACTATCGGGTACAGGGGCAATTGCCATTACATTAATTACGGTAAGCTTTCAAGCCATCAAAGCAGCTCTGGCTAACCCGGTGAAAAGCCTGCGCTCGGAATAGAGTCAAGAATTAAGAGTCAAGAATCAAGACAGAAGTTAAGTGGGGTTATTGCAGGGCCAGCAAACAGACAGGACCAATGAACCAATGAACAAGTGAACTAATGAACCAACATCGTGATAAAAAACTATCTGAAAATAGCATGGCGAAACCTTATCAGGAATAAGGCGCATACATTTATTAATGTTACCGGGCTATCGGTTGGTATGGCAGTGGCCATGCTTATTGGCCTTTGGATCTGGGACGAGCTGTCATACGACAAGTATTTTAAAAACTATGACCGGCTGGTACAGGTTATGCAGCATCAAACCTTTAATGGGAATGTAGGCACACAATCTGATATACCTATGCCATTGGGTTATAAACTGCGGGATGACTATCAGAATGATTTTAAGTATGTGGTACTATCTACCTGGACATACGCACACATTCTCTCATTCGGTAATAAAAAATTAACCCAACAGGGAAACTATATGCAGGCCGAAGCACCCGACCTGTTCAGCTTAAAAATGATCAAAGGCACACGATCGGGGCTAAAAGATCCATCGTCTATCATTCTATCTGCATCACTGGCTAAAGCACTTTTTGGTGACACTGATCCCATGTTTAAAGCCTTAAAGATCGACAATAAATGGAACGTTAAGGTTACCGGCGTTTACGAAGATCTGCCGCATAATAACAGCTTAGCTGAAGTGGCATTTATTGCACCATGGGATTTGTACATGACTACTCATGTAAAAACAAACATTACACAATGGGGTAATAATTCATGGCAGCTATTTGCACAGCTAAGCCCCAATGCAGATATAAACAAGGTATCGGCCAGGATAAAAGATTTGAAACTGAATGCTTTTGCCGCTGAGGGCAATAAGCTGGGTTTATCTTTTAAGCCAACTGTGTTTTTGCACCCGATAAGCAAATGGCATTTATATTCGGAGTTTAAAAATGGTATTAATACCGGGGGGGCTATACAATTTGTATGGATGTTTGGTATTATTGGCATATTTGTATTGCTGCTGGCTTGTATCAATTTCATGAACCTAAGCACGGCCCGGTCCGAAAAACGGGCCAAGGAAGTAGGTATACGTAAAACGGTTGGATCGCTGCGCGGCCAGCTTATTGGTCAGTTTTTGGTAGAGTCGGTGCTGATCTCAGCCTTTGCCTTCTTGTTTTCCATACTTATTGTACAACTCATTTTGCCCTGGTTTAACCAGGTGGCCAATAAAACCATGCAGGTATTATGGACCAACCCGATGTTTTGGATACTGGGAATTGGTTTTAGCCTCATAACAGGGCTCATAGCGGGTAGTTACCCTGCTTTTTACCTGTCATCATTTAAGCCAGTGAAAGTTTTAAAAGGAACATTTAAGGCCGGGCGAATGGCTGCATTACCCCGTAAAGTACTGGTGGTTTTACAATTTACGGTTTCCGTTACTTTAATCATAGGTACTATTATTGTTTTCAGACAGGTGCAATTCACCAAGAACAGACCAATAGGTTATGACCGCACCGGTCTTATACAGATAGAAATGAAAACGGATGCTATTCATCAGCACTTTACGGCAGTAAGGAATGACCTGTTGCAGTCGGGAGCAATAGTTGAAATGGCCGAGTCTGATAGTCCGTTAACCGGGGTATATTCCAATAATAGCGGCCTTACCTGGAGGGATAAGGATCCTAATTTGCAGGATGATTTCGGCACTGTTCCGGTAAGCCCTGAATTTGGAAAAACGGCGGGGTGGAAACTTACCGACGGGCGCGATTTTTCAAGGGACATGTCGACTGATTCATCGGGTATAGTATTGAACGAAGCCGCCGTAAAGTTCATGAACTTTAAACGCCCTGTTGGCGAAACCATAAAATGGTACAAAACCTTTAAAGTTATTGGTGTGGTGAAAGATATGGTAATGTCATCACCCTATGATCCCGTAAAACCGACTATATTTTATCTGGTTTCGTATGCTCCCGGGATAGTTGATATCAGGTTGAACACCAGCAAAAGTGCCAGCGAAGCATTACATAAAATTGAAGCTGTATTTAAACAGTATGACCCGGCCAGCCCTTTCGATTATAAATTTACAGATGATCAATATGCTCAAAAGTTTGCCAACGAAGAGCGGATAGGTAAGCTGGCGGGATTCTTTACCCTACTGGCCATCTTCATTAGTTGTATGGGCCTGTTTGGTATGGCATCGTTCATGGCCGAGCAGCGCACTAAAGAAATTGGGGTACGCAAGGTGCTTGGGGCATCGGTATTTGGTTTGTGGCGCTTAATGTCGTTAGATTTTGTGGTGCTGGTTTCTATATCATTACTCATAGCAATACCTACTGCCTACTATTTTATGCAGGGCTGGATAAAAGATTATAAGTACCACGCCGAGCTTTCCTGGTGGATTTTTGGGGCAACTGCTATTGGCTCTATCATGATCACCCTGCTTACGGTAAGCTACCAAAGTATTAAAGCCGCGTTGATGAACCCGGTAAAAAGTTTAAGGAGCGAATAGAAGAGCAGAAAGCTTAAGGCGTAAAGCTAAAAGCAATAAACAACATTATATAGAAGCTTTCGGCTTTGTGCCTTTTGCTTTAAGCTTGAATATAACTATGATAAAAAACTATCTGAAAATCGCCTGGCGAAACCTTACCCGTAATAGGGCGCATACTTTTATTAACGTTGCCGGCCTGTCGGTGGGTATGGCTGTGGCTATGCTTATTGGTTTGTGGATATGGGATGAGCTGTCGTTTAACAAATATTACCGCAATTATAACCGCATTGCGCAGGTTATGCAAAACCAAACCAATGCCGGCGAGATCCAAACCATGCCGAACGAACCGTTGCCGCTGGGTGAGGAATTGCGCAAAAGTTATGGTAGTGATTTTAAATATGTAAGCATGGCAACCGGCGCGGGGATGCATACACTGGCTTTTGATGAAAAAATACTAACCAAACGCGGCGTGTTTTTTGAACCACAGGCATTGGATATGTTCAGCATAAAAATGCTTCGCGGAGGCAGTAAGGGACTAAATGACCCCAATTCCATCGTCCTATCCCAGTCGGCCGCGAAGGCATATTTTGGTGATGCCGACCCGGTTAACAAAATAATGAAGCTGGATAACAGGTCGGTTGTGAAAGTAACCGGCGTTTATGAAGATCAGCCATATAACTCCACCTTTTCCAATGCCTCTTTTTTTGCGCCGTGGCTGCTGTTTGAAAACAGTAACCCCTGGATGGCCGGTTTAAAAAACGAATGGGGACGCAGTGCCTTTTTGACCTATGTGCAAATTGCCGACAATGCCGATATGGACAAAGTTTCTGCAAAGATCAAAAATGCAAAGCTGGCCAAAGCCACTAAAGATGAAGCCACGCACAAACCCGAACTGTTTTTAAACCCCATGAGCAAATGGCATTTATACGCCGATTTTAAAAATGGGGTAAATACTGGTGGCAGTATTCAATATGTTTGGATGTTTGGCATGATAGGCATTTTTGTACTGTTGCTGGCCTGCATCAATTTTATGAACCTAAGTACGGCCCGGTCAGAAAAAAGGGCCAAAGAAGTAGGTATCCGCAAGGCCGTAGGATCGTTGCGTGGGCAACTCATCGTCCAGTTTTTAACAGAATCATTGTTGATAGCAATATGCGCTTTCCTGGTATCACTTTGTTTGGTGCAGCTTTGTTTGCCGTGGTTTAACCAGGTGGCGGGTAAAATAATTGACATATTATGGAGCAACCCAGTGTTTTGGATAACAGGGACTGCCTTTACACTTATTACCGGTTTACTGGCCGGTAGTTACCCGGCATTTTACTTGTCATCATTTAAACCGGTTAAGGTGCTTAAAGGCGTGTTTAAAGCTGGCAGGTTTGCGGCAATGCCGCGGCGTGTGCTTATTGTATTACAGTTTTCGGTATCTATTATTCTTATCATCAGTACAGTTGTTGTTTACCGGCAGATGAAGTTTGCCCAAAGCCGCCCGGTAGGGTATAATCAGGATGGCCTTATCTCCTTATTCGAGTTTTCGCCGGATATTCATGAACATTTTGGAGTGATCAGGAATGAATTGCTGAAAGCCGGGGCGATCACAGAAATGGCCGAGTCGGGCGGATCAACCACCACTATAAGTATCTATACCGGCGGTTTGGACTGGAAAGGGAAAGATCCCAACGTGGCTGTTGTATTCCCTAATATTGAAGTATCAGGTAATTACGGTAAAACTATAGGCTGGCAATTTAAAAACGGGCGCGATTTTTCAAATGCCTTTGCAACAGACTCATCTGGCTTTGTTATCAACGAAGCCGCGGTAAGGTTTATGGGGCTGCAAAACCCGGTAGGTGAAAAAATAACCTGGAACGGGGCGCCATTTCATGTAATAGGCGTAGTGAAGGACATGATCATGGAGTCGCCGTATCAACAAGTGCAGCCTGCGCTGTTTCATTTATCAACTAATGCGGGCAGGGTGGTCCTGTTAAAGCTAAACCAGGCGGCAGGCATCCGCAATGCCCTGGATAAAATTGAAAAGATCATCAAAAAATACAGCCCGGCACAGTCGTTTGAATACCAGTTTGTTGATGATGATTACGCCCAAAAGTTTGGTAACGAAAAACGTACCGGCCAGTTGGCAAGCTCATTTGCCGTGCTGGCAATTTTTATTAGCTGCCTGGGCCTGTTCGGTATGGCATCATTTATTGCCGAACAACGCACCGGCGAAATAGGCATTCGGAAAGTACTGGGCGCATCGGTTATAAACCTGTGGCGGCTATTATCAACCGAATTTGTTGTATTGGTAGCCGTAAGCCTGTTTATTGCAATACCCATTGCCTGGTATTTGATGCACGGTTGGCTGCAGCAATATGAGTACCGGTCGCAAATAGCATGGTGGGTGTTTGCCTTGTCGGGTTTGGGGGCAGTAACTATCACCTTAATTACGGTAAGCTTTCATACCATAAAGGCTGCAATAGCCAACCCGGTAAAGAGTTTAAGAAGCGAATAATGAATGTTACAATAAAAATGAAAAATACACTTCGCCTTTTTTTGATGCTGCTAACAATGATTGGCGGCATGGTTAACATGACCAAAGCACAGGATACCGTTCTTAGAATACCCGAAATGGGAAGGCTCGACTCTTTAAATTCGGGCATATTAAATCAAAAAAGGCTTATACAGGTATTTATTCCGCCAAATTATAAACCGGGGAGTACCGCTAAATACGATGTATTGTATGTGCTTGATGGCGGCAACTGGAATACAGGCTTAATAAAACAGGTTCAGCACTTTTTAGAAGGAGAAGGCTATATGCCCCCAACAATAATTGTGAGCGTTTTGGGTATCGACCGGAACAAAGACCTTACACCAACTCATTTAGAAGGTTGGAAAACATCGGGCGGGGCGGATAAATTCCTTGGATTTATTAAAAATGAGTTGATCCCCTATGTTGATAAAACATACCCCTCCAACGGCGATAATACGCTTTGGGGACATTCATTGGGTGGCTTGTTTGTGATGTATGCGATGTTAAATGAACCAAAAGCGTTTAAGTCGTATATCGCGGTCGACCCCAGCCTTTGGTGGGATAAGTGCTATCTGCCAAAAATAGCGGCCGATAAACTGCCTGCTTTAGCCGGTTCAAATGCCACACTGTTTATAAGCGGCCGGGAGGGAAAGGATGGTAAATCGATGAGGATTGATACTATGGATACTGTCCTTAAAAAAACTGCGCCAGCAGGCTTAGCCTGGAAAATCCTTGCCTATCCCGATGAAACACACAGTTCGGTAAGGCTAAAAAGCATTTATGACGGGTTAAAATTTACCTATGCCGGCTCCACCGGTTCTATTGAATTTCACCCGATGAATGGTATTGTTTTGAAAGACAAACCTATTAAAATATGGTATTTTAACGATACCACAAAAGTGCGTTATACACTTAATGGAACAACCCCCACAACCTTATCTGCAAAAGCACAGCCCGAGATAACTTTAACCGGCGCTGCCACGGTTACTTATAAACGTTTCACCAGCCGCAGCCGCTATGATAAAACCTCGGCCGGTAATTTTACAATTGGAAAAACGCTGCGCCCTGTTTCAAAACAAAAAAATGTAAAACCAGGTGGGTTTAACTATGCCTATTATGAGGGAGAATGGGGCAAATGGCCGGATCTTAAAAGCTTAAAGCCCGTAAAAACAGGAATAACAAACAACGATTTTGATGCGGAAAAGCTACCGCGAAAAAATAATTTCGCCCTGGTTATTGATGGACTGCTGGAAACAAAGGAAGAGGGGTATTATATATTTATTTTAGATGCCGACAAAGATTCGAAATTATATCTTGACAATAAGCTATTGATACAATGGGACGGCAATTACAATCGCCGGACGTACACGTACATAATACCATTGACAAAAGGATTTTACCCTTTCCGGTTAGAATACCTGCATAAAAATGAAGACTTTAAATTGAAGCTGAGTTACCTTACGCCAGGCACCATGAATACTAAAGAGCCAATCCCTATCCCATTAGCAGCGCAATATAGCCGCAATTAGGCATTTGTCATTTATAAAAACAAAAGATCCGGTATTGTTTACACCGGATCTTTTGTTTTAATCTTTAGGCTTTTTGCTTTCCGCCTTTGGCGTATTAGCAGTATTGCTCAAAAGCACCGATCAGGTTATCGGCTATCATTTGTGCAGGGCGGCCTTCTATCTGGTGACGCTCGATAATGTGAACCAGTTTACCATCTTTAAACAAAGCCATCGCGGGTGATGACGGAGGATAAGGCAACATGTAGTTGCGTGCAGCATCAACCGCTTCTTTTTCCATACCTGCAAAAACGGTAACTAATTTATCAGGATGTTTTTGGTTAGCAGCAGCTATTCTTGCAGCCGGGCGTGCGTTGGCAGCAGCGCAACCGCATACAGAATTCACCATTACAAATACAGTTCCTTCGCTTTCAATTGCGTTTTTTACTGCGTCGGCATCTTTCAGCTCCTCAAAACCCACCTTTGTTAAATCTTCCCGCATTGGGGCAACTAAATATTCTGGATACATAATATATTTCTTTTTTTAGATTTTATCAATTACAAAAATAACAAATGATTAACAGTTTACGTTTATAAAACGCAATAATAACAATTTGCTGACGATGGGCTTCTTAAGGTAACCATCAGGGCACAAGTGGTTTGTTTAAAATCGCTATTGATTTATACACAGTAATAGTTATATTGCAAACCCTAATTAATTGATTTTGATGAAACAAAAGACATCTGATATCAGTACGGTTGTTATTATTAATAAAAACCAGCAACCTACACGGTCTTTACAAATTAAAACAAAACACCTCAACAGGCTCCGCCATTATGCAATCAGCATACTATCGGTAATAGTGGTAATGGTGGGCGTTATAATTTATTTAAGATCGCAAAACTCGCAGCAGGAAATTGAAAAACAAAAACTGCTGGCACAAATAGCAAAGCTTCAGGTAGCCGCCCCTGCACAAATGGTCGCGCCGGCCGATGTTAAAGAAGGCAGCGCGCAATCATACATCCAGGCTATTGAAGGCAAGCTAAAAACTATTAATGATTATCTACGCCGTCGTGGTTTAAAAGGCTTCTCCACCAAAGGCCTTGGCGGCGATGGCAATGCTGAAGGCAAAACACTACCTGATACAGAAGTTTACTCCCTGTACAATGATTACCTGAATCACCTGATGGGTACCATCGCTTTTACCCCGATGGGTTATCCCCGCGTAAGCTCATTTACATCATTTTTCGGGTACCGCAGCGATCCTTTTGATACCGGCAATGCCGAGTTTCACCCGGGGATTGATTTTAAAGGTAAACGTGGCGATGAAGTGAAATGTACGGCAAGCGGCAAAGTGGTTTTTGCAGACTGGGCCGGTGGTTACGGTAAATGCATCCGTATACAGCATATCAATAATATCCAAACTGTTTACGGGCACCTATCCAAAATAAAGGTAAAAGTAGGACAGGAAGTGAACGTAGGCGACGAGATAGGCCTTGTAGGCTCAACAGGGCACTCAACCGGCGCGCATTTACATTACGAAGTACGCGTGAACGGCAAACCTGTAAACCCGGTTAAATATTTAACTTTAAACAAATAGGTGAAATGGTGAATAGTGAGTGGTTAATGGTGAGTAGGGGATTTACTTATCAATTAAATAAACTTACCATTCACCACTGACCGCTCACCATTCACAACTCACCATTCATCCCCCTCACAAAAACATGGCTATTTTCGGAAAAAAAGACAAAGTGGCGCTTGACCTTCAGGCTATATCAACCCTAATAAGCGAGGGCAGCGTTTTAGAAGGCAGCCTTAAAGCCCCCTCATTTGCCCGTATTGACGGATTGGTAAATGGAGATGTAACGGTTGATGAAGGTTTAATACTTGGCGAAAAGGGCCAGGTAAAGGGTAACATAATAACCAAAGAAATTGTGGTTTATGGTATAGTTAACGGCGACATCCAAACCGGCTCCCTGGAAATTAAAGCAAGCGGCGAAATTACCGGCAGCATAAAAACTCAAACTCTGCTGGTTGAAACCGGCGGTGTTTATAATGGGCAGCTAACTATGCAGCAAGGGGTGAAGTAGAAGAATTATACGAGCTGTATACCCGGAATAAATTGGAAATGCTTCTTGTTGTATGTATAAAGCGGTAAGTGATAATATAATGCTGTTGCTGCAATAAGTGTATCTGCAATGCCAGGTCTGTGGCTCAATGTCAATTTTTTAAAAAGGTCAGTAAAGATTTCCGAGATATCCGTATTAATTGGAATCGTTGTGTATTTATTTAACTGTTTTTCTATTCTTTTAAAATCGGCCTTATCTTTTGCTCCCACCATAAATTCGGCAACGGTAATACTGCTGATATAAAATACATTAGTATTTAGGAGTTCTATCTCTTCCTTTAATGTTACCACGATAAAGTTCAATGAGGATATTTGTATCGAATATTACCATTTAAGAGGTCCAGGCTTTGGCTCTTATTTCGTCAATAGATGGAAAGTCGGGTGCAGCACCAAAATTTTCAAACAACTCGTTTACGTTAATCTTTCTCCCTTCTGGCGGAGTTGGATGATTGGGCAAAGTTGAGCTGCCTATCTCTACAACAATCACTTCAACCTTTTTGCCAAAAAACTTTTTAGGCATTTCAATGCTGTGATTTTTTTCGTCGGGAACTAAAACCTGTTTATACATTGCCTTATCTATCTATTCAAAGATACAAAATTCAACTATCATATTTCAAAGAGAACTATTGTCAACTCAAAAACAAGAAAACCTTTGCGCCTTAGCCCCTTTTGCACAATACCTTTACGAGGCTTCTTGCATGAGAAAATCCTCTACCCCCAATCCCTACTTTTCTTCCATTTCATTTTCACAAACTTATAAGTTAAATTTGCATCAAAATTGAAATGATATGTCATCAGTAGAAACTGCTTTCGTTAAATACAAAGTAAAAGACCTTTCGTTAGCCGAATGGGGCCGCAAGGAAATTGAACTGGCCGAGGCCGAAATGCCGGGCTTAATGGCCTTACGCCAGGAGTACGGACCAACCCAGCCTTTAAAGGGCGCGCGTATTGCAGGCTGCCTGCACATGACCATCCAAACAGCTGTATTAATTGAAACATTGATTGAGCTTGGTGCCGAAGTTACCTGGTCGTCATGTAATATATTCTCTACCCAGGATCATGCCGCTGCCGCTATTGCTGCTGCCGGTACTTCTGTTTACGCCTGGAAAGGTATGAACGCCGAAGAATTTGACTGGTGTATTGAGCAAACCCTTTATTTTGGTGAAGACCGCAAGCCACTAAACATGATCCTTGATGATGGCGGCGATTTAACCAATATGGTGCTGGATAAATATCCTGAACTGATAGGCGAAATCAAAGGCTTATCTGAAGAAACTACTACCGGTGTTCACCGCTTATATGAGCGCATGAAAGCAGGTACATTACCAATGCCTGCAATCAACGTTAATGATTCGGTTACCAAATCGAAATTTGATAATAAATACGGCTGTCGCGAATCGCTGGTTGACGCCATCCGTCGTGCAACCGATGTAATGATGGCCGGTAAAGTAGCCGTTGTTTGCGGTTACGGCGACGTAGGTAAAGGTTCTGCAGATTCATTGCGTAATTCTGGCGTACGTGTTATCGTAACCGAAATTGACCCTATCTGCGCGTTACAGGCAGCTATGGAAGGTTTTGAGGTTAAAAAATTGGGTACGGCTATTAAAGAAGCAGATATTGTGGTTACTGCAACAGGTAACAAAAACATCGTTCGCGAAGAGCATTTCCGTGCTTTGAAGGATAAGGCTATTGTTTGTAACATCGGTCACTTTGATAACGAGATTGACATGGCATGGTTAAATGGTGCTTACGGCAATACCAAAATTGAAATTAAACCACAGGTTGATAAATATACCATTGATGGCAGCGACGTTATCGTATTAGCCGAAGGCCGTTTGGTAAACTTAGGTTGTGCAACCGGTCACCCAAGCTTTGTAATGAGTAACTCGTTCACCAACCAAACCTTAGCACAGTTGGAGCTTTGGACAAATGGTGCTGCTTACAAAAACGAAGTTTACACTCTGCCAAAACAACTCGACGAAAAAGTTGCCCGTTTACACCTTGCTAAAATTGGTGTTGAATTGGAAGTACTTGACCAGGAACAGGCAGACTACATTGGCGTAACTGTTGATGGTCCGTTTAAACCGGAGTATTACAGGTACTAATTTTAGGCAAAAGGTTAAAGGCGAAAGCCGAAAGGTTTTTGTATGAATATATAAAAGGTATGGTTTTAGGATCATGCCTTTTTTTGTTGATAAGCAGATGGGATTAATTTACTAAATGTCGCCAGTGCCGTTCCTTTCGTAAGGCGGACATTGCACATGCAATGGTCGCGATGCACTTGCACGGCGATGGGGTAACGATAGCATATAATTTTAATAGTATTATATTTATCAGCTTTAAAAAACATTATCGTAGTTAATGTTATTTTTAATATGCGGGTCAATAAAACTACATGAAAAAATATCTGCGTTTAATAAGCGCCATTGTCTTTTCAGTGATTACAACAGTTGGGGCGCAGTCCGGGCCGCAGGTAAATCATACATTATCAACAACGGCTGCACCGCAGATTATGGTTGGCGATGTATCAGGCATCATTTCGGCCTGTGCCGGTACAGCATCTGTAAGCCCTGCTATTCAACAATTCCCGGTTTCGGCAAGTGGTTTATCTGCCGATGTATTGGTTACAGCTCCCGGTAATTTTGAGATTTCGCTTCTTGCCGACGGAACTTATGGCAACAGTGTAGTACTTACCCAAAACTCCGGACTGATCTCCAATATAGTGGTTTATGTGCGATCATCAGCGCAGGCGGTAACAGGTAATATATCCGGAGATGTCACGCTAAGCTCGGGTTTAGCTAACCAAACAGCAAGGGTAACAGGTTATGTCACCGCGCTGCCTGTGGTCAATCCGGTCGCCAATCAAACCAAACAAAACGGGCAATTTACAGATGCCGTTGATTTTACCGGAACAGCAGGCAGCTATGCGTGGACAAATGACAATACAACTATTGGTTTAGCCCCCAACGGTGCCGGGAACATCGGCAAATTCACTGCTGTGAATACAGGCACTACACCTGTTACGGCTAATATTATGGTTAGCCCGGTGCCCGCAAACTATGCCTATGCGCCCAATGCCTTATTAAATTCGATTTCGCTGATAAATACCATTACCAACAAAGTAGAGCAAGTTATTACCGAAGGGATACCGGAACATTCAAACCCGTTAAGGGTAGTGCTGAGCCCCGATAAAAGCCTGCTTTATGTTGCCAATCCGGGCTCAAATACAATATCTGTAATCAGTACCGCTACCAATAAGGTACTTACTGCCTTTGCCGCAGGGGTTAACCCAACTGGCATGGTAATAAGTCCCGATGGCAGCAGGCTGTATGTTACAGGTGGCACATCTAACCGGTTAAGCGTTATCGATGCCGGTGGTACACACGGCATTGTAAAAACAGTTGCAACCGGCCTCAACCCTAATGATATGGCCATCAGTGCCGATGGTAAAAAGCTGTACATCATTAACACGGGCTCAAATGCAGTTCAGTTTTATAATACTGCCACCAATTTCTTTGAATATGGTTTAGTTACCGGTACAACCCCAAACAGTATCACCATAAGCCCGGATAACAAAAAGCTATATATAGCCAATTATAATTCGCATGATATTGCGGTGGTGGATATTGCAGGCAGATTTGTTGCCTATAAAATTGACGTTGCAACGCCGGCAGGGGGCATTGCCATAAGCCCGGACGGAACCAGGTTGTATGTATCAAATACAACAGCAAAAAAGGTTACCGTTATCAACACCCTAACCAATAACATACTAACTACCGTAGATGTTGGCGATAACCCGACCGGTATTGCCATTAACAGCGATGGAAGCAAGGTTTACGTGGTTAATTCACTTTCAGCTTATATATCGGTTATAGATGCGGCAACCAATATAGCAACACAGCAGATTCCTGTGCAAGCCGGCGGGAACTTTATAGCTATATTCAGCGATAATTTATGCAGCGGTTTGCCGGTGCAATTTACTATTACTGTTGATCCCTCGGCAACGCCTCCTGAAACTCCGGGTGATATCATTATTCCCAATAGTTTTTCGCCCAATGGCGACGGCAGAAATGACCTGTGGGAGATAAAGAATTTAAACGCTTACCCTCATAATACGGTTGAAGTATTCAACAGGAACGGGCAAAGGCTGTTCAGATCAATTGGTTACAGTATTGCCTGGGACGGTACTTTTAAGGGACAGCCTGTTCCGCAGGCTACCTATTATTATATTGTTAATCTTAAAAATGGTAACAAGTCGTTGTCCGGAAGTGTAACCATCGTCAGATAATCCGGGGGGCTGAAAAAGGGGTAAAAAAAGAAATTGATGAATAAAGTATTTATGGCGGAGAAATTTGCAGTATATTTTTTCTCCAAATAATCTATATTTGCCTTATCGTTAATTAAAAATTACACCGGTGAAAATAGCTAAGTAGGACAGGTGGTTATGTACCATCATCAATTCCGCCCCAACGGAACGTTTTGGTAATTATTTTGTCAGCTCGTCAATTACACTAACCCATGTGTATTGCCGGATACTTAGATTTTATGTGATCATTTTACTGCAACAAGCTATATAGCTTAATATCCCGTTCAGCAACGCCATTCCGCGTGGCCGAATCCCCCATTTCACATTCTTCAACCTGTTTTAATTTTTAATATCATACTACTATGAGTATCGTAATCAAATCGCTTGCTTATACCCATCCCGATAGGGAAATCCTGTTTGAAAACATCAATCTCTCTATATCCAAAGGCGATAATGCCGCTTTAGTAGGCAACAACGGTGCCGGAAAATCAACCCTTTTGCAGCTTATAGCAGGCCGGCTTAAGCCGACGGCTGGCGAGATCATTCTCCCGGAGAAAGCATACTACGTACCGCAACATTTGGGGCAATACGATGACCTTTTGATAGCCGAAGCGTTGCAGGTTGACAAAAAGTTGAAAGCCCTTCATGCCATACTTGAAGGCGATGCCTCTCCCGGCCACTTTACCAATTTGGATGATGACTGGGATATTGAAGAGAAAGTTGAGATAGCGTTAGCCTCCTGGCAGCTTGCCCACCTGGATTTGCGGCAGACAATGGCAACCCTGAGCGGCGGCGAAAAAACAAAAGTGTTCCTGGCCGGTATACTGATTCAATCGCCGGAGATTATTTTGCTGGATGAGCCAACCAACCATATTGATGCAGCGGGCCGCGAACAGCTTTATAACTTTATTACAAAAAGTAAGGCAACTATTTTGGTGGTAAGCCATGACAGGGCTTTGTTAAACCTGCCCGCTATCACCTTAGAACTGGATAAAAGCGGCGTTGAGCTATTTGGCGGCAATTACGCTTTTTATAAAGAACAAAAGGAAGGAATATTAAACGCCCTGCAATCGCGGTTGGATGAAAACGAAAAAAGCCTGAAACAGGCCCGGCAAAAAGCGAGGGATATAACAGAGCAACGGCAGAAAAAAGAGGTGAGAGGGAAAGCCCGGGGCCAAAGCCAGTCGCTGCCCCGCATTATTGCCGGGGGGCTTAAGCGTAAGGCAGAGCAAAGTACGGCAAAGCTCCAGAATACCCACAATGAAAAGGTTAATGATATATTGGATAACGTTAAACAAACCAGGTTTCAGCTACAGCAATACCAGGTGCTGAAAATTGATTTAAAAAGATCTGGCCTGCATAAAGGCAAGGTGTTGGTTGATGCACAGGATATAAATTTTAGTTATGCACAAACGATGCTTTGGCAACCGCTTTCTTTCCAGGTACGTTCTGGCAGCCGGGTAAGGATTGAGGGTAACAATGGTTCGGGCAAAACCACGCTCATCAAAATCATGATGGGCATCTTACGGCCCACCATAGGTGAAATTTATATTGCAGGGTTTAATTATTTGTATCTCGATCAGGATTATACCTTGATTGATAATCAACTCACCGTATTTGAGCAGGTTCAAAAGTTTAATGGCCGCAACCTGCCCGAACATGAATTGAAATCGCTGCTGCACTATTACCAGTTCCCCAATGATGTTTGGAACAGAAAATGTATGGTGCTAAGCGGCGGGGAGAAAATGAAACTGATGCTTTGCAGTTTAGTGATCGGTAACAATACACCCGATATGCTTATATTGGATGAGCCAACCAACAACCTGGATGTGCAAAGCCTGGAAGTTTTCACCTTAGCGATGAGGAATTTTAACGGCACTTTACTGGTTATTTCGCACGACCGTTATTTCATCGAGGAGATGCTGATTGACACGTGTATTAACCTGGATGAATAATAAAAGGCCGTGCAAATGTTCTGGCCTCTTTAAATACAGCGTAATTATCTAAATTAGAAAAACATAAACAGGTAAGAAAACATGGAGATCATAGCAAAAATTTTAATTGGACTTGTTGCAATTGAACATTTATATATCCTTTATATGGAAATGTTTGCCTGGGAAACACTTGGCCGGAAAACATTCAAAGGAGCTATGCCCGATAATTTGTTTGGCCCAACAAAAGGACTTGCTGCTAACCAGGGCTTGTATAATGGTTTCTTATCAGCAGGTTTAATCTGGACGTTTTTTATTACTGATAAATTATGGGCATTTAATATCAGTTTGTTTTTTTTAAGTTGTGTAATTACCGCTGGTTTATACGGGGCGCTTACAGCAAGCAAAAAAATATTTTTTACACAGGCATTGCCGGCAATCGTAGCCGTTGTTTTTGTGTTGCTTGGTAAGTAAGCAGCAAATTAGCCAATGTACAATTCCATTTTAAATAAAAAAGCCCGCCTCAAAGTTTTGAAGCAGGCTTTTTTATAATAGATTTTTATTATTTTACAGCACCAGGTGTAGTGTATGGCAATGTTTGTGGGCTAAAATTAGCCCATCCTGCGGTCCAGTCAGTTGCTCCAAAGGCGCCTTTGTAAGCAACCTTTTCAAAGAAAGTATCTGCAACTTTTGCATCAGTAAATAATGCACCGGTTAATGCTACAGATGCGGCAGTTTGGATAAAGTTTGGTACACCTGCTCTTGCAGCGGGAGCTATATCGGCGGCAAATTTATACGGATCTGTATAAACTGAGGAAGCATAAGCATCAGGAGTAAATATATTGTTTAAAGTGATTTTAGGCGTAATTAATCCAAGGGTTGTTGCATTAGATGCTTTTATCTGGTTATTTTTAACATTACTGCCTATAACAAGGTTATTGGCAAATACCGATTTTCCTCCAATATAGTTGGCCGAAGCATTTTCAGTACCACCTGCTGGTAATGTATCATCATAATATATACCTTCTGTATAGCCGGCAATAACAGAGTTTAATATACTGATTGATGAATTACGACGAATTTGCGCGCCATGCTGAAAATTTGCATTTATAGAAGTAAAAGTAGCAGATTCTTTAGGGCCTAATATGGTCATGTTTGAAAATACCGCATTTGTTTGTGGCGTAACATTTGTACCTGAGCTTAGGTTATCAGATTCAAATCCATTTGAGCCAGAAACGTCGGCAGTTGCAGCTAAACGCTGGGCTAAACCAAATTGTATTTTACCCGAAAAACCATTATCTGTATCAAAATCATCGTCCCAGCTATCAATTGCAAGTAAGTGTTTTGCATTTACAGTACCACCAAACCACTCATAAGCATCATCTCCTGAACGGTAAACCTCTACATATTCAATTGTAGTACCAGAGCCAACGCTACCTAACGACAAACCATTTAATTCATTATCAGGGCCCAACGGAATACCTGCATATTCAATACGTACATACTTTAAAGTGCCGGAGTTATCAGCTGCGTCGGTACCGCCATGTTTTGCCTTGTCTGTAGCATCAGATATACCTTCAATAGCAACAGAAGTTCCAAGGTTATTAGGCGCTTTACCTAATATAACCAACCCACCCCAGTCGCCCTGTGAACGGCCGCCTGCGGCAAGGTTTGAAGTAAATACAATTGGCTTATCTACTGTTCCGGTGGCGTTTATTTTTGAGCCGCGTGTAATAATTAACGCACCTTTTGTTGCTTTATCACCTTTAATTATTGTTCCGGCTTCTATCGTTAAAGTAACGTTATTAGTTACATAAACGTTGTTTTTTAAAAGGTAAATTTTATCAGCAGTCCAGGTGGTATTGGTAGTAATATCTGCGCTAATTTCAACAACATTACTTGTTGACGGAGGGTTAACATCACCATCATCAGTGCTGGTTTTTGAACAACCAGATATGAATACACTTAGGCTTAATGCAGCCATTAATAAGATTTTTTTCATTTTCGTTTTAATTATTTATTGTTAATTGGGTTATTAATTGGATGTGATAAATTAAATTTCAAATAGTTTTTAATAGATAATGGGGTTTAAGTTTATTTTAGAATGTATAGTTAAAAGCAAATGAATAATTGCTTCCTGATTTAAAGCGGCTCAGGGTTTGATCGGTATTAGCGTCATATTTTTTGTTTCCATTGTTATCATAGTATAAAGCGCTTCGCTGGTTTAAAATATCACCCGCATTTAATTTCAATTCGCCTTTGCCTTTCAAAACCTTTACACTTAATTGTAAATCTATCACGTCTCTCGGGGCTTCCCATACACTCGGAAAAGCTGCTCCGGCCGCTATAGAAAGCCTCCGCCCAACTTTATTGTACAAAGCATTGAAATTTAATTTGCCATCAAGAAAACTATGCTGTAAGCCGGCATTTATTACATAAGGAGCTTGCCCAACAAGCGGGCGTTTGGCTTCAAGAAAATTTATACTTCCATCTGATGGATTAAATACTTCTGATTTGATTACAGCCACGTTTGCATAAGCTGTTGTATTTTTGAAGAAATTGCCCGGTGCAATAAAATCCAGCGTTTTGCGCACTTCAAACTCGGCTCCGTACACGGTGGCTTTATCGGTATTGAAATAGGTGATTATACGTTGAGAGCCTGCATCCTGATTATAGGTTTCGATAGCATCTTTGAATTTTTTATAAAAAACTGAAACCGAAATGATCTGTCCGGCTGAGGGATACAGCTCAAAGCGAAGATCGGCATTATTAATAGTTGCTCTTTTTAAATTTGGATTACCCTGAAGCGATGCCAATAACTCATAATCATTTACGGCTGATGTTGCCAGCTCCCTAAATTCCGGTCTTGCTAATGTTCGGTAGTAAGATGCTCTTAAATTAATTTTTTCTGTTAGGCTATAGGTGAAATTAGCCGATGGAAGTACGTCAACGTAATTTTGCTTTACTTTATTTAAGTTGTCTTTTGATGACAGATCCAGGTTAAACTGCTCTACCCTTGCACCCCAAACCACCCTTAAATTTTTGCCTAATTTATTGTCCAGCATTGCAT
>NZ_JBFUKX010000046.1:0-51743 GCF_056400605.1 Mucilaginibacter sp. P5_A4 | reverse complement strand
AATTAAAGAAGCGCAGCATCTTGTAGATAAGTGGATAAATACCATGGGTATCAGGTATTTTAATGAACTTACCAATACGGCTATTTTGATGGAGGAAGTGGGTGAGGTGGCCCGCATTATGGCGAGGCAGTATGGTGAGCAATCATTCAAAAAATCGGATATGGAGGTTAACCTGGCAGATGAAATGGCAGATGTGCTGTTTGTACTGATATGCCTGGCTAACCAAACCGGTATCGACCTTACGGATGCGCTGGAAAAAAATATGGAAAAGAAAAGCATCCGTGATGCCGACCGGCACAGAAATAATGAGAAGCTGAAATGATGTTTTTTGAAATTATGCATTGATTTATTTGCTATAAACAAAATTAAATTTTGTTTATTTTGAATTTGCATAATATAATAAGGCGCATTTCGTTTATTATCAATAACTAAATTACCTTATTATGAAAATTTATCTCATTTCATTTATTTTATTATTGACGTTTTCTGCCTGTGGACATAAAGATGTAAAACAGAAAGAAGTGGCAGCGGATATGACGTTGGCCCTCCCACCATCAGCAAATCAAAGCAAAGCCGCTTATGAAAAAGCCTACGACAAAAAAGCGCCTGATAGCAAAGAAACCGTTGACACATCTAAAAAGATAATAAAGGAAGGTGAGATCCGTTTCCAGGCGGGGAATTTGAAAGCCACCAGGGAAAAAATAGTTAGTTCATTAAAAAGCTTTGGCGGGTATGTTGCCGAAGAAAATGAAACTACAAATAGTGATAACAATCAGAAAGAATATGATCTGAAAATTCGGATCCCCTCCAAAAATTTCGACACGTTCCTGGAGGCATTATCTGCAGATGCCGACCATATCGATACCAAAAATATTCGCAGAAGAGATGTTACTACCGAGTTTATTGATATAGCCACCCAACTTAAAAACAAGCAACTGCTCGAAAGCCGTTACCTGGAGCTACTCAAGAAATCGACCAAAACAAGCGACCTTTTACAGATTGAGGATAAGCTTTCCGAGATCCGAACCGATATAGAATCGACCCAGGGGCAATTGAATTATTTGAGCAGGCAGGTTGCCTATAGCTCGCTGGATATTGTTTTTTACAATAAACAAACAGCTCAGATTGCCGACGAGGCATTTAGTTATAAATTTAAAACCGCTGTTTATGATGGTTGGAACATACTGCAAAGCCTGTTTTTTAACACAGTTATGATTTGGCCCATTATATTTATAGCTATTATTTTTTATTGGATATTTAAAAGGTGGAGAAAGAAAAGGGTGAAGAAGGCAGCCTAAGTTCTGCCTTTTTCTGCACCTGCATGATATTCATTATTGAATATAACTTACCCCAATTTCACCAAGCGCTCACCATCCAAAACCGGGATAGCGGTGGTAATATCTACCTGCAGGCAAAACTCAATATCTTTTTCGATGCCTAATTTTTTCATTCGCTCGCCGTGGGATGTTTTTTTAAGGTAATCATTAATGTTGTGCCTGCCTAACTGGTAAAGGTCGTTTGCGGCGATGGCGGCATCATCCAGCTCAAAGCCGTTTAATTTTAATTGTTCAATAACGGCACCGGCAAACAGGGTATCCTCCAGGTTGAAATTGTTTTTCCAGCCCGCGCACACCAGCAATATGTTTTCGTCCTGCGTTTTTAACCAGTCGCTAAGCGCTGTAAGGTTAAGGAACGAGCCAATTACAATTCTTTTGGCTGCGCGCGATAAATGCAGGGCATGGGTGCCGTTGGTGGTAGTAAGCACTATGGTTTTTCCGGCTACTTTTTCGGCAGCGTAGGAGAATGGCGAATTGCCAAAATCAAAACCATCAACTACTTTTCCGTCGCGTTCTGCTGCCAAAAGGTAATCCAGCCCTTTCTCTCTATACGCGGAACACTCCTCAACCTGTGATACCGGGATAATAGCCTCAGCGCCATTTTCAATACCATAACATATAGATGATGTTGCCCTGAAAATATCAATAACCACTACAATGTGCTCTTCAACTCTGAAGAGCGGTATTAAAGCAGGAGTAAGGCAAACGTGTGCCCCCCGACCCCCTGAATGGGGAGTTTGGGTATCGGTATTATTTGACATAGTTTTTAAATTAGTAATTGAAAGAGAAACTATTGTTTATAGTTCCCCCTTCAGGGGGTTAGGGGGCTTAGGCTTTATAAAAAGGCGGTTTTACAACCTTTGCTTTTACCTTGTTATCCCTTATGCTGATGTAAATTTCGGTGTCTTCTTTGGCAAATTCGGTTTTTACATAGCCCAGGCCTATGGCTTTTTGCAATGAATAGGATTGTGTTCCTGATGTTACCTTGCCTATGTTATTACCATCAGCATCAACAATAGGGTAATCATGACGTGGGATACCACGATCTATCATTTCAAAACCTATCAGCTTTTTGCTTACACCGGTTTGTTTTTGCTCTTGCAGCGCTTCGGCATTGGTAAAATCTTTATTGAATTTGGTTACCCAGCCCAAACCAGCCTCTAAAGGCGAAGTAGTATCATCAATATCGTTACCGTACAGGCAAAAACCCATTTCTAAACGTAAAGTATCGCGGGCACCCAAACCAATTGGCTTTATGCCGAATGGTTCACCTGCCTTGAAAATAGCATCCCAGATTTGCTCTGCATATTGGTTTTCGAAATAAATTTCAAAACCACCCGCGCCGGTATAACCCGTAGCCGAGATCAGCACATTATCAACACCGGCAAATGTTCCCTTTTTAAAAGTGTAGTATTCCATCGATACCAGGTCAATATCGGTAAGGCCTTGCAGGGCTTCGGCAGCTTTAGGGCCTTGAATGGCCAGCAGCGAGGTACGATCGGATATGTTTTTCATATCAACGCCTGCTGTATTAAATTTTGAGATCCAGTTCCAGTCCTTATCAATATTTGATGCGTTAACCACCAACATGTAGGTTTTCTCGTCAATACGATAAACCAGCAAATCGTCAACTATACCACCATCCTCATTTGGCAGGCACGAGTATTGTACTTTGCCATTGTACAGTTTTGAAGCATCATTGCTTGTAACCCTTTGTATCAGGTCGAGCGCGTTATCACCTTTCAAAATAAATTCGCCCATATGGCTCACGTCAAATACGCCAACAGCCTTGCGTACGGTTTCGTGTTCGGCATTTATGCCGGCATATTGTACGGGCATGTTGTAGCCGGCAAAGGGTACCATTTTGGCGCCCGTTTTTATATGGATATCGGTTAAAGCAGTATTCTTCATGCAAACTGTATAATAAGCCGCAAAAGTAATTATTTCCCGGGGGAAATAAGCGGTAGCTTTTAAATCTCCCCGGGTTGTGGAGACTTTTTTGCAACGATCTTTTCCGGGGAGGTTTCTGGGGATGATCCCAAATTTTGATAAAACTTAACCAGCCCCCTGGTTACTTTGTTTACATCATGTTGCTGCTCTACCAGTTTACGGGCGTTTAAACCTATATTACAGCAAAATTCCTCATCGGTAATACAGCGTTCAATCGCTTCGTAAAACTCCTGTTGGTTATTAGCAATCATAATATTGGCACCATTGGTAAAGTTGATGCCTTCGGCCCCTAATGAGGTAGATATGATGCATTTTTGCATAGCCATGCCTTCTACAATCTTCACCCGCATCCCCCCGCTTGACAAAAGCGGAACTATCATTATGGCTTTACTGTTCACAAACTCAAAGGCATCATCAACTTCGCCCTGGATAAATATTTTGCCCATCACCTCATAGTCATCATAACGCTCGGGGATATTATGGCCTGCCACGTAAAATTTAACGCGCAGATCGCCTTCGGTCAGGTCCTTATAAAAATTATCAATAAACCATTCTATTCCTTCACGGTTGGGCAGCCAATCCAGTGATCCGAGGAAAAAAAGGCTCGGGAATTCGGTTTTGCTTAAATCTGGGTTGTAACGGGTTAAATCGATACCAACTGGGAAGATCTCTACCGGGATGGTGGTTCCGTAGGATAAGATGGTGATCTTATCTTCGGATGTAAATACTGCTATGGCATCAAATTTATTAAGCTGCTCCAGTTCATAATCTTTAATGCGTTTGGCCAGCATGCGCAGGTACCATTTTTTAAACAGATCGCTTTTTTGCTGGGCCAGCCTTTGCCAAACCTGGTGCTCAATATTATGCGAGCGATAAATAAGCTTAGCTTTAGAAAACCTGCGTATAGATGCCAGGTAAGGAGTAACAAATAAACCTTCGAACTGAATAACATCATACGCAGTGTTCTTCAATTCGCGGACTAGCAGCTTTTCAAATTCGGCATCATAAAAACGATCAACATTATTTGATTTTTTATTAAACAGGTTCACTACCGCATCAACCATAGATATGTTGATGTTGATTTTGTACGAGGTATAATTTATTTTATCCTGCAGCTCATCTTTTGGGTGGGAGTTGCCATTGTAGTTTTGCGCATTTAATGATACCAGCGATACACTGTGCCCTAACGCAATCAATCCTTTAATGGTATTGCACACCACTATGGCATACCCGCCATTTTGCGGAAATGGGACACGATGTGTTAAAATAAGAATTTTCAAATGATTGATGGTTTGTCACAAAAATACCATCCAGAAAGTGGTTATCAAAGTATCTTTAAAAAATACTTAGCTGCGGATCGCTTACCCTGAAAGTTTTACGATGATATGGCGTAAAGCCAATTTTCATGACCGTTTCGCGGTGTTTTATGGTTGGATAGCCTTTGTTGCTATGCCAATCATACTCCGGGTGCTCGGCAGCGATTTGCAGCATATAGTCATCACGGTAGGTTTTAGCTAATATAGATGCCGCAGCAATGCTGAAATACTTGCCATCGCCCTTAATGATACACTCATGCGGGGTGTTTGGATATTTTTTAAACCGGTTGCCATCAATGATCAAAAACTGTGGGGCGATATGCAATTTTTTGATGGCGCGGTGCATGGCCAGAAAAGATGCATTGAGGATATTGATCTCGTCTATCTCAAAATTATCGGCCGATGCAATAGCAAAAGCTATAGCTTTTTTCTCAATCTCTGTACGTAACTGATACCTTATTTCTTCTGGTACCTGCTTCGAGTCGTTCAATAAATGGTGGTCGAAATCATGGGGGAGTATAACGGCTGCAGCAAATACAGGCCCGGCAAGGCAACCGCGACCTGCTTCGTCGCACCCTGCTTCAATCAATTCATATTGGTACCTGGCTGCTAACATCTGTGCAAAGATAACTGTATCAGGTTGTAAGTATCAAGAAAGGATTGGGAATTTAATTTTGATCCGGCATTAAAGCTTTTGGCTAAAGTTATCCGTATTTAAAAGATCCTTAAGGTAAGCAGGGTGATATCATCTATCGGTTTACTTTTGTGCACCAGGTTCAGATGATCTAAAAGGGCGCCATTGAAATTATCGGGCGATAGGTTGCCGTGGGCTTTTACAAAATCAAGCAGTTTTTCCTCGTTCCAAACCTTATGGCTGGTAGATTCAAAATCCATCAGGCCATCGGTGTAATTTACAATAAGGCTGCCGGGCTCCATATCAATTTCACCCTCATTTAAAAAAGGGAGTTCTTCAAAAACACCTATCATGGTAGTGCCCAGTTTTAATGGTATGGCCTCTCCATCGGAGTACAGGATGGTTGGATTATGACCAGCATTAATATAATTAAGCTTGCGTTTCTTTTGGTTATAACGGGCCAGGAAAAGCGTTATAAAGCGCTCGCCTTTGGTATTATTGAGTACTATTTTATTAAGACGATCGATAATATTGGTCAGGTCGCCCTCCACCGCGGCCCAGGCATGTAAGCTCGCCTGGAAGTTGGCCATCAGCAACGCGGCCGAGATTCCTTTGCCAGATACATCGGCGATGCACCACAAAAATTCATTTTCGTTCAGGCGGATAAAATCAAAATAATCGCCGCCGATGTTTTGATGTGGTAAATACTTTGCACCAATTTCCACACTATCATCCTTTTGGAATTTTAGTGGAATCAACATGTTTTGCACCTCCACCGCCAGCTCCATTTCGCGCTGAAAACGTTCGGACTGTAAGCGTTCGCGAAATAGCTTTTTATTCTCCAGGGCCACAACTATCACATTCATCAGGGTTTGAATGAAGTTAAGATCGTTGCCCAACATCTCGCCGGATGTATCAAAATCGCCTATAAGGGCATAGGCCAATGCCCGGCTTTTATGGTATATAGGGATAAAATAATTGTACTTGCGTAAGAGAAGATCTATGTGGTCGGCTATCGCGATAGGTGATTTTACCCGGCTTAATTTATTGCATGCCTTGCTCAAGGCCATTGACGATTCCAAATCGCCGCCATATTTTGAGATGCACACAAACTTACCCTCTTTTTCAATAAGGAAACGCAATTTGCCCACCTGCAGGTAATTTTGCAGTATAACCTCAAGCATTTGAATAAGTATGGGGGTGGCAGTGTTTTTATTAATGGCCCTGGTAATCTCCAATAATGAGTTTAACTCTGATTGTCGCTTCAGCAACAGCCTGATTAATTCGTCTTCGCCAGAACTATCGTCTATATATTGCATTTGTTGTTAGTACGCTGACTAAAATAGAAAAAATATTTTCAAATGCGTGTACTTTGTGATTTTATATCGAAGGCATCGCGTAGCCCAACGGTAACCAGGTTAAAGGCATATACTAAAAGCATAATAGCAAGGCCCGGAATAATAGCCAGGTAAGCCGAGTTCATCACTATATATCCATAATGCTCTTTAATCATACCACCCCAGGTGGGTATAGGTGGCTGTGCGCCAAAGCCCAGGAAACTTAGCCCGGCTTCGAGTAATATAGCCGATGCAAAGTTTGATGAGGCCAATACCAGCATAGGGCCGGTTATATTAGGTAAAATATGTTTGGTGATGATACGGGTATTGCTAAAGCCCAATGCACGTGCGGCTTCAATATATTCAACCTGTTTAAGGCTCATTACCTGTCCGCGTACCAGGCGGGCTACCTCAACCCACATTGACATACCAACCGCAATAAATATTTGCCATAACCCTTTGCCAAGGGCAAACGATATGGCAATAACCAGCAGCAAGGCCGGTAACGACCATAATATATTCATCAGCCAGCTAAGCGCGGCATCCACCCAGCCGCCAAAGTAGCCTGCTATAGCCCCAATGGTTACCCCCAACAGCATACTAATAATAACCGACATTAAGCCAACTGCCAGCGAAATACGGGTGCCAAGCAGCAACCTGCTCAGCATATCGCGGCCATAAATATCGGTGCCAAGCCAATAGGTCCTGGTGGTTATTTGTTCGTTTTTTATTTTATCACCAAAGTGCTTATATATCTCGGCGGTTTTTTTTAGGGAGATGGCAGGGTTTAATAATACCATGCCGTAACGATAGCGGGGTTTAATTCCATTCACTACTTCAAAAATATTATACGCCTTTTTATCTGGCTTATCCTCATCACCAATATATTCGTTTACGTAAATAGAATCCTGTTTAAAGTAGTATCCGGTAATGGGCAGCTCCCTATAAAATGACGACTGTCCAAAAAGCATCCTGCCAAAGAAGCCCGCCGTATCAACCTGTTCGCTTTTGCGGATCCGCAGCATCATAAACTTTGCTCCCGGCTTTTTAATGCTCAGCTGAATGGTCATATTATTTGCATGCGGAGTTTTATCGGGCAGCACCAGGTATCCCAATAAGGCTACAAGAATCGTAACCGCTATAAAAGCGAGCCCGCCCATAGCAATTTTATTACGCTTAAAGGCAATCCACGTTTGTTTTGAGGGAGTAAGCTGGGCCAATAGTTAATAGTTCTTTTTGGCTAAATATCGTTTAAATAGGTGCAATAAGCAATTAGCGTTATACAAATTACATTGATATTAAAAACGGGCATTATTTTACCTCCCTGCCTTTCCACTGGTACTTTTTGTTGCTGCCTATTAAGCCCATCAAAATCAGGTAAATTACATGTGCGGGTATTGTTATAATAAGCAGGCTTACCAGGTATCCACGTTTAAAAAAAGTAGTAACCGGTAGCAGGTAAACAGCCTCAAACAGGTATTTTAATAAAAACTGCACCAGGAAAAGTTTAAAGTAATAAATATCATAAAAACCCAGGCAGGCGTTTAGTAATATTGATACATTAAAAAGCCAGAAGCACAAACCAATAGCTACTATTTTTTTATCCTTATACTTTGTAAATTTTGATGCCCATCGCTTTCGCTGCTGCAAAAACTCCTTTAAGGTGGGCTTTGCATGGGTGTATACAACAGCATCTGTTTGTTTCAAAAAGCCAATTCGGCCAGGGTAGCGCGCCGCTATCTTTTGTAGCAGTAACTCATCATCGCCCGATGCTACGTCGTCAATCCCCATAAAGCCCCCAACCTCATTAAATATGTCCTTACGGTAGGCCAAATTAGCGCCATTACAGGTTGATGCCTTGTTATTGCCAATAAATGCAGCCCCAATGCCAATAAGAAAAGAAAACTCAAGGGTTTGCATCAGTTCAAATACCGATTTTTCTTCAAAAAAAGTTACCGGTGACGAAACCATTACCAGGTTCTGGCTTTCATAATAAGCCACTATGGATGATAGCCACTTGCTCCCCATGCGGCAATCGGCATCGGTGGCTACCATTAAATCGCCCGATGATAATCTTATGGCTTCGGTTATTGCCTTCTTTTTGTAGGAGTTAAGGGGCTTATCCTCATTCAGTTTAAGCAGGGTTATTCCGTGAGGTGCATAGCTGCTGATGATAGCAGCTGTATCATCAGTAGAGTGATCATCAACAATAATAACCTCTAACAAGTGTTTTGGATATTCCTGTGCCAAAATATCCTCAATGGTTAAATGGATCCTTTCGGCCTCATTACGTGCTGCAATGAGTATGGTAACCTTTGTGTTAAAATTGGCGATTGTAAAAGGAACTACCTTAATATTAAACCAACCTTTAATTAAATAAATAACAAGTAACAGGTACAGCCCTGTTAAAAATAACGAAATTATACTAAGCGTTGCGATCAAAGAATTTGAGTTTAAATACAAATAAAGAGCCTAAAATAGCAGGAATAAATAAATTTATAAGCCATATAGAAGATACACCGGCTATTATGGCGAATTTTTGATCGGTTATATAAACAAACAGGTGCGATGCTGTAAAACCACGTACACCAATGTCGAAAAGATCAAGAGAGGGCACCATTGATGATATAAAAAAAAACAGCATCAACATCATAAACATAGAGAAAACAGGGATCTGCGGTATCAGCATCTGGAATACCAAATAATACTGCAACGAGAAGGTAGCATACCGGGCAACACTGAAACTTATAATTTTAATGAGCTGATGGGTTTTATACTGACCCATGATTGCAAAAAAACGGTGATATTTTTTAACCAGCGGGATATGATCAAACAGGTCAACCACCCACTTTATATGGAAATAAATGATTAACTGAATGGTTGCTAAAATTGCCCCCAAAACCATGATACTTACAGGCAGCAAAGAATTTGCATGTATATAAGTAAATATAAACCATATAATGGATAACGCGCCTAAAACATTGGTAACGGTACCCTGGCTAAATGAGCCCACGCTCATAGCAAAAATGCCCGGAATTCGTTTTCGGTTGGGTAAAAACATTACCCGGCCACCATATTCGCCAATCCTGTTTGGTGTTGTTACTGCCCAGGTAAGGCCGCAAAAAACTGCTTCTATTGCTTCCCACAGCGTTATATCAATAAGTGTTTTGGTAACATAGCGCCATTTTAAAGCCTCCAAAAACCAGTTAACAAACATTAGCATAACAATAATACCCATAGTTATTATTACCCGGGTGATGCTTAAATGCGATGCTAAAAGTTCAAATGCTTTTAAGTCATCACTTTTTTTGGAGAACTGCCTGTAAATAAACAAAGCAGCTACAATTACTATACTGGCCTTAAGTAAATAGGAAACTATTTTTTTTGTAGAAGTAGTCAAAAAGATAAAATTTTACAATGTTACGAAAAATGGGGTGAGGATTACCTCGCCCCATACAACACAACATAAATACTTTTGTTTATTTTAATCGGGCTTTTAAAAATGCAATAGTATTGGCATACGCATCCTGGGTGGCGTCGCTGTTATAAGCGGGGGTGCTGGGGTTGGCAAAACCGTGGTCGGCATCATATTGGTGCAGGTACAGCTTTTTGTCGGCGGCCTTCATATCTGTGCTAAATTTAGCAACTACTTTGGGGTTTATCCATTGATCTTTATTTGCAAAGTTGCCCAGCACATCGGCATTTAAAGTTTTTAAGCGCGCTATATTCTGCTCGGGCATGCCATAATACATTACGCAGCCGACCAGTTTTTTACCGGCCAGTAAGCTGGTTTGCAGGCTCCAGCCATCAGCGTTAATTATTCAACCGTCCAGGCAGCAACCTCATATGCTCCTAAGTCAACGGCAATTTTACCATCAATTAGATTTGCAGTGCTCGTCCCAATAAAACTACCTGTCTTTTTCCCAGGTAACCCACTCGCCTCAACACTTGATGCCTGATTTTTATCCGATAGATTAACAACCACTATAACCGCTTTGTCCCCGTACTGCCGGATAAACGAAAATACCTGGTCGTTATTATTACTGAGGGTTTTGTAAGTCCCTTTAACTATAGCCGCATTGGATTTGCGCAGGTGGATCATCTTTTTATAATAATTAAAAAGCGAATTGGTTTTTTTTCTTTCTTCCTCAAGGGATATTCCGTCGTTGGGTTTATCATCATTAAAATGGTCTTTATATGGGCCCGTTTGTTTGTACCAGTAAGCCATTCCTTTACCTTTAGCTGATGCATACCATTCAAAGGCTTGTCTGTCTGGAATTTCATTGGCATCGGTTCCACCAAAGTTGGCGGAGGTGCCTGTCATGCCCAATTCCTGGCCGTAGTAAATAGCTGGTATGCCGCCCATCAGCAGGTTAAGCGCACAGCCTGCTTTTAATTTACCCATATCGCCTTTAACAGCGGTACTAAAGCGGGGTACATCATGGTTTTCAATAAATACTACCTGTTGCTTGCCGGCCGGGTTCATAGCAAGGGTTGAATCGGCATTGGCTAACAGCAGATCTTTTCTGAACGATCGGATGGCAAACGCCAGTCTCAAGCCAAATACGCGGTCAACGCCGCCCTTTTCCAAATATTCCAAACCTAAGCCGAACCAGTTGGCCTGCTCGGCAACTATTTTTATTTTAGGGTTTATGGCTCTTAGCTTGCTTAATAAAGGGTTCCAGAAAGTATCAAACAAATGGGGGAGTGTACCTTTATTATCCAGGTTATCCATCATATGATCAAGCCGGAAACCATCCACGCCATCGTCAAACTTGCCGTCCTTATTAGGATCCAGCCAGTAGCTGAATAGTTTAAAATTGTACTCCTTTGATTTTTCGCTGTTTAAATTGGCGGTGGTAATTTTATGGGTTACACCATCATAGCCTTTTAATTCGGTTAAATTATATACTATGGTTGATGGCTTTTTATTCTCCTTGTCGTCCCAGATAATATAATCAGTATACTCGGATTTTGGGTTGCCGAATGCATCCTTCCACCATTTGGAATCCTCGGTAACGTATTGGGTTTCCATATCCATATAAAATTTCATGCCCCTTTTATGCAGTTCTTTAATCAGCGCCAGGTAATCCTGCAGCGTGCCGTATTTAGGATCGATCTTTTGGAAATCAATAGCAAAATAATTGTGGTAATAAATCGACTCATAAAGTGGGGTGCACAAAATGGAAGTTACACCCAGTTCCTGCAGGTAATCCAGTTTCTGGCGAATGCCGTTCAGATCACCATGGCTATCACCGTTACTATCAAAAAAACTCCGTTGAAAAACATGGTATATGATCTCGTCGTCGTTGCCATTTTTATTCCCCACTTGTTTAGGATGAGGCCGTGCAGCGTTTGCAGATAGTGCAATGCAAAGCAGGCAGGCAAGCACAACGGTTTTTTTTATTTTCATAGATGTTATAATTGGACCCTAAAACAACTGAAATGATCTCTAAAATACAATGAGTAAATAGTATATTAAATGGCTTATCTTATCCCTAAAAATCGCATTTATTACCGACATACGGATTATATACGCCATTTATTGGCCAGTTTTGCTGTGTTTTGGCTTAAGTTGTAGTCCTATTTTTGTACGTTAATAATACTTTAATTGTTTGTACAATTTGCAGGCTTGATTTAATGTAAATTAATAAGTTAATTAGGCCGCAAAAGCACCTGCTAAAACAATAACCCCATACATGGCTATTATCTGCAAAGCAGCCATTACCAATGGCCACGGAAGTTTTACTATTGAGGATATTGAAGTTCATGATCCGCAGCCCGATGAGGTGCTGGTAAAAATAATGGCCGCCGGGCTTTGCCATACCGATCACGACTCGCTGAACTGGGGCAGGCAGCTTATTATTGGGCATGAGGGTGCAGGTATTGTTGTAAAGACAGGTAGTGGGGTTAGGGATTTGGCACCCGGGGATAAAGTGATATTAAACTGGGCCATGCACTGCGGGCATTGCTTTCAATGCTTAGAAGGCAACCAGCACCTGTGCGAGATAGCTTCGCCGGTAGCAGCCGGAGGGAATGGTTATACGCCCGGCCACGCAGATCCATCGGGCACAACTTTTAACGCGCAACCTGTTTTACGTTCATTCAATATAGGTACCATTGCCCAATACACATTAGTAAAAGCATCCGCATTAGTAAAAAATGTATCTGTAAACATGTCGTTCCCGGCGGCAAGCATCATAAGCTGCGGAGTAATGACAGGTTATGGCTCGGTGCTGAATGCCGCTAAAGTAAAAATAGGGGCATCGGTGGTGGTGCTTGGTACCGGTGGTGTTGGACTTAGCGTGATCCAGGGCGCTAAAATAGCCGGGGCCGGCATGATCATCGCCATAGATATCAACCCAAACCGTTTAAAAATGGCTGTCGAATTTGGAGCAACCCATACCCTTTTGGCCGACAAAGCGGATACAGGGTTATTACTGGCGGCCCAACAGGTAAAAAGCATGACCAATAACCGGGGCGCTGATTACGCTTTTGAATGCACGGCTATCCCGGAGTTAGGCGCCGCGCCGCTGGCGATGGTGCGCAATGCGGGTACTGCTGTACAAGTGAGCGGAATTGAGCAGGATATTACTATTGATATGCGCCTTTTTGAATGGGATAAAATTTACATCAATCCGCTATACGGCAAATGCCGCCCGCAGATTGATTTTATGCAGATTGTACAACATTACGAAAAAGGTGATCTGATGCTGGAAGAAATGATTACACGCACTTATAAAATAAATGAACTTGATAAAGCTTTTGATGACATGCTAAACGGCAGAAACGCCAAAGGAGTTATTGTTTTCGACTAAAAATATGCCTTTTAAAACAACAAAGTTATCAAACCCGCAGTTTGAAAATAATGGTTTACGTTTTATTACTGTAAAAACCCCCAACCTTAAAGGCCGGGGTGATATTTGCGTATACGTTCCGCCGGGGACAAAACCAACGGCTACCTTACCCATTGTAATATTGTTACATGGCGTTTATAGCAGCGCATGGAGCTGGGCCTATAATGCGGGAGTGCATTTAAAATTGAATGAATTGATAAATGCGGGTGAGCTGCCACCTATGATATTGGCCATGCCATCTGATGGGCTTTGGGGTGACGGATCTGGTTTTTTACAGCACAGTTTATATAATTTCGAAAAATGGATAGCGGAGGATGTGCCTGCAGTTGTAAGGGAAAATATTAATGGGGCAAAAGAAGATTCGCCCCTGTTTATCTCGGGCCTGTCTATGGGTGGTTTTGGCGCTTTGCGTATCGGTGCCAAATATGGGCAACAGTTTAGGGCAATATCCGGTATGTCGTCAATTACCAGCCTGCCCCAGATCAAGCTTTTTGTTGAAGAGCCTTTAAAATACTATGCGCAGGATAATGCGGTTGACGAAGATGTTTTTGCAACCTTTAAATATTACAGGCAGCAATTGCCGCCTGTGAGGTTTGATTGCGGCACAAACGACCTGTTGCTAAGGTACAACCGCGATCTGCATAAAAAAATGGAGCAGGAGGGTGTCCCGCATATTTATGAGGAATACGCTGGCGGGCATGAATGGTCGTACTGGTCAAAGCATGTTATAACTACTTTAAAGTTTTTTGCAAGCCATCTATAACCGGCCAGGTTGCCCGGGCCCCTGCGGTTAATGCCATTAACCCTTTTGCCTTGGCCCAAGGGATAAAAATGGCTGATATTTTAACAACAATTATTGATATTTTGATAACAAAATAAAAAGCGAAATAAAATTAATGAAAATATAAAATGCTGATATCTAGTGTATTGTGATGTGTTTGTATTTGGAATTATCATTTTTTTGTCAATTAGGCAGCGGGCCATATACCAATGTTGCTATTTTGAACGTTTAACTACTTTGTAGGTTCTAACCTGCAAATAGTGATAAGGTTTAGGTTTAAAGTCCCCAAGCAGCGAGTGCAAGGGGACTTTTATTTTTAAGCCTATATATAAAGAGATTCTGTACCTGGTATCCTCATCAATTATTGCTTTATTTGTAGCCTGCAAAAATACCCTGCACCGGTTAACCCTCAATGAGCGATCTGAAAAAGGAATTATATGATTTATGTGTAGCCCATGTGCGCAGGAGCATGGATGCTGCCGAGCTGGCTATCCAGGAAGCTCAAAAAGCATCAAACAATGATACCAAAAGCAGCGCCGGCGATAAATACGAAACCGGGCGCGCCATGATGCAGCAGGAAACCAACCGCAACCTGGCCCAGTTAAATGAAGCTAATAAACTTATGGTTGCCTTAAACCGTATCAGCACCGGCGGCACATCAACTATTGCGGGGCCTGGTAGTGTGATAGCTACTAATAATGGAAATTTTTACCTTGCCATCAGCGCCGGTAGTTTACCCTTTGCAGGTAAAACTTATTTCGCTGTTTCTCCCGGCTCACCTGTAGGCCTTAAACTTAATGGCAAAAAAAAGGGTGATAGCTTTACATTGAATGGTAAATTATATACTATTGAATCGGTAAGCTAAGTATCATGCGCTTAAAGGGTATAAAATAGATCCCCATAAAAGTTGCCACGCTCACTCTTATTTCTACCTGCCCCTGCCGCAAAATTTATAGAATATTATTTTAAAAACGTTGGTCGGGCTATTAACCGCAGAAATATAAAAACTTATTTATTTACATGTTTTTAATGGAATAAATGGTGCCGGTTTTGTAAATGGATTTAATTATTAAACCCTTAATTAAATGATAACCTGTTTAAATCCTTTATTTTATCGCCAAAATGAGCACGTTTTTAACCTAAAATCAATAAAAATTAACTTTTTTTGAAAATAAAACCATCCATTCATCAAATCATGCAGTAATCATCAAATATCTATTACTATATTTGATGTTAACAAAACTGGGCAATTAAATAACCTTGCCTTTTATAAATTAAAGATTGATGAACATATTTGTAGGAAGCCTTCCTTTTCAATTAGAGGAAGCCGATTTAAAAGAACTTTTTGAAGCGTACGGTGAAGTAAGCACTGTAAAAATTATTATTGACAGGGAATCTGGCAGAAGCAAAGGTTTCGGATTTGTTGAAATGGCTGACGATGAAGCTGCACAAACAGCCATCACTGCCTTAAATGGATCAGATGTTAAAGGCAGGTCAATTGCTGTTAGCCAGGCTGAAGATAAAAAACCAAGTGATCGCAGAAGCGGCGGTGGTGGCGGTTATGGTGGCAATCGCGGCGGCGGTGGCGGCTATGGCGGCGGCGGTAACCGTGGCGGCGGTGGCGGTGGCTACTCAAAAGATAACAGAGGCGGCGGCGGCGGTAGCCGTTGGTAAATTATAATTAAAGTAAAACGCCGGGTAGTTTTACCTGGCGCTTTACTTTAGATAATATATCGGCTTACGCGTTTTTTTTGGAAATAGTTTAGTGGGTTTTATACCTGCTGTGTGGTTATTTTACCCAAAATACTGTTTACTTGCCCTGTTTTTGCTGTTTTGGAAGGCTGCGGTAGCCTTACCTCAAAAGTGGCGCCACCGCCCCGCGTTGATGTAATATTAAACGTTCCGTTGAGGCTTTCTACCAGGTGCTTCACCAGGGCCAGGCCAAAACCATAGCCGTTTTCGCCGCTTGTGCCATTGCTTGATGTGGCATTGCCCTGCAGTATAGTTGCAATTACATCGGTATTCACGCCCACTCCCGAATCTTTTACTTTTATCTGCAGTACGTTCGCGTCTTCATCTTCTACAAGGTTCAAATCAACGGTTACAGTACCATGATCAGGCGTGAACTTTATAGCGTTAGAAATCAGGTTGCCTGTTATCTGAAGTAATTTGTTTTTCGAAAAAGGAATAGTTTCCGACTCAGACGAAGTGTTTACTGTAAAACTGATATGTTTGTTCATGGCCTGGGGCACATAAAGTTTTTCCAGCTTATCTTTAAATACCAGCAGGTTAAATTCATTGCCTTTTAATTCGGGCAAGCTTTTATCCTTTTTATCGGCGCTCAATATCTCATCGGCAAGTTCCAGTATTGATCTTCCGCTTTTATGAATCAGGTTCATAAACTCCATGATCTCCTCTATCTGATTATCTTCACCCTGTTCCTGTATTAATTTGGCCAGTCCTATAATTCCGCTTAATGGTCCGCGGATGTCGTGGGCTACTTTCTTTTGCGTTTGCCGGGCTTCTGATAAATTGCTTTTTAGGTCGTTAATAACCTTCATATAGTTAAACCTGTTCACAATTTCGCCGGCAATTATTTTCAATAGTTCTATCTTCTCTGGGTTGAGTGTTTTTGCGGCGTGCTGATCAACTACACAAAGCGCCCCGATATTGTGGTTGTTTACGTTTAGGGGGATACCATAATAATAACGCAGGTGTGGCCCGCCGGTAACGTAAGGCCTGTCTTTAAAGCGTTCGTCAGCACTTAGGTCTGCCACCTCCATGTTTTCATTTCCCATAAGCAGGTACTGGCAAACCGATTCCTCGCGGGGCATTTGCTCAAGTTCCATGTTGTGGGTTGATATTGTCCATTGGGTATAAGAGTCTATCAGGTTTACCAGCGACATTTCTGTACCGGCAACCTTGGCTGCCAGTTTGGTGAGGTCTTTAAAATTATCCTGTTGCGCGGAGTAATCCAAATCAAATTCCGACAGGCTCATTAGCCTATCCATTTCGTTTTCGGGGATTGGGGGAGTTAGCATATAATTAATTGGTTATGTGTTTATACGGCATTGGGGGTTTTAAGGTTATGCAAGCCAGGAACATGCCGTCTGTAAAACATTTATGACCTACTAATGCTTTTTACCAAAAATGCTTAACTTGACAATTCCAAAAAGCCAATTATTATGGAAAGCAAAAAACCTTGTACCGCGCCCGATGAGGGGCAGGATGTAAAGGACAGTTCGCGAAGGAATTTTCTGAAACAATCTACCCTGCTTACCGCGATTGCCCTTACCCCCGGGACAGCTATTAAAGCAGCAGCCGATCATGTGGACGAGCAGTTTGCCGCAGTTTTTGAAAAAATGCCTTTGAAAATGGAGGTAAACGGAAAGTTGCAAAGTTTATCTGTTGAACCAAGATCAACCCTGCTTGATATTTTACGTGAGCAGCTTGACCTTACCGGCACCAAAAAAGGCTGCGACCATGGCCAGTGCGGCGCATGTACCGTACATGTGGATGGGCATAGGGTAAATTCATGCTTAACATTAGGCATAATGATGAACGGTAAAAAGATCACCACTATTGAAGGGCTTGCCAAGGGCGATCAGCTGCACCCCATGCAGGAAGCTTTTATAAAACACGATGGTTTTCAATGCGGGTACTGCACACCCGGGCAAATCATGTCGGCTGTAGCATGCATCCGCGAGGGGCATGCCAATTCGGAGCATGAAATACGGGAATATATGAGCGGCAATATTTGTCGTTGTGGCGCTTATCCTAATATAGTAAATGCCATACAGGAAGTAAAAGATGGAGGGATGAAAGTATGAAACAGTTTCAATACGTTCGCCCGGCCACACAACAAGGGGTGTTGGACGTTATCAGCAAACCCGGCACAAAGATTATAGCAGGCGGGACTAATTTAGTCGACCTGATGAAACGGGGCGTTACCGCTCCTGATAAACTGGTGGATATTAATCATTTGCCCTTAAAAGGTATTGCGGTTACAAAAACAGCATTACATATAGGTGCCCTGGCACTTAACAGTGTTGTATCAGAAAACGGCCTGGTAACCGAAAAACATCCACTTTTGGCCATGGCGCTTAAAGCAGGGGCATCGCCGCAGCTGCGCAATATGGCAACTGTGGGGGGTAATATGATGCAGCGTACCCGCTGCGGTTACTTTTATGATGTAACCATGCCCTGCAATAAACGCACACCGGGCACAGGATGCGGCGCTATGGAAGGCATTAACCGGATGCATGCCATTTTTGGCACCAGTCAGCAATGTATAGCAGTGCACCCAAGCGATATGTGCGTTGCCCTTGCCGCGCTTGATGCGACCGTGATAATTACCGGTAAAAAAGGTGAGCGCCGCTTGCCATTTACCGAATTTCACCGCCTGCCGGGAGATCATCCCGAACTGGATAATCATTTGGGTAAAGATGAATTGATTACCGGTATAGAGATCCCCGATAACAACCTCGCCCAAAATAGCTACTACTTAAAAATACGCGACAGGCAATCATACGCCTTTGCATTGGTTTCGGTAGCTGCCGCCCTTGATATCGAAAATGGCGTTATTAAAGATGCCCGTTTAGCAATGGGCGGTGTTGCCCACAAACCATGGCGATTGTTTGATGCCGAAAAATCACTTATAGGCAAAAAAGCAACCGGAGAAAACTTTGAGCAGGCGGCGCAGTTAGCCATGCAGGGGGCCAAAGGCTATGGCAACAATTCGTTTAAATTAAAACTTGCCCCGGCTACCATAACCGAGGCTTTAAAACATGCAGCAGGCTTAGTTTAACATCCTATGAAAAAAGCGATCAACTCAACTATGCCAACATCAGCAGAAGGCATGAGCCGGATAGACGGGCGGTTAAAAGTAACCGGCGCGGCTAAATACTCGGCAGAATATACGCCGGCAGGTTTAACTTACGGGGTTTTGGTGGGCTGCACCATCACTAAGGGCTCTATAACTTCAATTGATATCAAGGCTGCCGGGAATGCGCCGGGAGTGCTTGCCGTAATTACCCATTTAAACGCGCCAAAGGTACCCGGCGATCAGCCGGAAAGTGGCAAGCCTGCCCGTCCCAAAGGTGCATTTAAGGTTTTTTATGACGATAAGATCTATTTCAATGGTCAACCCATTGCCCTGGTTATTGCCGATACTTTTGAGCGTGCTTTGTTTGGCGCGGGATTAGTAAAAGCACAGTATAATGTTGATAAACACAGCACCAGCCTGCCTGATAATATAAGTAAAGGTTTCGCGCCGCATGGCGATGGCACCTATAAACGCGGCACCGCAGATGCCTGGAAATCGGCACCGTTTAAGTTGGAGCAGGAGTATATTGTACCTACAGTTACCCATAACCCAATGGAACTACATGCCATTATAGCCAGCTGGGATGCCGATAATAAACTATCTGTTTGGGATAAAACCCAAGGAGTTAAAGGAACCCAGGAGGATATGGCCCGTTTGTTTAAGATCCCGGTTGAAAACGTACAGGTACACTCGCCATTTGTGGGTGGCGCATTTGGCAGTGCCCTGCGTACCTGGCCGCACGAGGTTGCTGCTGTTATTGGCTCAAAAGTGGTAAAAAAACCGGTTAAATTGGTTTTAAGCCGGGCAGATATGTTTACTTCGGTAGGGTACCGGCCATTTACATGGCAAAAAATTGGTATAGGTGCTACTGCAGATGGTAAGCTGACAGGCATTACCCATGAGGCGGCAGGGCAAACTTCATCCTACGAAAACTTTACGGAAGGGTCTGTGCGGGTGAGCCAGAATTTATACGACTGCCCAAACGTGAACACGAAATATCATTTAGTATCGCTGGATATTGCCACCCCAACCTGGATGCGTGGCCCCGGCGAGGCTACCGGTTCTTTTGCGCTGGAATCGGCGCTGGATGAGCTATCTTATAGTTTAAAGATCGATCCGGTTGAGTTACGCCTGCGCAACTATGCCGAAAAAGACCCGGAAAGCGGCAAGCCATTCTCCAGCAAGTTCCTGAATGAGGCCTACCAGTTAGGTGCTGACCATATTGGATGGAGCGAGCGTAAACAGGAGCCTGCGTCTGTTAAAAAAGATGGCTGGTATGTTGGTTACGGTATGGCAGGCGGAATGTTTGGGGCCTATCGTGACGGAGCCACCATTAAGGCAAAAATGAATGTTGATGGTGTTTTGCTGTTACAGAGCGCCGTTACCGATATTGGCCCCGGAACAGGAACGGCGATGGTTTTGATAGCAGCCGAACAAATGGGGATACCAGCCGAAAAGATTCGGTTTGAGTTGGGAGATTCATCGCTGCCAAATGCGCCAACCCAGGGTGGTTCGGCAACTACGGCAAGCGTTGGATCTGCTGTGTACCAGGCCTGTGCCGATCTGAAAGAGAAATTCCAAAAACTTATTGGCAACGGCGGTACCGATAACCCGGATTATGCTAAAATATTGAAAGAACACAACCTGCCTTCGCTTGAAGTTGTTACAATAACAGGCGGCGGTAGCGGGCGGGAAAAATACGCCATGAGCTCATGGTCGGTGCATTTTGTAAAGGTTTTGGTAAACCCGGCAACCGGGGTGGTTAAAATTGACAAAGTAGCATCTGTGGCCGATTCGGGCCATATTATCAGCCCAAAAACCGCTCGCAGCCAGGTAGTGGGTGGCGCTATCGGGGGCATTGGTATGGCTTTGATGGAAGAGTCGGTTATCGATCACCGCTATGGCCGTTATATCAACAATAACTTTGCTGATTATCATGTGCCTGTAAATGCCGATATCCCGCAGATTGACGCCCTGTTTGTTAACAAACCCGACCCGATCATTAACCCAATGGGTGCAAAAGGTATGGCCGAGATAGCCCTTATTGGTATGGCAGCTGCAGTAGCCAACGCGGTTTACAATGCCAGTGGAAAACGGGTAAGGGATTTGCCTATTACACCCGATAAGGTGATCGCATGAGGCTTTGTCATTGCGAGGGACGACGTTATTTTATGCAATAGAAGTTCCATAGAAACTTACCTTTTTAAATTAAAGGTAAGTTTTGTTCTTGAAGCAGCTTACCCCTGACAAGAGTTAAGAAATCTGCACATCTGAAATTTGAAATCCGCACATTTACAATTTCCTCGCCGCCACACCTTCATTAGTGATCTTAACGGGCTGTATCATGCCATCCTTATCAAAATACATTTTATCAATGCACATTACGCGGTGGTTTGCATGAGTTTCTGTTAAGGGCCTGCGGTGGTAAACTATGTACCATTCATCAGTACCCGGTACATTGATCACAGAGTGGTGACCTGCTCCTGTTGCAATACGGGCATCTTGTTTTAGCACCGTGGCTATACGTTTAAACGGACCGAAAGGCGTATCGCCTACGGCATATGCAACGCGGTAATCCGGTCCGGTCCAGCCGCCTTCGCTCCACATAAAGTAGTATTTGCCTTTGCGTTTGAACATCACCGGGCCTTCAACATAGCCTTCGGGAGTTATTTTTTTATAGGTTACGCCATCCTCAAACGGAACAACGCCTGTGAAATCATTTTTTAGTTTAACAATATTACACTGGCCCCAGCCACCGTATATCATATAATATTGGCCGTTATCATCCCTAAAAACAAACTGGTCAATTGGCTGTGCTTTGTTGATGATCTGGTCTATCAGCGGCTTGCCTAAATAATCTTTGAACGGACCGGCAGGGTTATCGCTTACGGCAACTCCTATGCCGCCTTTTTCGTTATTGTTCTGGATATCGTTGGCACCGAAGAAAATATAATATTTGCCATCCTTTTCGGTAACAGCTGGAGCCCATAAAGCGCGGCGAACCCATTTTACACCGCTGGTATCAACAATGTGGGGGTGTTTGGTCCAATACACCAGGTCGGGCGATGAAAAGGCATCCATGTATACCTGCTCATCATATTTAGCCGAATAGGTGGGGTACAACCAGTATTGGTTATTGAAAATTTTAGCTTCGGGGTCGGCATACCAGCCTTCAACAACCGGGTTACCCCATGTTTTCTTGTCCTGGGCAAAAGCATAATGAGCAGGTGCAGCCATTGCTACACCCAGTATCATGTTTAAAAGCACCTTTTTATACATGCTCATAAGCTGTATTTAACTGTTTTTTTTCGGCTTGTTCTTGTTCCAGCGCCTGTTGGGCCTTTGTGGGTTCCTTTTGTCGTCTCCGTGAGCGGCCTGCGGAGCTTGCTGGATTGAGGCCAGTTCATCAGGCAAACCAACCACACGGATAGGTCGCTCTATCAGGTGCTCTATATTTTTAAGCTTGCGCTCATCGCGGTGGTTTACAAAGGTGATGGCGGTACCGGTTGTAGCAGCACGGGCCGTACGACCAATACGGTGAATATAATCTTCCGGATCGCCGGGCACATCATAGTTGATCACCAGGTCGATACCCTCCACATCAATACCGCGCGAAAGTGCATCGGTACCAATAATAACCGGCAGTTGTTTGTTTTTGAATTTCAGCAGGATCTCTTCACGCTCCTTCTGCTCCAGGTCGGAGTGAAAGGCCATAGCGTCGATCTTGATGGCTTTCAATTCTTTGTATAATGATTTTACGATCTCCTTGCGGGAGGCAAAAATAATGGTGCTTGCATAGGCAGAATCGCGCAGGATAAGCTGCAGTAAAGGTGTTTTTTGCTGATCATGCAGGCGATAGATCTGCTGATCGATGCCAACGGCGGGCTGCGAAATAGCAATATTAATCTGTTGGGGCTCTTTCAGGATAGCCTTAGCCAATGAGCGGATCCGCCCCGGCATGGTGGCCGAAAACAAAAGCGTTTGCCTGGTTTTTGGCAGGTAGCTGATGATCTTCATGATATCGTCAGAGAAACCCATATCCAGCATGCGGTCGGCCTCATCCAAAATCAAATGGGTTAAATGGTTAAGCTTTAATACACCCGATGTAAGGTGGGCAATTAAGCGACCGGGGGTAGCTATAATAATGTTTACATTATTCTGGATGCCACGGCGCTGCTGCTCGTAAGCCATACCATCACCGCCACCAAAAACCGCTAAAGAGCTAACACCGGTAAAATAGGCCAGGCCTTCAACCTGCTGGTCAATTTGCTGGGCCAGTTCGCGGGTTGGCGCCAAAATGAGGGCGCTGGTTTGGTGTTTAGCGGTACCGGTAATATGATTAAGTATCGGCAGTAAGTATGCGCCTGTTTTACCTGTACCGGTTTGGGCGCAGGCAATAAGGTCTTGTCCGGCTAAAACAACCGGGATGGCCATTTCCTGTATCGGGGTAGGGGTGGTAAAACCCATACTCTCTATGCCTTCGAATAATTGTTCGTTGAAGTTAAAATCCTGAAAAGTCACTGTTTCTTATAAGTAAATTATGCAAGATATAAAAATTTAATGGGATAAGGGGTATTTACACAGCAGGACAGGGAAATCGCTTAAAAGGTCAAACCAGAAAAATCTGTTAAATGAAACTGTTTGGCACAGAAACTTTCACCATAGCAATGGATTTCAAACCCATCGCTATGGTGAAAGCTAACTTGTTTTTTACAATGTATTCTTACTCAGGAGTGTATATACTCCCTCAACTGCTCAATAGTTTCCTGCTGACTTAGGATTGTTTCCTTTACCAGGTCGTTACTTGAAATGATGCCGCAGAGTTTATCGTTTATAAAAACAGGCAGGTAACGGATATTGCTTTCGCTCATGATGTGCATGCAGGTATCTATGGAGTTTTCGGGCAGTATGCGTGGCAGGCCGGTGCTCATGATCTCGCGTACCAGGGTTTCGTGCGATGATTTTCCTTTCAGGATCACCTTACGGGCGTAATCGCGTTCGGTTAGCAAACCGAGGTATTCATCATCTTCGGTTACAACTACAGAACCGATGTGTTTTTGGGCCATTAACTCTAAGGCTTCTAAAACAGATGCATCTGCATCAATACTAATAGCACCGCCACCCTTACGGGCCAGAATGTTTGAAACTGTTATCATGATACAAAGGTTATAATGAGGGAATTGGCTTTAACCAAATATAATAAAACAGAATTAAACCCCAATGTTTTTATTCATTATAAAATATCAACAATCCGGCAGACTGATATTGGGTTACGCCAGGGATTGTACCGGTTCAACCGGGCCGGAGCAGACCAATGATAGTGATAACTGTCACCAATTAGCGGTCAACTGTAATCCTACTGTAAAACCTCGGGCAGCAATGTGTTTTAATCTGGTTAAATACGCCCTTTTTCCTCAAGGTTTACGTTAAACTGACAGTGGTCCGGTTACACAAAAATGATTAATATTTAATATTGCGGCATCAAATTTAACAGTGCAACATATTGCATTGTTAAGTATTTTTTGTCTTAATTCTACTTCTATATATACAAATAACACTTACTACATTGGCTACTTTTTTACCCTTTAAGGCATCATTTAAAAATACTGCTTTACTATTTCAACATACCTTTAATCCATCTGTAAAATTGGTTTGCTGCATGGCATTGCTAATTTTGCAAGGCAGTTTTGCAGCAAACGCTGATACTTTAAATATTGATACAAACAAATCAGATTCGGCCCGCTTAAGTCAGCATATTATTAATCATGCATTTGATAATATTTTTGAGGAAAACATGAGGCTTTCGATGGCCGGGAACGATTATTTCAACAAAGTAAAAACTCAGCTTACTACCGATCTATCGCCCAATTTTATCCTGTTCAGTACGCCAAAATCACGTTTCTTTTTTGTGTTTAGCTCAAGGGTAAAAATTCGCCTGCTGAATAGCCGGGGAGCGCCGGTAAAATCGCCAAGCTATATGCCCAACGGGACGGTGTTTTACCGGCTTAATGAGGATACTTTTAAGCCGAAGTTTTTGTCGTTGGCTTATTCGCATCATTCAAACGGTGCCCGGGGGCCATCATTAAATAAAGACGGCAGCTTTAACGTTGATAGCGGTAAATTTACTACTAACTTTTACACGCTTACCTATTTTACCGGCAAACGGGTTGATAAACCCGGCCTTACCATTAATCGCTATGATAACATAGGCCTTGAAGTACATTCAGGGCTGTTTAACCTTGGTCTTTCAGAAAATTTAAAAAACCATTATGGGTTTATCCGTATTAATGGCAGCCGCATGTATAATATTGTGAAAGCTTATGACGATCCCCTGGAGCAGGGAAAAACTACCTATCAAAACTGGCAGCGCATCCAGTTTGATTTTACCTACATTGCTGATAAGTACGATAATTATTCGGCCATCGATATCAAAAAAAGATTAAACGTAAGCCTTAAATATTATTACTCATTCCCCTTTATGCAGGGTACGGCTTTTATGCTTGGCGGCGGCTACCGCGGCCAGGATGATTATAACCAAAGTTTCCAGGATAGCTATGGTTATGTTACCGTTGGTATAGCGGCCGGTTTATCTTTTGGTTTCCATAAGCATGCCAGGGATTAAGTTTTGAGATCTAAATCTGGAGTCCGAAGTCGTAAGTCTAAAGTCAGAATTATTCCGGGCTTAGGACGTTAAACTTAAAGTTAATTTGTATATCCATATTTTTACAAAGCCAATTGCGCTTGTTTGTAATTTATTTTTCCGATAATCGTTTTAGCATTAACAAAAAGCAGATATATTTAACCAACCTAAGGATATATCTCCATTAATTATAAAACAAAACCGATGAAAAAAATCTTACTGAGCCTGATGGCTATCCCTGCCCTGCATTTTGCTGTATTGGCCCAAACCAAGCCATTGTTTGATGGTAAAACAACCACCGGCTGGCATACTTATTTAAAAACCGGCGCAGGCGCATGGAAAGTTGTAGACGGCGCTTTACAGCTTGACCCCAAAGCCGAACAACAGGGCGACCTGGTTACCGATGCTGAATATGAAAACTATGAGCTAACCCTGGAGTGGAACATCACCAAAGAAGGTAACAGCGGAATTATTTTTGGCGTTCATGAAGATCCTAAATTTAGTGAGACTTATGTTACCGGTGTTGAGATGCAGGTGCTTGATAATAAAGATGCCAGCGACAATAAAAAAGCCAACCACCTTGCCGGTTCGCTATATGACATGAAAGCCCCGTCAAAGGATGTTGCAAAACCTGCCGGCGAGTGGAATAAAGTTAAGCTGCGTAAAAAAGACGGTCACCTTACTTTTTGGCTAAACGGAACCAAAATAGTTGAAACCCAGATAGGCAGCGATGAGTGGAAACAACTTATTGCCAACAGCAAATTTAAAACATGGACAGATTTTGCCGCATACCCTAAAGGCCATATCGCTTTGCAGGATCATGGGCATGTGGTATCGTTCCGCGATATATCAATTAAACAATTATAAAATTTTTAACATAGATATACTTTACGCATAGCGTTCAATATATTTATACCAATAATTCCATTCAATGAATGCATATATAAACCGTGCATTTTTCCTGTATTACACAAAGGATATTTTTGAGATAATATGAACGATCTACAAATTAAAAAGTCATCGGAAACCTACGATGTGGTAATTGTTGGTTCGGGTGCCGGTGGGGGCATGGCCGGTTATGTTTTGGCCAACGCCGGTATTAAGGTGCTGATGCTTGAGGCGGGCGTCTACTTCGATCCGCAGAAGGATTCACAACAACTGAAATGGCCCTGGGAATCGCCGCGCCGCGGTGCGGGTACAACCCGTCCGTTTGGCGATTTTGATGCTGCTTATGGCGGCTGGCAAATTGATGGCGAGCCATACACCACAAAAGATAAAACCGAATTTTACTGGTTCCGTTCGCGGATGCTGGGCGGGCGTACCAATCACTGGGGGCGGATCTCGTTGCGTATGGGCCCGCGCGATTTCCAGGCCAAAGATGGCCTTACAGACGACTGGCCAATAACCTATGACGATGTAAAGCCCTATTATGATAAGGTTGACCGCATGATTGGTATTTATGGCACAAAAGAAGGTTTAGAGAATGAGCCGGATGGTATTTACCTGCCACCGCCCAAACCAAGGCTTAACGAGTTGTATATTGTAAAGGGGGCTAAAAAGGCCGGAGTAACTATCATCCCGGGTCGTGGTTCGGTGCTAACAGAGGCTTTACCGGGAAATAAAGACCGTGGCGCATGTTTTTTCTGCGGACAATGTGGCCGTAGCTGCAAGGTTTACGGCGATTTTTCGGCCTCATCATGCCTGGTTATTCCGGCTGTAAAAACCGGGAATTTAAAAGTGATCACCAATGCTATGGTACGCGAAGTGATCACCAATAAAGAGGGGTTGGCTACCGGCGTATCCTATGTAAACAGGGAGGATCTGCAGGAGTACCAGGTAAATGCCAAAACGGTTATTCTGGGTGCAAGTGCGGGTGAATCGGCCAGGATCCTGCTCAACTCAAAATCAGCAGAACATCCGGGTGGCCTGGCCAATAGCAGCGGTGTTGTGGGCCGTTACCTGCATGATTCGACCGGCTCAAGCGCCGGAGGTTTCCTGCCGCAGTTAATGGATCGCAAACGATATAATGAGGATGGCGTAGGCAGTGTGCACATTTACTCGCCATGGTGGCTTGATAATAAGAAACTTGATTTTCCGCGTGGTTACCATATTGAATATGGCGGTGGCATGCACATGCCATCATACGGTTTTGGCAGCGGCATTCACAACATGAACGGTGTTGTACCGGGCCGCGATGGTAAAATGAAAGAAGCCGGTGGCTACGGCGCATCATTAAAAGACGATTACCGCCGTTTTTACGGAACCCAGTTTGGTATGGCTGGTCGTGGTACTGCCATAGCACGTTATGATAACTATTGTGAAATAGACCCTAATGTGGTTGATAAATATGGCATCCCCGTATTGCGCTTCCATTACAAATGGGCCGATGATGAGATTAAGCAAGCAAAGCACATGCAGGAAACCTTCCAGGAAATTATGCACAATATGGGCGGTGCCATTTATGGTGGTCCGCAAGGTCCCGAAACCAATTACGGTTTAGAGGCTCCTGGTAAGATTATCCATGAAGTAGGTACCATACGCATGGGTAACGATCCTAAAAAATCGGCCTTGAATAAATGGTGCCAGGCGCATGATTGTAAAAACCTTTTTGTGGTTGATGCCGCGCCGTTTGTACAACAGGGCGATAAAAACGCTACCTGGACCATCCTTGCCATGTCTATGCGTACCGCGGAATATATATTACAGCAAAGAAAAGCACTAAACGTTTAACAAGCAAATCCATAAAATATCATGAACAGACGTGACTCCCTTAAAGCATTAGGCTTTACCACACTTTCGGCAGGATTATTACTGGAAGCCTGTAAACCCGGTACCCCCAAAACAGAAGAAGCAGCCCCGGCAGCGGCCGAAGCAGAAGCCGGACGCCAGCCTTATGAGCTTGAACGCGATAAAAAGCTGCATGCCGACAAGTTTTTCACTGCGGCAGAAATGGCAACTATTACGGTGTTGGGCGATATTATTATCCCTAAAGACGCAAAATCGGGTAGCGCATCTGATGCCAAAGTGCCCGATTTTATCGAGTTTATTGTGAAGGATATCCCGGATCATCAAACCCCCATGCGCGGCGGCCTGCGCTGGCTTGATCTGCAATGCCTTAATCGCTATGGTAAGGTTTTTACCGATTGCAGCAAAGCCCAGCAAATTGAGCTGGTAGATATGATAGCCTATCCCAATAAAGCCAAACCCGAAATGGCGCAGGGTGTAGCATTTTTTAACCGCATGCGCGATTTAACCGCATCGGGTTTTTATACCACAAAAATGGGTATTGACGATGTTGGTTTTGTTGGTAACAACATTAATAAATGGACAGGCGTACCTGATGATGTATTAAAGCATTACAACATGCAGGATGTAAAAGCCGGTGTTTAATACTAACAAAAAAGGCCGTCTCATAAGTGATTATGAGGCGGTTTTTTGTTGGGTTAGTTTTTTTGCGGCTATCCAGGGAAATCGCTTTTAAATATCTATAATATTTTTTGGCTAAAGCCCTAACTCATTTCTGTCAATTTAACCGTTGGCTGAAGCCCAACGGCAATGATTTAAGGACTGATCCCGTTTAAGGTAGCTTAAAAGTTCATTGCCGTCCCTATTTATGGGACGGTAGCGAAGGAATAAAAAGCGGCTTCAGCCAAAATTTGCCATGCAGATATTTTAAAAGCGATTGTCTGTCCGGCTACCAGATCAAGTAAAAAAGGTTGAGGTTTTTTTTACTAAATTTATCCCAGCCTGTAGTACGTCAGTTATACTAACCAGAAATAAACCTAATTATCACGCAAATGCTTAAAACACGTGTATTTTGCCTTTTGCTTTGTTTTTTATTAATAGCAGAGGCCAAAGTGTGGGCCCAGGCATTACCTGATCCGATTGTTAAAAAAGTCAATTCTATTTTTGAATACTGGAACAAAACTCAAAGTCCCGGTTGCGTAGTAGGCATTGTCAGAAACGACACACTTATTTTCTCCAAAGGATATGGCATGGCAAATTTGGAATATGCTATACCCAACTCACCAGAAACTGTATATCATTTGGCATCAGTGTCTAAACAGTTCACGGCCTATGCTATTGTTTTACTGGCACAACAAGGTAAGCTTAACCTGGACGACGATATCCGTAAATATCTGCCATGGTTCCCAAATCTAAAGCAAAAAATAACTATCCGTAATTTGCTAAATCATACAAGCGGAATAAGGGACCAGTGGCAACTGCTCGGCATTTCGGGAACCAGGATTGATGATGTGATCACCCAGGAACATATCATTAAAATTTTAAGTAAGCAGCAGGCACTTAATTTTAACCCCGGCGACAAATTCATTTACTCCAACAGTGGATACACCTTACTGGCGGAAATTGTGAAAGCAATATCCGGCCAGTCACTAAGAAAATTTACAGACTCGGCGATATTTAAACCTTTGGGAATGGCCAGTACTCATTTTCATGATGATTATACCGAGATAGAAAAGAACAGGGCATACGCTTACGACAGAAAAGACAATACCAGTTTTAGCAATAATATTTTAAGCTATTCTACCGTAGGCCCCACCAGTCTTTTTTCTACTATTAATGACCTGGCCAAATGGGCTATGAATTTTTACGATACCAGGGCCGGAAATCAACAATCCATATTACAGCTTACCCAAAAAACCAAACTAAATGATGGAACTGTACTGGATTATGCTGCGGGAATTATTTCTGCAAATTATAAAGGGTGGAAACAATACCAGCACGATGGGGCAGATGCCGGTTACCGTACCTATATTACCGTTTTCCCCGAACTGAAAATGGGTATTATTGTTTTAAGTAATTTGAGTGAAATATATGCCCGGGAAAAAGCCGGCCAGATTGCAGAGCTTTTGATTTCGGAAAAAACAGCCATGCCAAAGTTGGAAGAAAAGAAAAGGGATGCAAAAATACCTGCTGCGGAGCTGCCTTTTGTAGAAAAACAACAAGGGGATTATTTTAGTAACGAAGTGAACATGACAATGAGTTTGATACTTAAAAATGATAGTTTGTATCAACGCATGGGAACCAATACGAATGATTACCTGCTGACAAGAGAAGCGAAAAATACTTATTCTATTTTTTATGTTCCCGGTATTAAATTCAACTTCAATCAACAATCAGGAGATCACGATTTGACCATGAATACGCCGGGTGATGCGTACCGTTTTACCAGATTACCAAACAAAATGCAAGCTGACGATAAAAGTTTGCTGGCCTACACCGGTATTTATTATAGCCCCGAATTAGATTGTGCTTATAAAATAATATTAAAAGACCATCAGCTTTATTTAACCAATAACAAATATAACGACACGAAGCTGACGCTATTTGGCCCCGACCATTTGCTTAATGACACATGGTATATGAAACACCTTTTAGTCACCCGGAATAAATCAAAGCAAATTACAGGTTTTGAGGTGGATAGCTGGCGGGTAATGCATTTGAAGTTTGTTAAAATTAAAGCACCGTGATTGCTACGTAGCCGGAAGTTTTTTTACACAGTTTAAATACCTGCCATTATTGTTTTACAGCGTTCAATATCGCACAACACTGTCCACATACGAACATATTTATAATAGGAGCCTATATAATTTATTGATTGTTAGTAAGTTAAATACTGGCTTTGTATTTGAAGCGGGATTAGTTATGCACCTATATTTAATCACTCATATGAAGACTTTACGTTTATTTTTTGTGTTAATGGCATTGGCTTTAAGCCAGGCATGTGTTTATGGGCAGGATGATATCAATGATAAAATAAAGCAGGTTGAATCTAATTTAATCAGCACCATACAATTCAAAGATGAACCCCCCAAAACTTTACAGGAGCGAATGGCTTATTACAAAGTACATGGATTAAGCCTGGCCGTGATTCAAAACTATCATGTACTTTGGGCAAAGGGCTACGGATTGGCCGACGAGAGTTTAAAAATACCTGTCACCCCGCAAACACTTTTTCAGGCCGCTTCCATCAGTAAATCTATCAATGCTGTAGGCGTTCTGAAACTGGTTCAGGAAAAAAAAATAGACTTATATGCAGATATTAATAGCTATTTAAAAAGCTGGAAATTTCCTTATGATAGTCTTGCTAAAGGTAAAAAAATAAATATGGCGAACCTGTTAAGCCACACAGGCGGATTAACGGTTCATGGTTTTGGAGGTTATGAACCGGGTCAGCCATTGCCATCAGTTGTTCAGATATTAAATGGACAAAAGCCGGCAAATTCCGACCCAATTCGTTCAATGTATGAACCTGGTTTAAGGTCGGAATATTCTGGTGGAGGTATTACCATTTCTCAAATGATAGTTATGGATGTTACCCGCCAGCCATATGCAGATTATATGAAAAAAAATGTACTGCAGCCTTTGGGCATGACCTCCAGTACCTATACACAACCCCCGACTGGTGTAACGCCCTCTTTGTTATCTACAGGGTATGATACAAATGGAAAGGCAATTCCTGGTAAATACCATATTTATCCCGAGCAGGCGGCTGCCAGTTTGTGGACAAATCCAACAGATTTGGCTAAGTATATTATTGAAACACAATTGGCTTACGAGGGTAAGTCGGCAAAGGTATTGGATCAGCAAACTACAAAGCTCAGGTTAACTCCCTTCCAAAATGCCAACGCGGCTTTGGGCGTATTTATTACAACCACTAATGTAGATAGTACAAAATACTTTGAACACGGGGGGGCAAATGAAGGCTTCAGGTGCCAGTATTACGGAAGCCTTAAGGATGGTAATGGTATCGTTGTTATGGTTAACTCGGATAATAGTGAAATTATGCAGGAGGTGGTTAATAGCGTTGCCAAAGTTTACAACTTTAAAGGCTTGCTTTTAAATACCGTAAAAACATTGGTTAAGGTTAGTGATTCGGACCTGGAGAGCTATACAGGCCAATACGCACTTAAACCCGACTTTATAATAACCTTAAGCAGGGATGGGAACCAATTGTACGCACAACCTACAGGTCTGCCTAAATTTCCTATCTATCCCGAAGCGCAGAATAAATTCTTCCCTAAAAATTCCCTTTCCGATTTAGAAGTAATTAAAGATGCTACAGGAAAAGTAACTTCGGTTATCCTCTATCAAAACGGGCAGAAGAACGAGGCAAAAAAAATTAAATAAAAGATGTTATTAAAGCCATATGAAGTTTCGCAAACTTCATATGGCTTGTTGTTTTATTTATTAATTTATTTAGCGTCCGTTATCAGCTTTATCGCCTCATCAGCAGCTTTTATGGAGGTATCATCCTGCAGTTTTTCGCTGTGTGCTTTAATATCGGTAATCAGCTTTATGGTAAGGTCGCCGGCACCGATGGATTTGTATTTTATGCCCAGGTCTTTAAGCTCGTTAATGCCTTCCCGGGCGTGCTCTGGTTTATCCACGCGGGCAGCCATCGCGCCAAATTTTCTTACGGTATTAAATTTTCCCTGCGGGGTGGCATCTTCAAACTGTTTCAATACAAAAGGCCAATGTGTATCGTTTCCGCTGGTGCTGTAGATATTCATAATAGCAACTGTAAGATCGCCTTTATTGTCTTTTTCAAACCCTTTAGCCAAAGTCATGGCCTGCACAGCATCTAACAGTCCAATAGCATTTAATGCCGCGCCCTGTATGGCGTACGACTGGCTGCTTAGCGCCTGTTTAAATATATTCATATTACCGGGAGCCTTTAAACTACCTAAGGCGGTAATAGCCGCGGCACGCACTAAAGTGTTATCATCAGTTTGGGCCAATGATACCAATATAGGCAAGGCAGCATTGCGCATAGCATCATTATCAAGTTTTACTGTTCTGATGGCTTTGTTACGCAAGCCATAATATTTATCCTTTAAAGCTGCAATCAAAATTTTCTGTGCATCCTTTTCTCCTTGTTTATTGGCGGCAGCATTAATGGCCTCCTGCCTGTCTAAATAAAGCGGTGCATTAAAGTATTGGAAAGCAAATTCTTCCAGGGATTTGTGGTCGGTTTTTTTGGTCAATAGTATTTTATCACCATCAACATTCACCAGGTCGGGTTTTGACGCCAGCTTAAAGGTAAGGGTATCATTCTGATCGTTCATCCATACTTTGTGGCGTGTTTTTTTGCCCCCTGTGTATATATCAATGGCCATTGGCAATTTAAAGATCTGTCCGTCCTGGCTTTGCTGCAGGTAAACGGTTTGGGTTTTGGTTGCATCATCCCATTTGTAGCTGATATCAAGTATTGGGTGACCGGCGCCATAATACCATTGGTTAAAATACCAGTTAAGGTCGAGCCCGCTGGCCTGTTCAAAGGCTAAACGTAATTGCTGGGCTTCGCCATTTTTAAAGGCGTTGGTTGTAAGGTATATATTTAACCCTTTAAAGAAAGCGGCATCACCAAGATAGTTGCGCAGCATGTTTAAAATCCGGCCGCCTTTTTGGTAGGTAACTGCATCAAAAACATCTTCCTTATCGGCATAATGAAAACGTACCAGGTTTTTTGTGCGGCCATCGGGCGATCTTAAATAGGTTTGCATATCAATATAGTTATGCTCATCGGCCACATCTTTACCGTATTTATGCTCGGCCCAAATGGTTTCGCTAAAGTTGGCGAACGATTCGTTCACGGTAAGGTTGCTCCAGCTTTCGGCAGTAACATAATCGCCAAACCACTGGTGAAAAAGCTCATGCACTATAGTGCTGCGGCCATCGTTGTAATAAGCATCCAACAGCTCGCGTGCTGTACCCTGTACATAAGCACCATGCAGGGTAGCTGTGGTGTTTTCCATAGCGCCGCTCACATAATCGCGCACTACAATTTGCGAATACTTGTTCCATGGGTAATCAACCCCTAAAGTTTTGGAATAAAACTCAATGGCTTCGGGTGTAAAGCCAAAAATTTCTTTTGCGTATGGCGCGTATTTAGGCTCCAGGTAATAACTCACTTCTTTATTGCGCCATTTATCTTTATAGATCTTAAAATCGCCAACTGCCATCATAAACAGGTATGGCGAGTGCGGCAGCTCCATTTTCCAGGTATCGGTACGGGTGCCATCAGCATTTTTCTTTTGCGATGCCAGCCTGCCGTTTGATAGGGTGACGTATTTGGCAGGTACGGTCATGCTGATCTCTTCGGTAGTTTTCTGGCCGGGTTTATCAATGGTAGGGAACCAGGCCGATGAGCTTTCGGTTTCGCCTTGTGTCCATATCTGGGTTGGCTTATCCTTTTCGGTACCATCGGGGTTTATAAAATACAGGCCCCGGGCATCATTTATGGCAGCGCTGCCTTTTGCTTTAAGTTCGTTTGGTTTTGATGTGTAATCTATATAAATGGTGTAGCTTTCATTGTTATGATAAACCTTATCCAGTTTAATGGCTACGCTCAGGCTATCCTCATAGGTAAATTTAAGCGGGATGTTTTTACCGTTTTTTACTACCGAGATATTTTTCAGGTCCATACCCTTGGCATCAAGTCTAAGGCTGTCGGTTGGGTAAAAATGAGGTTTTAAAGTAACCCATTCTTTACCATACATATAGCGTTTTTTATAGTCGAAACGTACATCGAGTTTGGTGTGCACCAGGTCGTTAACCTTTTTGGGTGTTTCGCGGTAAATTTTTAGAGCAGGGTCTTCTGGTTGGGTCGCTTGCTGCGCTTGTGATGAGGTGAAAGCTGCTGTAAGCATACAGGATAGCAGCAATGTTGAAATTGGTTTCAGATCAGTCATATATTAGTTGATAGTAAGCCCGGTCGGGATGAAATTTAACAATTATACATCCGCCGGGGCCAAAAGTTTTTAGTCCTTAAAGTATGTAAGACGCTCCTAAACAATTTATGTTACCCCCGATGTAAATTATTATTTGCTATGGTTGAATGCCTTTTTCGCCAGGCGCTAATGCCGAAGAGTATCTCTGCCATTTTTACTGCTTTTAAATAAAATGTAACTTGTTGATTATCAAGTGTGGTAGTGTTCCGCAAGAGGCTGTGTACGACAAAGCTTGTCGTAGATAAATTCATTTAATGTATTGATAGTTAATAGTTTATACGGATTTTTGAAAATAACCTGCAAGGTTATACTTAAAGGCGAAACACCATAAACGCCAGTACATCGGTTTAAAAAAACGGATAATTAAATAATTAGCTCGATATTTATTTACAAAAATTATAAATAAACGCATTTAAGAAGACGAGCTTAAAACAACGCTATTATGAAAGATATGCCTGTAACTGTTAAACGTTCTATTGAATTACTTGGCATCTTTTTAATAGGGGCTCTTATTGTTATCGGGCATACGATAATTATGCCCCTGTTGATGGCATTTTTCTTTAGCCTGGTGTTATTGCCGGTATTCAGATTTTTCAGGAAGCTAAAAGTGCCGGAAGGCCTTGCTATTCTGTTGCCGATAATTTTATTAACCGTTGTAGTGGCATTGCTCATCTGGTTGTTTACCAGCCAGGTAGGTTCTCTTTTGGATGATTTTCCGCAAATACAGCGAACTGTAACCAAGCACCTTGATAATTTAAGTACCTGGATCAGCAATTCGTTTGGATATTCTCCGGCAGAGCAATTGAAATTCATTAACGCACAAAGCAAAAAACTATTCAGCTCCTTAGGGGGCATTTTGAGCGGAGCGGCAGGGTCCTTATCGGGTGTAGTTATATTTATAGGATTATTGCCTATTTATATTTACCTCATCATATTATACCGGAACCTGTTTGTTAAATTTATTTTAATGTGGTTTAAGCCGGATGAACATCAAAATGTAGAAGAAGGTATACGGCAGACAGAAAAGATGGTGAAAAGCTACCTGATAGGATTGCTGATACAAATAACCTATATCGTTATCCTGCTGGGTGGAGCGTTAATGATTTTTGGGATTCAAAACGCCCTGCTTATAGGCATCATCTTTGCATTCCTGAACCTTATACCGTACCTGGGGGCATTAATAGGCAATATTTTGGGTGTGCTGATAACACTTGCATCGTCAGAAAATATTGTTGATATCCTGATTGTGCTGGGGGCTATCTCTTTTGTGCAGTTGCTTGATAATAATATACTGATGCCGCGAATTGTAGGCTCGCAGGTAAAAATTAACCCGCTTACTTCCATTGTAGGTATTATAATTGCAGGTACCATGACTGGCGTTTCGGGTATGTTCCTGGCGATGCCGCTGCTCTCGGTTTTAAAAATAGTGTTCGACCGTTCAAAAAATTATAAACAATGGGGTTTGTTGCTGGGTGACGAAAGACCTGTTAAAAGCCCTATGAAAATTTAGAAATCAATATATGAAGATAGCATTAGCCTCGCCGCCATTTCCCAAATCAATAAATGATGGCTTATCCTGGGTAGAAAAACTTGCAGGGGAAGCTGCACTGGAACAAGCAGAAATTATCTGTTTTCCGGAGTCATACATTCCTGGGTACCCCGCAAAGGAATTTGAAGTAGAAGAGCGCTCGCCCGAAAAGTTGCAGGAGGCCCTGAAAAAAGTTTGCGAAATAGCCGCTGAACATGCCATAGCGATTATTATACCTATGGATTGGTACCTGGGGGATGAGCTTTTTAATTTGGCCTACGTTGTATCAAACACCGGCGCGATATTGGGATACCAGACAAAAAACCAGCTGGACCCAACAGAAGATAATATATGGATCCCCGGAACGGAGCGCAATATTTTTGAGGTGAATGGTGTAAAATTTGGCATTACCATTTGCCATGAAGGCTTCAGGTACCCCGAATTGGTACGATGGGCGGCTATGCGTGGCGCCAAAATAGTTTTTCATCCGCATTTTTCTGGAAGCGATACCCAGGGCGTGCGGCTTGTAGAATGGGGAAGTAAAAACAATCCCTATTACGAAAAGGCTATGATGATGCGGGCAATGGAAAACACCATTTATTTTGCAAGCTCCAACTATGCTACCAGGTATCCCGAGTCAGCTACATCTTTGATAGCTCCCGACGGGCATTGTATTGCCTATCAGCCATATGGAGAAACAGGCGTATTGGTAGCCGAAATTGATATTGACAAGGCAACCGGTTTACTGGCAAAAAGATTTAAGCCGGAATTAGTTAATACGCCAGGTATTCTGTAAACACCTGCTGCATAAAAGCTTTGCCGTAAAGCAGGGTTTTATCCGTGTAATTTTGCGGGATATTTTTGTTTTGGATAAAGCTTATCCTTGAGCCGGCATTATCAAATGTAACGGCCTGCTTGGGTAGCATAAAGCCCAGGCCATTATCCCAATCAAAAAACGCGAAATCCTGTGTATAGGGATTCAACAGGTTTTTCGACCACTTAAATTGCCGGTGGGGTAGGTTTAGTTGTGCCAGCAGGGTGGCGGCTATATCTGTTTGGTTGCCTAACTTGTTTATTTTCATGCCCCTGTATTCGGGTTTTATGGCATCGCCAAAAAACAATAAGGGGATATGATATTTTTTGGGTTCATAGGGTTCGGAGGCATTGAGCGGTAATCTGTGCCCATGATCGGCAACCAAAACAAACAAGGTATTTTTGTACCAGTTGTGTTGTTTTGCCTCATCAAAATACTGTTTCAGGCTGGCATCTGTATAGTATGCTGTACTCCTGAACTTATTGCCCAGGTCATCACCGGGGAAATGCGGAGCAACCGGCAACTCAAAAGGCTCGTGATTGCTTAAGGTTTGTACGTAGCTAAAAAATGGCTCCCGCTGCCTGTTGAGGTAGTTGATATTCTTCTTTAGCAAAATATCATCGTGGGCGCCCCATTTTGAGTTCATTTCTTTAGCCTCAAAGTTTTTTTTATCAATAAGGTGGGCAATTTTATGGCTTAATAAATAGGCTTTAAAATTCATGAACTCGCTTTCGCCGCCATAAAAGTAGGAGGTATTATAGCCCTGATCTGCAAAAATATTGCTCAGTGTTGGCAGGCGTTCCTGTTTCTCGTTATCTATCACGATGGTTCTGGTAGCCTGTGATGGGAACGCGCTTAAAATAGCAATGATCCCTTTGTCAGTACGGTCGCTGGCTGCATAAACATTATCAAACAAAACGCCCTGTTTTATAAAATCCTCAAAGTTTGGTGCATCGCCTTTTTCTCCTCCCAGCGATGCTATCAGGTCGGCTGTAAAGCTTTCCAGCTGAAAGATCACAATATTAGGCCGGTTGGTGGTAAGGATATGTATAGTACTGTCTTTTTTTACAGCATACATGCTATCAACCAAAGCCGAAGCTTTTTGTGCAGGCATAAACAGGTAGGGGTTACCCGGTGACTGTACGTTCTCCACCACATTTTGAATCAGGTTCCATTGGGTGTTCAGGGCACATTGGTTGAGGATGGGCTTTGCAGAAAAATAGGCATTACTCTGGCTTATAGGCGCAAGCTGTAATCCGCCGCGGATTATCAGCAGGTTTAAGCCCAAAAGCAGTATAATGATAAATGGCTTAGCTATCACAGGGGCTTTGGGCTTTTTAAATTCAAAGTCGATGATATATTTTGACAGGAAAACACCGGTAATGAACACCGCCACCATGATAATAAAGCTCAAAAAAATGGGTGACGAACTGGCTGCCGCAAAAGCTTCGGATGGGGCATTAAAAAAAACGTCAAATGCCCTGAAATTTACTTTGGTACCCCACTCCCGGAATATATTGAGATCAACAACCGTAACGAACGAAATTATAAAAATGCACAGGTAAACATAAAACCTTGGCCATTTTGCTTTGATATTATATTTAGTGAACCAGTTGACGCTAAAAACAAGCAGGGGGATTACACTAATGTACGCCGCCACAGATGCATCCATGCGGATGCCATATAAAAAGGTTTGCCAGATCTCGTAAAAGCTGATACCGCTTAGCTTGCCCTGGAAATATATTTCAAATACTATGCGGGTTAGTATGGATAATAGGATCCAAAAGAAAAGGAAACGGCAAAAACTAAAAAGACTTCTTAACATTGGGTTTCAAAAATAGTTATTTAAACCTGATGTTAAGATGTATTTAATGCAAGGTTAATGAAATATTAAATTGTACTGACATGCAATGCTTTAAGTGTATTACGCATCCCGTTTATCCCCTCTTTGATATTATAATAAAGCCCCGTTTGTGTTAGGTTTCCTGTTAAAATCTATAAGGGCTTTTTCTATATTTGGGAAACTCATCCTACATAATGAAAATACTACACAAATCCCTGTTGGTTATTGGCCTGTTTTTTAGTGTTAGCACGTTTGCACAGCATCAACCGGTAAATATGCAATATGTTGTTTCAATGGAAAAGGCGGCTGATCAGCTTTATCATGTTGAGCTAACAAATAAAACACCGGGGAAGGTGCTTGATTTTAAAATGTGCGCCTGGACACCTGGTTACTACCAGCTCATTGATTTTGCCGCCGCCGTACAAAACTTTAAAGTAGCCGATGGCAAAGGCACAAACTTAAAGTGGATAAAAGCTTCAGAAAATACCTGGCGTGTTTATAATAACACTGCCGGCGCGGTTAAAATTTCATACGATGTAAAAGCTACCGTACCCTTTGTTGGCAATATTTACCTGGATGAAACCAGGGGATATATTACCCCCGGCGGGTTGTTTATGTACCTGGATAAAGAATTACATCATCCGGTTACTATAAAAATGAACCCGTACAGCAAATGGAATGCTATGGTTGCAACAGGTTTGGATACTGTACCAGGTAAATATCACTTGTATAAGGCCGATAATTTCGACGTGTTATATGATAGTCCCTTTTTGATGGGACAACTTGAAGTATTGCCACAATTTACTGTTAAAAACAAACCCCATAGCTTCATTGGTTACCAGCTGCCTGAATTTGACAGGCAGGGATTTATGGATGATTTAAAAAAAATAGTTGTTGCAGGCAGCAACATTATTGGTGAAATACCTTATACGCATTATTCCTTTTTATCAATAGGCGGCGGTGGCGGCGGTATCGAACATTTGAACTCATCGTCGCTGAGCTTTAGCGGGGGCGAGGGATTTAATTCGCCCGAAGCAAAAAAAAGGCTGTACAACTTTATTGCCCACGAGTATTTTCACCATTATAACGTTAAGCGCATAAGGCCAATTGAACTGGGACCGTTTGATTATTCAAAAGAGAATCATACCAACATGCTTTGGGTATCTGAAGGGTTTACAGTTTATTATGAATACCTGATAGTGAGGCGCGCCGGTTTAATGACCGGCGAAGATATGCTGAACGATTTTCAAAACAATATTAAAAACTACGAAAATAAGCCGGGGCATTTTTACCAATCGGCTACACAGGCCAGCTACAACACCTGGAACGACGGGCCGAACGGGCGCGTAAATGAAGACATTAATAAAACGATATCTTATTACGACAAAGGCCCCGTACTTGGCTTAATGCTTGATTTTAATATTCGCCATGTTACCAAAAACAAGAAAACGCTTGATGATGTAATGCGCCTGCTTTATTACAAATATTACAAAAAGCTTAAACGCGGCTTTACCGAACAGGAATTCAGGAATGAATGCGAAAAGATGGCCGGTGCACCAATGCCCGAGCTATTTGAATATGCCTCGACTGTTAAACCACCCGATTATCCCAAATACTTCGCTTATGGCGGATTATTAATAGATACCAATGCCACTATTACCTATAACTCCTGGGCGGGTATTAATGTAAGGGAACAGCGCGATACGCTAAAGATAACCACGGTTGAACCCAATTCGCCGGCATGGAATAAAAATGTAAGGGGAGGAACATCCATATTAGCGATTGATGGTAAACCGGCAACGCAGCAATTGCTTTACCAAACGTTTGAAGCAAAGAACACCGGTGATACAATAGCGCTTACATTACAAAAAGGCGGAGTAAAACAAGATGTAGCCATTGTGTTGGGCTCCAAAAAAGAGAAAACCTTTAAAATAAGCCCCCTCTCCAATCCCGACCCGTTGCAGGCTGCTATTTATAAAAGCTGGATTGGTAGGTAAGGGCGTAACACAGCCGGCGACCGTGGTTCATCATATTACTTATGAACACGGTCGCCGGCCAGGGCAGAAGATCCGGCAAAACTTTTTGATCAGGTTGTGCTTACGTACACTGTTTTAAGTGCATCACACATCATCATTATCTCCTCTTCGGTGTTGTAATAATGTACCGATGCCCTCACATTACTGGCCAGGTGGTTTTTATTCATATAAATGAGTGTTGATATGGCTTTACCTACAGATACGTTAATGTTGTTTTCGGCCAGGGTGCTTTTTACTAAACCACTATCCATTCCCTTTACCGAAAACGTTACAATACCAGATTGCTGATCACCAAAATCATGAACCGTTAGGCCATCAATATCTGCAAGTTGCCGACGCATTAAATTAGCCAGGTATTGCACGCGCTGCCAGATCCTGTCGACCCCGATGTTCAGGGCATATTCAACGGCTTTACCCAGGCCGAGTGTAATGGCGCGGTTTTTTTCGTACAATTCAAAACGCCGGGCGTCGTTTCTTAGCTGAAAATTATCAAGGCTAACCGATGGGGCGCTAAAACCATCCATAAACAGGGTATTCAGTTTGTCCTGTACCTGTTTGCGTACAAATAAAAAACCGGTTCCCCTTGGTGCCCGCAGGTATTTACGCCCGGTTACTGCTAACATATCGCAGCCAATCTCCTCCACGTTTAAGGGGATTTGCCCGGCGCTTTGGCACGCATCAACAAGGTATAATACCTCGTGTTTGCGGGCTATTTTGCCAATCTCCACAATCGGGATCATCCCGCCTGCGGTTGAAGGGATCTGCGTCATGGCTATCAATTTAGTCTTTGGCGAAATTGCCTGTTCAAAAACATCCAGCGGAAAATTGCCCTGTGCATCGTTCGGTATTATTTTAAGGCTTACACCCAACTTTTTTTGAGCGTTTAAAAACCCGATGATATTGGTTACATATTCCATTTCGCAGGTAATAATCTCATCGCCGGGCTTGAAGTCTATCCCGTTAAAAGCTATTCCCCAGCCGGTGCTTGCATTTTCAACAAGGGCAATTTCGTCCTTACCGGCATTAATGAGGCGGGCTATCAGCTCATAGGTATTATCTAATTGATCCTTGTATTTATATTCGGTTTCGTAGCCGCCATAAATTGCTTCTTCATGTAAGTAATTAACAACCGTTTCAACCACTACATCGGGCGGTAAAGATGCTCCCGCATTATTAAAATGGATCCTCTCGGCTGTTCCTTTGGTTTCGGCTCTTATTTGCTGTATTTCCTGTTCGCTTATAGGGCTAAGTTGCATCGTATTTTAGTTTGATGTGTAAAGTATGTTAATGTTAAAAATTAATCTCCATCATAATATCGGCACGGCCATAGGTGCCGGGCGTAACCGGTATTTCTGTAAAGCCTAATTTGTGATAAATGTGGATTGCGTTTTTTAGTACGCGGCTCGAAAACAGGATGAGTTTTTTAACACCCATTTCCCTCGCTTTATCAATACCCGACTGGCATAAAAACTGACCGGCACCACCACCATGATAAGCCTTATCAACAGCCATTTTGGTAAGCTCATAAACACCATCTTCAATAAAGCGCAAACCTACTGTGCCAATAATAGTATCGCCTGCTGCTGCAAAATAAATTTTACCACCTCGTTTTAACATGGCTTCGTCGGGGTTTTCTAAAACCCATTTGTCCAGTGCTTCAACCACAAAAAATTCTTCGAGCCATGCTTTGTTGAATTTTTCAAAGTACGACTGATACTTTGGCTGATAATCAATTAATTGAAGTTTCATTTTTTTAATAAATTTTGATCATTACAAAGTAAAAGCATCTGCATGTAGCAAAACAGATTCAGATTTGTTAATTTTGACCATAACAGATTTTAAAATGGAGAAATTGATTACCATGGTTAATGATGATTTTTTATATGCGCAGATAGCTGCCCGTATTGAAAAGCAGATAAAACAGAAACTGTTAAAACCGGGTGATAAGCTGCCATCAGTAAGGGCGTTAAGCCTTGAGCAGGGTATCAGCATCAGCACTTCATACAAAGCTTATGTAGAACTGGAAAACATGGGCATGATAGAGGCCAGGCCAAAATCGGGCTATTACGTTAAGTTTTCGCCGGCAAGACTGACCAATGCACCCGAAACCAAACCTCCGCTGAAAAAGATTGAGCAGGCCACGGTTACCCAGATGATAGCTATGGTTTATCAAAACATGAGTGAGGAAAGTGTTATACGTTTGTCGCGCTCATCGCCGCCACTAAACCTCATTCCAATGGCTAAGCTCAGTAAGTCCATGATGGAATCTATCCGTAAAAGCCCTACGGGCAATATCAATTATGAAAATTTGCAGGGCAATATTTCGTTGCGCAACCATGTGGCCAAAAACGCTTTTAACTGGGGCGGCAACATAACCGGCGACGATGTGGTAACCACGCAGGGTTGTCTTGAAGCCCTGATATTTTGCCTGCGGGCGCTTACCAAACCGGGCGATACCGTTGCCATTGAAAGCCCTACCTTTTTCGGGATCTTTAATATAATGCTCAGCCTTGATCTGAAGGTGCTGGAGATCCCGGTTAATCCTGATACGGGTATTGATATTGATTACCTGGCCGAGGCTATGGATAAAGTGGATATTAAAGTATGCCTGTTTGTAACCAACTTTAGTAACCCGGTAGGCAGCTGCATGCCCGATGATAGTAAACAGCGATTGGTTAAATTAATAACAGAAAGGCAGATCCCTTTAATTGAGGATGATATTTATGGCGAAATATATTTTGGCAAAAGCCGCCCGCGTACCTGTAAAAGTTATGATACCGAAGGCTGGGTGCTGTTATGCTCATCAGTTTCCAAATCAATTGCGCCGGGCTACCGGGTAGGCTGGTGTATACCGGGCAGGTTTAAAGACCAGGTAATTAACATCAAAATGATGCATACCATCAGCTCGGCCACACCCACCCAGGCCGCTGTTGCTCATTTTTTTGAAACAGGCCGGTATGATTTGCATATGCGCAACCTGCGTAAAACATTATATACCCAAAGCCTGCGTTATACCCAGGCCATTGTTACCCATTTTCCGCCGGGCACCAAAATAAGCCAGCCCCAGGGAGGCTATGCCCTGTGGATTGAGTTGGATAAAAATATTGATGCATTTGAGCTTTACCAGCTTGCCATTGCCCAAAACATCAGCATAGCTCCCGGACAAATTTTTAGCACCGATGCCCGCTTCACCAATTTTATCCGTATTAGTTTTGGTTTAACCTTTGACGACGTGGTGGAGCATAGCTTTAAAGTTTTAGGGGATTTGATAAGACAATTGGGATGAAACGGTACCCCGGTTTCAACTGTCGTCAAAAGATCATAAAAACGGTAATTATATAACCGCTTACACAAACGGGGTATCTTTGCGGCTTATTTAATAATTGACCGGAAAAAAGAGCTTTGGATAGCCCTTTCCAGCCGGTCGGTAAATTTAATTAATATGTACTCAACGCTTTCTGTGCCAAAAACAATTAAAGAACGGCACCAGGGTATTGCCAATTTACTGGCTTTTGCATTAATCCCACTTTCGGGCTTCGCGACTGATATATACATTCCGTCGTTACCTACCATGGCTGCCGAATTGCATGTGAGCAGTATTCAGGTGCAGCTTACTTTAACTTTGTTTTTAATAAGCTATGGCATTACGCAACTATTTATTGGCAGCGTACTGGATAGTTTTGGCCGGTACAATATAAGCCTGGTGTGCCTGGTGCTTTTTGCTGTTGCCAGTATTGTTATAGCTACCTCAACCAATATTTATGTAATATACCTCATGCGGATAGTACACGGTATTACCGTAGCCGGTGTAATTGTTTCCAAGCGCGCTTATTTTATCGATCTGTTTTCGGGCGAAAAGCTGAAGCATTACCTTAGCATGTTTTCCATCATCTGGTCTACCGGGCCAATTGTAGCGCCTTTTGTTGGCGGGTACCTGCAAACCGGTTACGGGTGGAAATCAAACTTTTACCTCCTGGCCATATTTGCTGCAGTATTCGTGGTTTTGGAGCTGGTCTTCAGCGGCGAAACGTTGAAAAACTTTTCGGCATTCCATATCAAAAAGATCGGCAGCATTTATGCGGACATGATCAAAACCACCAGTTTTACCCTCGGGCTTATTATGTTGGGACTTGCGTACTGTATGGTGATGATCTATAACATGACAGGCCCTTTTATCATAGAGCATACTTTACATCTGTCGCCGGTAGTGGCCGGCTATAGTTCGTTGGTATTGGGCATAGCCTGGCTTATAGGGGGGCTTATCGGTAAAGCCACCATCAACAAACCGTTTTTTAATCGAATGGTGGTTAACCTTACCCTGCAGGTAATATTTGTAATAGTAATGCTGATAAGCATGAGGTATATAGCCAATTTATATACCATCATATTTTTCGCTTTTATAATCCATATAGCGGCAGGATATACTTTTAATAACTTTTTTACCTATTGCTTAAGCCGCTTCCCTAAAAACGCCGGTATAGCCAGCGGACTTTCGGGCGGGATAAATTATGTTATCGTATCGTTTTTTAGCTATGGCATTGTTTTTCTGCTGCCCGCTAAAGATGAACATAACCTGGGTTACAGTTATTTTGTACTGATAATGCTATCGGTTATAGTGATGCTGATATTAAAACTGAAGAAGGAGTTGCTGAGCGAAGGAGTATAAACCATCAGGTTTTTACCATTGCCAGTACAGCCGGTTCTGTATCCGGCCTTTTCTTTTTAGGTTTTTTGTTGCGTTTGCCCCACCATATTAAAAAGCCGGTAACAGGCAGCGATGCACATACCAGGCTTGCCAAAAAAGCCAGTATTTGCGTACCCGGCCCATATAAACGACCCGTATGGATGTACAGGTTTGAGTTGCGCCATTTCATGCCCAGCGTTTTTTTGCTGTGTGGTATAGCTGTTACCAGTTTGCCGGTGCGGCCATCAAAAAAATAGTAACTGATACCATTCCAGCCATCGCTGCGGTGTTTTAAGTATACAAATGCCATCACCATCTTATCTTTCCCGTTGGGTATATCCAGCCCAATTTGGGTCCAGTCGCCATTTAATTGTTTGAGCAGGTTGTGATGGATGATGTCCATTTTATTCAGGGTTGAATCGGCTGTGCTGATAACCGGCAATACACGCGAAAATTGGGGCTTTTCCTTTGTGCCAAGCATATTATAAATGCCCTTTTCCCACCATTTGAATGACCATACCAAACCAGTTACAGCAATAAGTATGGCAATGGGCAAAACATAAAATCCCAGGCTGTTATGCACATCATAATTTACCCGTTTAAACCTGGCATTCCATTTTATGGTGATGCTTTGTTTAAACTGCCTGTAATTTTTAGGCAGCCAGAGTATAAAGCCGGTGATCATCATCAACAGAAAAAGCAGTACACAGCTGCCAACAATAACACTGCCCACCGGCTTTACCAGTAACAGTTGACGGTGCAGCTGTTCAACAATGTTAAAAAACTCGTACCTGAAATCGATAATGCCTAAAACTTTGCCGGTGTACTGGTTTACATAAACGTAATCATAGTACTCAAACTGGCTGAAATACCACAGCGTGATCTTTTTTTTATCATTCACTTTAAAACCCGAAAACACAATGCTTTTATCATCTTCGGTTATTTTAATACTGCTGAGCTTTTTATGGGGGCCAACTGCTTTTTGTGCAATAGCAAGTAATTCAGAAACCGGCCTTGCGGGGCCGGTTTTCTGAACGCTTACTATATCCTTGTGTATAAAATCAAATATTTCTTTATCAAACACGTAGATGCAGCCCGTTACCGAGACGATAACTACTACTATACCAGTTACCAGGCCAACCCACAAATGCAGCCAGCCGGTTAGCTTTTTAAACTTTGATTTTGCCATTACAAGGTATATCCAAGCGTAAGCAAATAGTTCCTGGGTGCACCGGGGAACAGCCTTATATAATCATATCCGCCTACCCAATACTTTTTGCCGGTAATGTTGTTGGCATTAAACTGTAGCTGAACTTTACCAATATTATAAAATAGCGCGGCATCAACCAATATGTAATCAGGAATGCTTTGGGTAAGGTTGATGGATAGTGTGCGTTTATCAATGTAGTTGGCGCCCAAACCTATGCCCAGTCCGCTAAATGCGCCGCGTATAATATTATACCTCGTCCAGATGTTGGCCATGTTTTTAGGGGCGTTCGGTTTTTGCAGACCTACCTCGGCGGCAACACCACTTTCGGTAATTTTAGCATCATTATACGCATATGAGGCCAGCATGCTCCAGTTTGGCAGTATGCGCCCGGTAATATCAAACTCAAACCCCCGTGAACGTTCTTTGCCAACCGGCCTTAACAGGTCTGGCTGATTGGCCACACCTGCGTTGTAAAGGGTGTTTTTTTGCTCAATCCGGTAAACAGATGTCGTGATGGATAGTCTGTCGTCCAACCAACTGCTTTTGGCGCCCAGCTCAATCATGTTGCTGGTAACCGGGGCAAATGGTCCGCCGGCATTGGGGTTGGCAATGGTTGCCGCGGTTTGCGGGTTATACCCCATTACATAAGTACTATAAATATTGATGTTTTTGGTAGCGGTATATACTAAGCCAAAGCGGGGCAGCCATGCGCTGGAGTGCGTTTTTTGTTGTGTTGAAGTGGCATAATTTGCAAAATCGGTATAATACTCGTAGCGGACGCCGGCCAGTGCCTGCAACCGGCCCAGCTTTAACTGATCCTGTACATACCCGGCATTAAGGTAGTAATAGGTTGGGTTAAGCACGTTTTGCGAAAAAAGCGCCTTGCTGTCGTCCTGTAAACGTTGCGAGTTGATGGCATTATTTAAATCAAATGAAGGTACGTTGGCAACCGGGTTACCCTTTGTATCCCGTAAATACTTTAAACTGTCTTTTACCACATAGTTGGCAATAGTACCGGTGTTGGATGCATTGCGATAGCCCGAAGCGGTGAGTTGTGACGCGCCTACCGGCATTTTTTCGCTGCCATAATCATAGCCTGCTACAATTTTATGTTCGATAGGGCCTGTTTTGGCGTTGTAATTAACGTAACCGCTAAAATTGTCAATGTAGCGTTTTCGCTTGCGCTGAAATATCTGCATAGCTACCAGGTTAGGAATATCATTGCCCAGCTTGTCTTTGGCATAGGCATTGGCGCTGCGGTGTTCAAGCAGGTCCTCGCTGTACCCGGTTTTTGAGTAAGCGGCATTAAAGCTCAGGTTGTTATTAAACTGGTGATTTACCGATAAGGTAACAATATATGTCTGCTCGTTCAAAAAATCATTGGCGGCACTTAATGCCAGTGATTGTGGGGTTGAGTACAGATCGTTGCCGATTACAGACTGACCCCGATCAAGCCTGCTGCGCGAGCTGTTGTAAACCATATCGAAATTAATGTGTGTTTTTGGCGACGCGATGAACGATAAAGAAGGTGCAATGATCACGTTTTTATCAAACTGCAGATCGCGGAAAGAGTTGGCATCTTCATACCCTAAATTAAGACGGTATAGCAAGGTGCTATCTTTGTTTGCAGGACCTGTAAAATCGGCCAATCCTCTGAATGTGTTAAAACTGCCTAACGAGAAACTCAGGGTTCTGCGGGTTTCGTTCAGCGGTTTTTTGGTTACACGGTTAACCACACCTCCGGGACTTGCATTGCCATACAGGGCAGATGATGGACCTTTCAGCACTTCAACACGCTCCAGGTAATTTGTTAAGGGCTGTTTCCAAAACCCGGTACTGGTGCGCAACCCGTTTAAAAGCTGGGTATTGCTTTGACCGTTAACACGAAAGCCCCTGATGGTAAGGTCATCATAAAAAGTGAACTGCGAAACACCGCTAAAGTTTTTAACTACATCGCCAACACGTACTGCACCTTGGTCGGCCATCAGTTCTTTACTGGCGTAGGATACAGATTGCGGCAAATCTTTAATATCAGTTTCGGTTTTGTTGCCTATAAAAGTGGCTTTGGTTTTATAGGTTTTTTCTTTACGCCCAATTATTTCCACCTGCTGCAGTGAAGCGGCATCTTCGTGCAAAACAACATTTTCGTCAATGACAGTTCCCGGGGCAATAACAATTTGCTTGCTGATCTCTCTGAAGCCCACAAAGTTGTAGTGTATAGTATACTTGCCGGCGGCTACATCCAGTTTAAAATCGCCTTTATTACCGGCTGATGTAATATAGTTGGTGCCATCAATTGATACGGTTGTGCCTGGCAGTGGTTTATTCTCCTTGTCTTTTACATAGCCCTGTATCGATGCTTTTTGCTGGGCTTGTGTTATAAGGGGAGAGATTACGAGAAGAGCGAAGGAAGCAAGAAGTGTAGTAAGGTTATTCTTCATTGTTATTTTTATTTAGACTGATTATAAACAATGGCAAAAATAGTTTTTATTTAACTAAATGCAAATCCTAAAGAAACCTTTTGGTAATAATTAAGAAAAGGAGGTGAATGGGTGCTATGATGTGTTGCTTTTTGTCCCTGGTGATTATCTTGTAAGGGGACCTTTTAGACGGCTTCCAGCCATCATTCTGTCATCCTGAACGGAGTGAAGGATCTATTCGCAGACTGTACAGGGCGAAGGGGCATGGCGAATAATAGATGCTTCAAACCTTACCCATGACGTGTTTTCAAAAAAACCTTTTTGTCATCCTGAACGGAGTGAAGGATCTATTCGCAGACTTACAGGGCGAAGAAGCATGGCGGAGAGTAGATCCTTCACTGCGTTCAGGATGACAAACCTTTTAAAACGTCATTTCCCCTTCAGAATTTCGCGAAATTTTACCACTCAGCATGGCAAGCGGCTTTTTTTACAAACACGTCATGTGTAGGTACGAAGCAATGGCGATGTATTTTTAAACAGCCTCTAAAAAGCCCTATTCAAAGATCCTTAAATACCTCTTCACCGAAAAATCCATCGCGGCCCGGGCGTCCTTTAAAATATAACGCCCAAAAGCGCCGTACATGGCTTCATAAACTTTTCCGCTTATCGCATTTTGAACCTGTAGTATATCCTTCCTGGGAAGCGGGACAAGATTTGGATAGCTATACATAAACGAAACAGTTTTAAGGTCTGGACTTACCTGTATCACGTCACCAACCAATAACAAACCATCATTTTGCGGACTATACAGCACACTTGCACCAGGAAAATGCCCGCCGCAACGGATCAGCTGGATGCCGTCCCATAAAGCAATTTCCTCTTCGGGCCATAAATGGATAGGCGCGTCCCTGCGTCCCAGCCATTCTTCGTCAAGGGCGTTTATGTATATGGTGGCATCGCCAAAAGCTTTGCTCCACACGGCAATGGTCGAAAAATAATGCGGGTGCGAAAGGGCGATGGCTTTTATGCCGCCCAGGTTATTCACGGCTGCAATGGTTGCCTCATCAATATTGCTGATGCAATCCCATAGGATATTGCCCCCGGGTGTTACCAGTAAATGTGCCCGCTGGTTAATGCCAAAGGCAGGTTCGGTGTAAATGGCATATAAGTTTGGGGCTACCTTTTCAATAATGTTTTTATGCTGATGGTTTAACTCCGCAAGCGTAATCCAGTTCTGGCCTGTAGGATTCACGTATTGGCGGTCATCCTCGCAAATTTTACAATGCAAAGGAGGGGTTGCCGATGGCGGGTATTGTACACCGCAGGTAGTGCAGATATAAGGAGTTAATGGCATGGTAAAGGTATGGTGGTAGAAATAAATGGATTGCTATTGATAGTAATGTTCCCTCGGGGCTATTAGCGTCTTTGCGTGACCTAAGATGCCCGGAAACAATAAACCCCGCCTCAAATTTAATGTTGTGGCGGGGTTTATACAATGTAAGAGGCCGTTTAAAAATAAAAAAACAGACCGTCATTGCCTTTGGTCTAACAAAAGAAAAAACAATAAAGATTGCTGTTGTTAGAATGGGGGGTGCAGGGGGGTGTTAAGAACTAAAAACTTTGTGGAAAACGTTATTGTAAAAGGCAGGGTGAACTTTTGTCATTGCTAGTCTAAAGGACTTAAACTCGTATTAGTTCCCTGCCTTTTATGATTGCCCAAGGCCCAGCTATAATACTTTCTTTGTACCATCAAAGGTTATTGGCAAAAGGCAATCT
>NZ_JBFUKX010000045.1:0-57229 GCF_056400605.1 Mucilaginibacter sp. P5_A4 | reverse complement strand
TATTTAGGCACGACGTGCTCTCATCCTTTTTCACTCATAAAATGTATGTAAAGAATGTTTTAATATCTCCTAAACAAGATATAATACATTTTTTAATTTCAACTGTAAACATAGGAGGTACGAAGCAATCCCCACCTTACAGAGTAGCTTTGCAAATCCGATCTGCATACTTTGGGATTATTAATGTTGTGTTTTTATTTTTATAGGTATTAATGAGCTCCCTGCGGTCGGTTATCTTCGTACCTCGTATGACAGTCTGTTTTTTATTTTTAGACTGCCTCTTAAATTGACGCTAAAATTTGCCGGATTTGTGAGAAAGGCGGATGATAAGTTTCCAATTAATCCGGCTCAATATATCCCGATATAAATTGATTTTTCTTCAAAAAAGTGTATTTATAGTGAAGACAGGAACACTATATAGAAATTAACCAACAAAGAAAAAAGAAGTAAATCACTTTGCGTTTTAGCGTCTTTGCGCGAGATAAATTCAGATATCGAACTACAGTCCGTTAGCTTGATTTTAACCAAAAGTTAATATTTGGGTTTATAATGTTGATTATCAGTCGCATAAGTGTTCCGGTCTTTGTTGATTTTTAAAAAGCTTAAATTGTTGATAATCAGCCATAATGCGTTCCAAAGCGTTCGGTGTGTTCCACTGCACTCAAATGGAACAGTTAATAAATCAAATTTAAACAGCTTCTAAGTGAAAATAAGATTTGCCGGCAGTGATCGGGCGGAATTTCGATGCTTTTGAAAAAAGTATTATTTTTCTCCTATTAATATTCATTAAATGCATCTGAAGTTCGCTAAAGTTTGATTTTTTTTGAATCTTTCTTGTCCACATATATTGTCCGCAGCTGCCTTATAATTTCATCCTTAATGCAACGTTGTATATATTTGCATCAATAATATTGCTGAAAGGCTAATGGCACAAACCCGTACTAATTTTCACTTTGAAGACCTGCTGAACAAGCATCATTTAAAAAAGACCGCTCCCAGGCTCCGGGTGCTGTCCATGATGTCGTCCCGTAACGCGGCCACCTCCCAGCCCGACCTGGAAAGCGTGATTAACGATATCGATAGGGTTACCCTGTACCGTATCCTGAACACATTCGAGGAAAAAGGCATCATCCACAAGGTATTTGACCTTAACGGTACAGCAAACTATGCTCTCTGCTCATCCAATTGTGATGAAGCCCACCACCACGATGAACACCTGCACTTTAACTGTACCCAATGCAAAAATGTGTATTGCCTGGATGATTTGCACCTGCCCGCCATAAAGCTCCCCCCGGGCTTTAAACCGCAGAGTTTTACGTTATCCGCGACGGGCTTATGCCCTAAATGCAGCAAAAAGGCGGTAAAACAATGAAATTGAATCAAAGGTTTCTCGGTGTTGTAGCTGCAAATGGTGTACTGCTGTCTTTATTCTTTTGTCTTTGCTCCTTTACCCAGCAGAATGATACCATCCTGGTAGCCTCAACGTTCCGGTTCAAAACTGTTATAATAGATGCCGGGCATGGTGGTAAAGATCCAGGTGCGCGCGGCTCCTATTCTGTCGAAAAAAATGTAACACTGGCCATCGCCAAAAAGCTAAAAATGGCCATTGATACCGGGATCAAAGGTTTAACCACCATTATGACCCGTACCGATGATACCTTTATCCCCCTCAACCAGCGTTCGAATATAGGCAACCAGGCCCATGGCAATTTGTTTATTTCCATTCACTGTAACTCATCGCCAGAGGGTAATGCCGCTTCGGCTCATAAGCGCAAGGGCGTGCTGATGCTGGTTTACGGTTTCCACAGGCTAAAGGAGCAGGAAGAGGCCGTAAGGGAAAACTCATCTATATTTATCGAAAAAGACTATAAGCAAAACTACGAGAGCTATGATGAAAGCGATCCATCTAATGCTATCATACTCAATGCCTACATCCAAAAATACCGCAAGCAAAGTATCCTCTTCGGCGACCTGGTGAATGCTGAATTTACAGATACCGATGGCCGTGAAAGTGAGGGTGTAAAGGAGCAGGGCGTATTGGTATTAGCCCACAGCGCAATGCCAGCCGTGCTTATCGAAACTGGTTTTATCAACAACCCCGAAGAAGAGGATTACCTCAACTCGCCGGACGGGCAGGACGAAATTGTAAGATCAATTGTTACCGCTATAAATAATTACCGTAAGGCTATCGGGAGCCTGTAATTTTCGGGTATCATATACTACCATTGCTATAATCAGTTATATTCGGCTTTACAAATCTATATTGATGATAAAGCTGCTTAAGCCCTGTAAGTTTCTTTTTAAAAACTTGATCCCGGTATTCATCATCAGCAGTGCAACAGCACAAATTAAAGAGCAGGGGATTATCCCTCTGCCTTATAAAGTTGAAAAAAGCAGTGCTGTGTTTACCTTTTCGCTTGCAACTAATATCTCTGTTGGTGAGGGTATTAATGCTGATAATCTTGCGTTCTTCAATCAGTATTTCCGGTCGGTTGCGGGGTTCAGTTTGCTGGTCAAAAACACGGCTTCTATCAGCCTGAACATAGATTCCTCCAAGGTTACTGAACCCGAGGGATACCGGTTATCCGTGACCCGAAAGCAAATCAGCATCACTGGCCACGATGAGGCCGGTGTATTTTACGGGCTGCAATCGCTTATCCAGTTGCTGAAACCATCTAATGGAAAAATAACCGTACAAGGCTGTACCATTGAAGATCATCCCCGCTTTGCCTACCGTGGTATGCACCTGGATGTAAGCCGTCACTTTTTCACCGTCGAAACCATCAAAAAATGGATAGACATACTGGCCTTGTACAAGATCAACACCTTCCACTGGCACCTTACAGACGATCAGGGCTGGCGTATCGAAATAAAGAAATACCCACTGCTGCAAACTATTTCGGCCTACCGCGATGAAACTATCATCGGCCACAAACGCGATAGCCCGCACCTGTTTGATGGCAAGCGATATGGCGGCTATTATACACAGGGCGAAATTAAGGCTGTTGTAAAATACGCCATGAACAGGCATATCAGTATCATCCCCGAGATTGAAATGCCTGGGCACGCACTGGCGGCGCTGGCGGCTTATCCTCAATTGGGCTGTACCGGAGGATCTTATAAAACAGCTACTTACTGGGGCATATTTGACGATGTATACTGCGCGGGTAATGATGAAACTTTTACCTTTCTGCAAAATGTGCTGGATGAAGTACTGCCGCTTTTTCCATCAAAATATATCCACATAGGCGGCGATGAATGCCCAAAAAACAAATGGAAAACCTGCCCCAAATGCCAAAAACGCATTAAGGATGAGCATTTGAAAGACGAACACCAACTGCAAAGTTATTTTATTGGCCGGATGGAAAAATACCTGAACAATAAAGGCAGGCAGATCATCGGCTGGGACGAAATACTGGAAGGCGGTTTAACCCCAGGCGCAACCGTAATGAGCTGGACAGGCGAGGAGGGGGGCATTGCCGCAGCCAAACAGCACCATGATGCCATCATGACGCCCGAGAAATTTGTGTACCTCGATTACTACCAGTCATTATATCCCGCCGAACCTATTGCCGGTGGAGGTTACACACCACTAAGTAAGGTTTACAATTATGAGCCCATAACTAAAGAACTATCCGGTGATGAAGCCAGATACATCAAAGGTGTACAGGCCAATGCCTGGAGCGAGTACATGACCAATCCTGCCCAGGCCGGGCGGCAACTGTTCCCGCGGATATTGGCTTTAGCCGAAGTAGGATGGTCGGCAAAGGAAAATAAGGACTATGCCGAATTTTTGAAACGATTAAGATCTGAACAGCCCCTGCTCAAAACGCTCCATGTTAACACCTCCAATACTTTTGATGAGATAACTGACAGTGTATCCGAAACAGCAGATCACCAGGTATCGCTGAGCTTGAACACAACATTACCCGGCAGCAAAATATTTTACACCACCGATGGAACCACTCCAGGTTTAAAAAGCAAAAAGTACGATGAACCTTTTGCCATTATACAATCAGGGACGGTAAAAGCATCTGTATTTAGCCATGGTAAAGTAACCGGGCGGATGTATGAAAAATCTTTCCATCTGCATAAAGCCATTGGCAAAACTATAACACTTGCAAATCAGCCACAGGGAGGCTATAACCCGGGTAATACTTTCGGCCTGGTAAATGGTGTATTCGGCAGCAAATTATATAATGATGGGCAATGGTATGGTTTCAGCGGCAATGACCTGGATGCTATAGTCGACCTGGGTTCGGTACAAACAATATCACAATTGGGTATCAATATTTTAAAATATCACTGGCAAAAAATGTGGGAACCAACGCTGCTCACCTTTGAAGTATCCGAAGATGGAAAAGCCTACGCCGAGGTTTATCGCCAAACTGCGTTTAATGCCAATGGCATCAATGCTGTTAGGGCCAGCATAAAACCATTGCAAGCCCGGTACATCAGGGTAAAGGGAACCAATAGAGGTATAATACCGCCGGGCGAGTATATTGCCGGGGCAAAGGCCTGGTTATTGGTTGATGAAATTAGTATCAAGTAGTTAGTATCAAGTATCAAGATAGTTATTTGACTGAATTTTCAGAATTCTGATGATTCATTAATTCTGAAAATTCTGATTCAGACCAATCAATTTGCATATCTGCACATTTGAAATTTGCACATCTGTTTTTCATTTGCACATCTGCACATAAATTTTCATATTTTTATAACCAAACACTAATGTGTGCGTTATGTTGAGGTAACAAAGTTTAACTAATTGTTATTTTACCTTATAGCACTGCAAGAATAATCAATGAGCAAAGTATTTACAATAACTGAAGGTTTGGAGAATATGGGGGCTTTGCGAACGGGCGGCCAAGGCTCAGTTTATAAAGGACGGCGTTATGGCCCCATCATCACAGCGGTAAAGCTATTGCCGACCCCTATTCATACCGAAAGTACCGACGATAAAAATTTCAGAAATTTCCAAAACGAGGTTGAAAAACTAAAAAAGGTAAACGAAGAACCTAACCCTAATGTGGTTAAGATATTAAATTCCGGTATTACCGAGAGTGGTTCGTTCCCCTTTATCGAGATGGAGTATATTGATGGTCCCGATCTGGAAGATCTGCTGAAACCACCGCACGAGCCTATCTTTACCATTAAAGAGATCATCAAACTGGCCGATCAGCTGGCCAATGCCCTTTCGCACTGCCACAAGGTTTCGGTAAAGCACGGCGATATTAAAAGTAATAACGTAAAGTTCAATATCCATACAGGCAATTATGTACTGCTGGATTTTGGTCTTTCGGCTATGTCTGATGACCAGCGCCGTACCAGTATCCGCCATGCGGGAGCCATAGAGTTTATGGCGCCCGAGCAGAATGAGGGACTGATGTATTTCCAGACGGATGTGTACAGCTACGGCATTATTCTTTATGAGCTGATAGCCGGGCAGGTACCTTTCCCGTTGCGCGATAATGGCGAAACCGCCCGTAATGCGGTGATGCTGGCACACATGGATAACCAGGTGCCCGATGTAATGGAGCTGCGTAAAAAGAATTTGCCAGCTAGCTGGGCTGATAAGAAAAAGGAACACGAGATGCAGGTACCTGCATGGCTCCTGCAAATTGTTTCAAAATGTTTGGAAAAAGAGCCCGAGCATCGCTTCCCTAACGGGATGGAACTGCAGGAAACCCTGGTACACAGCAGCATTGCCGCGGTAAGCAGCAACCAGGCCGATGATTCATGGAATGCATCGGTATTATTGAAGGAAAACGAACGCCTGCAAGGACTGCTGCTTTATTACCAGGAGGCCGAAAGTGCAAGGGGCGTACATGTTATAAACAATAGTACAGAAACACCTGTTGTTGTTGGCAAGCACGCGGTGCGGATTTCCAAACCGGTATTTATAGGTTTAATTGTATTATTGGTAGTACTTACCGGGTTTTCTTCTGTTATGGCTATTAAACACCGGCGGGGCATTTATAATACTTTTTTTAAATCGACACCACCTCCACGGGATACTTTAAGCCGTGTTGCTAAACAGGCAAAGGTCGACAGCGTGAGGCCGGATAGCAATGTAAATCAGCCGGTCAATAATAATGATGATGCATCAGGTATTCCGCCCGAGGTGGATTCAATTGCAGATTCAATACTCAGGGGAGTGAGGCATAAACCTAAAAGCGATCCGCAATTTTATCGCGATAGCGTAAAGGCAGCCGATACATCAAAATTGAGTTTTTAGTTAATAGATAGTTAATCTCTAAAGATCCTCAGAATGGAATCTAAATCAACATTTTGGCAAAAGATAGGTCTGCAGGACTGGTTTCTACCGAATGGAAAAGCCGCCGCGGTAGCTGCAGTAAATAATAAAACACTTACGCCCGATGATGTTTACATGTACATTATCGAAAAATTCAAAGAATCAATTGGGCAGCTTTCCTTTGCCGATCGCGTGGTATTTTACCACGAATATATCATCAGCTTTAATGAAGAGGACTACCAGGATTTTATCAATAACCGCTCGGGGCTTTTTGGTATTATCGTGCATGAATCGGTAAAAAAGTTTTATGAGTTATTGCGCGAACACCAGGAAGTTGGTAAAAAGGTAGAGCCATCAAGTTCCAAATGGGTGTTCAGGCTTGTATCACACCCTGATTATGCCAAAGGCGACAAAGGCTTTATAGGCAAATTATTACCTGGCAGCAATAAAAAGGAGGAAAACCTGCGGGTTACTTTTATCCCCCGCCATACGGGTGTTGCACAAACCCTGGATATCAGCAACGACATCCTGAAAGGCTTTACTTATTATAGCGAGGGCTATTACGAGCTACCCTACTCGAACGAGCTGCATTATAATGAAAAGGACGTGGTAAAACCAGGGCAACAGGTTTTGGCCCGGCTGGATACCATTATGCCCGATAAGCAGTTTGTGGGCCGGAAGGTGGAGTTCCTGATGAAGAATGAGGATATTGTAGTATCAGGCAATGAAGAAACCCGTGAAGAAGCAGCCGTGTTCAGGATCCCGAGCGATTGGGTAAATACACCGCACCTGCGTATCCGTATGAATAAGGCCGATGGTAAGCTTTATTTATCCTCTTTTGGCGAGCTTACTATGATTAATGAACAGGAAGTTACCCGCAGCGATGTAAACTCGCCGCAATGGGTGGAGCTGCCCTTTAACTCAAAAATATTGCTGAATGGTATTATCGGCATTAACATATTTAAACCCGAAGCCTAATGTCACAAATATTATCAATAGGCTTATTGGCAATATGCGTTTTATTATTGCTGGCCCATTTTATCGACATAAAAAAATCCAGTAGAAACCATGACAAATAATTTTTTCGGGATAACAGACACCGGCAGGCAAAGGGATAATAATGAAGACGCCTTTATTGCCCAGAAAACCGATGATGGCAATTTTATCATTGCCTGCGTTATTGATGGTGTGGGTGGTTATGTAGGTGGTGAGGTTGCTGCGGATATGGCACGCGAGTGTATCATCAAAGACCTGTCATACATAGCCGGCGATGTAACCCCTTTGCTGGTGAACACTTTTGTTAATGCCAATCGGCAGATCTATGAAAGGAAATTACAGGATAAACAACTGGCGAACATGGCCTGTGTGCTTACACTTGCTGTTATTGATTTAGAGAACAACCAGTTTTACTATGCCCACGTAGGCGATACGCGTTTGTATTTGCTGCGCGATAATTCGCTCATCAAAATATCAAAAGATCATTCTTTTGTAGGCTTCCTGGAAGATTCCGGCAGATTGAGTGAAGAGGCCGCTATGGATCATCCCAAACGTAACGAGATAAACAAGGCGCTCGGTTTCGACCCGCACATAGTTAAGGATGCTGACTTTGTAGAGACAGGCCATTCGCCGTTTTTACCTGGCGACATGCTGCTGGTTTGCAGTGATGGCCTTACCGATATGGTAGATAAAAACCTAATAAAAGGTATTTTAACTGGCAGCGGGACCTTAGAAGATAAAGGTGCGAAACTAATTGACGCAGCTAATAGCAAAGGGGGCAAAGATAACGTGACCGTGGTGCTTGCGCATAATGATAAGGCCCCGCGCCAGCAGAGCGCTACACGTCCGGCGGCCGCTACCAGGGTGTCGGAGGAGATCATCGACCCTAAACATGAGCCCAAACTGCCCGACGGACCAACAAAAATACCGGTGAAAAGTAAAAGTAACCGGGGAACGGTAGTGCTGCTTTCTATTCTCTTCCTGGTGTTTTTATGCGGATTTGTATGGCAGTACTGGCTTAACCAGCAACTAAAGCATGATGACGTTAAATCAGCAGTAGCAACTAAAACCCTAAAGCCGAAAAGTGCGGGAGAGATAAAATTACAAGACACCCTCAATAAATTAAAAGGCAATACGCTTATACTCTCGGATGCCGACTTTAAGGAACCTATTATTTTGAGCGATTCCATTTACATTACAAAGGATAGTTTGTACATAAAAGCAAAAGGTAAAATTGTATTTAAAAAGGATTCTGCCTACAACGGCCCCGGGATAGTACTATCGCCCAAAAGCAAATATGTGGTGTTGGATAGTGTAGCTTTTGAAGGTTTCCGGGTGGCGGTTGCAACGCACAACGATGCACTGGTGTTAAAATATGTGCAGTTTAACAACTGTGTATTGCCTGTACAAACATCCTATATTTTCCCCGATAAAAAATACATTTCGGGCAGGTTGTTTGGCGGTATGTTCAAGATAGATTCCTTACCCAAAGCCATCAAAAAATAATGGATAAGGGTACACCTAATGCTCCGGGCAGGAGAATGGAACGGCTGTTTTTACTGCTCACCGGTATTGTGCTGGCTGTGTTGTTTGGCAAGCTTTATACCGTTTTGCAGCAAAAGTTTGTTGATGTAGATAAACGGCTTCTTGATGGTACTATAGTGAACCTTAATGCGCCAAATCCCGCCAAAAACGTAGCCGCGTTATTAAAAAAAGGGTACTATTTTGATGATCCCAGGGATGTTGGTTACATCGAATCAATTATTGCTGGTAAAGCAAACGCAGCCGTGGCTTTTGACAATGCCGGTGAGCTCAACAAACGCAGGTATTATGTTAATGCCGATGACGCCATTGCGCGGGGCGGCGAGTTGTTCAGACAAAGGGTTATGGATTCGCGCGAGTTGTTGGGCTACACCGGTGATGATTCTGTAAGGTTTTCGCAGGAAAAAAATCATCCACCGGAAATACCTGCACAAACCGACCTGGGGCTTGGTGAATATAGCATCAGGGGAACTATCAAACATAAAGATCAGCCCGTTGCAGGCGTTTTGGTTAGGCTGAATATGATATTGCCTAAGGATAGTATTTACTCCGACGAGGAAACCGCCGCTAAAAATACAACAACCGAAAACTCTCCATCCACCAAAAAAATTTATGTTTTAAATGCCGATAAAAAGCGACAGCTGCAATCACTAACTGCTTTTGCCCGTACCGATGCCAATGGCAAGTATGAATTTAAAAACCTGCCTACAGATAAAGCCTTTGAGCTATTACCCTTGCAACCAGGTTTTGAGTTTGGTCGATCCCAAGGGGTTGTAGAGCTGGATGGTGATAAAACTATCAACTTTTTCCAATCGGCGCATAGTATAAAACTGCTTTCGACTCGTGATTTTAATATCCTGAAAAAGGAGGGGGCATTCATTGTTCGTACAATTGACGATTTTAATAGCTGGTACTGGATAATAGCAGCCAGTTTTTTTGCCGGGTTCATCCTGATCCATGTCCTCCTCAGTTACCGTTATCCGCAGGCCGATCAATTGATTTTGCCATTGGTAATGATGCTCACGGGTATCTCGTTCCTTACATTATTGAGTTTGCAGGACCCGTTAAGGGATAGGTTTTTAGCCAAAGACACCCTTATGTATTTAGGTATGGGCGTTGGTGCTGTTTGCCTTATGTTGTTCATCAATCTGCGGCGGTTTACAGCAGACTCGGCGTTGTATAGGTTGTTGATATTTAAAAAGGCGCGTAGCGCCGCTAATGGCTGGCCATGGGCTATTGTGGCCATGGGCATTTTGTTCAGCACTATTTTGTTTGGTACGGGTCCGGAGGGCAGCGGGGTAAAAGTTAACCTTTTGGGATTTCAGCCCAGCGAGATTGTTAAATATTTGATCGTTATTTTCCTTGCGGGATTTTTCGCAGCTAATGAGAAATTCATCAGTCAGTACGCCAGTTGGGGTAAGCGCTGGTCGTTTTTTTCATTTGCTTTAATAGCTACCGTTATAACCCTGCTGCTGTTTTTGGTATTGGGCGATTTGGGCCCGGCAATGGTTATCTGCTTTACGTTTATTATCCTGTTTTCTTTCTCCCGCGGCGATTTCCTATCGATGGCCGGTTTTGTGATTTTATTTGTGTTGATCACCTGGTTTTTTGACAATGTTTGGCTAAGTACGGGCGTCACTTTTGGGATACTGGGTTTGATAGGATTTTTAAAGCCAAGGTTCCTGAGTGAATCGGCTATTATGGCGCTTATTGTGGTTAGCGCGTTTTTAACCATCGATAAAATTCCGGGGTTGGATAAGGTCATCCCCGGCCCGGTTGAGCGCCTGGTGGAGCGCAAAGCCATTTGGCAGGACCCCTGGAACAATGAAGTGTACGGAGGTGACCAGGTTGCCAACGGTCTTTGGGCCATGGCTGGCGGCGGCTTAACCGGCGAGGGCGTAGGGCAGGGCTTTGCCAAAACCATACCCGAAGCGCACACTGATATGATATTGCCTTCTATAGGCGAAGAGTTTGGCTGGGCAGGGATGGCAGCTGTGTTTATATTGTTTTTACTGTACCTGCACCGATCTATTATCATTGGACGGCAAACGGGTACGCCGTTACTGTTTTACCTTAGTGCAGGTATTGGTGTATGTACCTTTGTACAGTTTTTGCTGATAGCAGGCGGATCTATTGGTGCGTTGCCATTATCTGGGGTATCCCTGCCTTTTGAAAGTTATGGTGGCTCATCGCTGGTAATTAATTTGTTGGCCACCGGTTTTTTACTGTCGGTATCAATGGTAAAAGGTACGCAGGTGCAAATGAGTTTCATTACCAAACAACAGGATAAAAACCTGGTGCCGGCATTGGCAGCTGCATTGGCCGGGGTGGTTTTATTAACAGTAAACGTTTCCCGCTATAGTGCCGACAATAAAAAATGGGTGGTTAAACCCGCGCTGGTTGCTGATAAAAGCGGATTAAGGATGTTTAGCTATAACCCGCGTATTGCCATACTGATGAACAAGCTGCAGGCTGGTTCATTGCTGGATAGAAATGGTTTGATACTGGCAACCAGCAAGCCGGAGCTGATTTCAAAACAAAGGATGAAATTAGCGTCATCGGGTATAAAGGATTATAACCTCGATTCGGCTGTACATAAGCGGCTGGAAAGGTTTTATCCTTTCGAGGAGCAAATGTTTTTTTGGACTGGTGACGCAAATACCGGTGTATTTAACGGCAGCACCAACGGCTATTTTGCCGAATATGAACATGCTGCCGAACTACGTGGTTTTAAGATGCCCATTACCAGTTATAATGTAAAGGCATCCCGTTTTCAGGAAGACAGGTTTTTACCACGAGGCGTAAAGGAAATGACGGTAGCTAAAAAAGATTATAGCGCATTGGCGCCTTTGCTGCTGACTGATATTAACGGACCCGAAGTAGCTGCGTTCAAGAACCGGAACCGTGATGTGAAACTAACCATGGATGCCGATCTGCAGACCAGCATCCAGAAATCTATAGCTACAGATACATCCTTATATGACAATCGGGTATCTGTTGTGGTAATGGAAGCCAATACCGGCGATGTGCTGGTATCTGCGCAATATCCTTTACCTCCTGTGCATAATTGGGATCAGCTGACCATGTCGCAAGCCGATCAGAATAAGTTAGCCAACTGGATGACCACTACCGACCTTGGTTTTACCTACGCCTCACAACCGGGCTCAACAGCCAAGGTATTGACCGCTATGTCGGCCTTTAACAAATTGGGGATGGATGCTGCTAAAGTTACCTATCATGTGAGCATCGGGGAACGCATTCGTACAAAAGGTATTGAGCCGGATGAAACCGGGACGATAACAATGGAACGGGCCATAGCAAAGTCAAACAACGTATATTTCATCAAACTGGCCAATCAACAACACCTGGAAGAGTATATGGTTAACCTTTATATGAAGACAGGGATGTTTTTGCACGGGGTAGGTGGCTATTATTACAATAAGCCTGCTGACAATGATGCCCAGGAAGAAAAATGGCGTAACCTATGGCGTAAAACTGAATTTAATACCCGGCCACGCTATGATCCTAACAATATTCATAAAACCAGGGCTAAAGGTATCTCGGGTATGGCATGGGGGCAGGGTGAGCTGATAGCAACCCCCGCATCTGTGGCCAGGCTGGTATCAGGTGTGGCTAATAATGGTGTGCTGTTGGCTAACCGCTTTGTACTCAACATTGGCAAAACAAAAACACCAATAAAAGATGGTATCAAATTAACTGACAAGCCGCAGTATGCAGGTTTGCTAAGGCAATATATGATAACCCAAAGTGCGCCTAAAGTACCTATATTAGGCATAGCAGTGGCCGGCAAAAGCGGTACGCCCGAGCGCATAGTTAAAAACAAAAGTGTGAACGATGGCTGGTATGTTTTTTTTGCACCTGAGGCAAACGGAAAAGGTAATATGGTTGTTTGTATCCGTGTAGAATCAACTAAAGGATCATCAGACGCGGTTCATTTGGCAGGTAAGCATGTAATACCATTCCTGCTAAAGAAAGGTTATATGAAAAGTATAGTTCCGGTAGAGATAGAAGCACCAGAAGAAGCGAATCAATAAAAAAATGGAACATGGCATTTAATTTTTTTAGTAAAAACGGGGGCGAAAAGCGCCCTATGGATGTAAAAAGCCTGCGCGATGCGTTATTACGTTTTATAAAAGAAGCCTTGCAAAAGGTAGAAGGCGGCGAGGGAAGGCATATTAAAGAGTTGTTGCTATATGTTACGCCAATTGCAGAGGAAAAACATTTGTATGAGGGTGCGGTTTACGTGCACGAAAAAGAAGTTTTTCGAAATGAGATCCAAAGAATAGCCGATGATTATGCTATTGAGTTGCCTGACGACTGGACGATAGAGGTGATCTTTACTGATGTATTACCCACAGAAGCTTCCAAGGTCCCGGAGCTCGATGCAGCTTTCCTTATGCATACCCGCAGGCAGGTTGCGCACAACGCTTCATCGGCAGTAGCCTATATCCGGATATTGAGCGGTGAGGCTGAGCAGGAGGAGTATGTTGTTAAGGCAACCGATGGCAAGATCAATATTGGCCGGGATAAAAAAGCGGTGACAGATAATGGATCATACCGACTGAATAAGATTGTGTTCCCAGCCGTAAGTAATGATGAAAGTAATAAGTTCATCAGCCGTCAGCATGCTCATATTGAGTGGAACAAGGATGCAGAGTGTTTTATGATCTTCGCAGATGAAGGAGGTGTACCTCCGCGTAATAAAACCAAGATCAATATTGCAGCAGATGATAAATTGATCAAGCTAAACTCAACCCAAATAGGACACCCCATGAGCGAGGGCGACCAGGTGATTTTGGGCGAATCGGCAGTGTTTTTATTTAGTGTTAAAGCCGAAGGGTAATCAGGATTAATTACCTATTATATGCTTAGAAAAATCCTGTTGTTAATAATGGCGATAGCCACAAGTACGCAGGCTCATGCGCAAACTGCCGATGAGGTTTATAACACCTACATTGATTTTAACGAAGCCCGGATGAATGCAGATGCAGCCAGATCAATGACCCTTGCCGAGAAGATATTACCCGATACAGCTAAATTAACTCAAAAAGTACGCACCAGTTTTTATAACTCGCTGGCAAAATTGTATGAGGACGATGATCAAAGTATAAACGCCATTAAGTACTATAAATTGGTTGTTGCCTCCCAGCCTGATTATTATGTAGCACACAGGGCTTTAGGTTACCTGTATATTAAAGATATCTCCGGCAAACAAACAGTTGTTGATGCGGCCTATGTAATCAAAGCAAAGGCTGCCTTGCCCCACCTTGAAAAAGCCCAGGCCTGCGAACCGGACGATAATACGCTGGCAATTATCAAGGCGCTCTACAAGAATTTAAAAGATGAGAAGGCACTTAATATGCTGCCTGCACGCCTGGAAACGCTCAGGAAAAATTGTATCGATCTGCTAAGTGATCAGTAAAATCCGGATGTGCAGATTTCAGATGTGCAAATGATGATTTCCAATAAATGACTACGAGGCTAATCGCTGCATATCTGAAATCTGGAATCTGCACATCTATCCGAAACTTATTTTTGCCTGAAACTGTCGCCAATAAATTCCAGCGCGTCGGTAATACCGGTTCGCCAGTAGGTCCAGTTGTGGGCGCCATCACGGATCCGGAACTCATGGGGAACCYTTTTTTCCACCAAAGCAATATGTAGCAGGGAATTTCCTTTGCTTAACGCGTCATCATCACCGCAATCTATCCAGTAGCGTACCTGTTTAAGATCATCGGTAGTTTTGCCTTGCACCAGGCCAAGTATAGAATTGCTTTTCCATGTATCATTCAATCGCTCAGCGCCTTTAAGATCTGGTCCGAAGACCTTGCTGTATACCTCTGCCCAGCGGGCATCGGTTGTTGCCATAAAATCTTCATCGTTGCGTACTGCCGCGCTAAAGGCTGCTGCTGCCGAGAACATATCCGGGTGTTTTATGCTATAGATGAGTGTGCCATAACCACCCATGGAAAGCCCTGCAACCGCACGATATTTTTTGCTGTTTTTAACGCGGTACTCCTTTTCAACTGTCGGTATAAATTCTTTGAAAAAGAAATCCTCATAGTTCTGTTTACCATTATAGGAATTGATATAAAAGGTCGCCTTCGCATCGGGCATTACAATTATCATAGGGGGAATCCTGCCTTCGGCAATGGCTTTATCGGCGTAGCGGTTAACCTCGCCAAACTGTAACCAGCCGGTCTGGTTGTCACCATATCCATGCAAAAGGTATACTACCGGGTAATTCCTGTTTGATGTTTCATAATCAGCAGGCAGGTAAATGGCATATTTAACATTATACCCTAAAATATCGCTTTTAACGTTTTGTTCTTCTATCACTTTACCCACAGTGATATTCTGCGCATATACAGTTGTCGCTGATAAAAGGAAACAGATCAGGAGAATTTTTTTCATTTATATCAAGTATTAAGATTTATTTGGCTTATTAAATCATTTTACTGTCTTTCATTCACACACCTGCACATTTATTAATCTGCATCCCTTACCCAGGGTTCTTCCCCAACAAAAGCTATGTTTAGATTAGTATGGTCAATTTTAAATTTCCAGGTAATGTTTTCCTGTTTGTCGTTTTTAATATCGCTGCATCCAAAAAAATAATGCACCACAAAGTTACATTTAAAGGCCCCTGTTAAACTATCGGCATTAAAAGTTGCGTTAACGATATCAAACTCAAGTACCTCCGGAGAACCACCTTCATCATAAAAATAGGATGCCAGGCCCCGGCAAAAGTTAGCATAGATTTGTTTGTCATCAAACACTTTATTCAAAAACTGCCCAATAAAAATATCCCGGCCTGATAACCTTTCCAGGATATCCGCAGAAACCGGTAATTCAAAATCCTGTGCCATATTCAGGTATCAAGTAATTAGTATTAAGATCATTTACAGCTAAACTTGCACATCTGTTTGAAATCTGCATATCTGAACCTATTTCTGTCTAAAGCTGTCACCCATAAAATCCAGCGCGTTGATGATGCCGGTACGCCAGTAGGTCCAGTTGTGTGCGCCGTCGCGTACACGATATTCGTGAGGTACCTTCTTTTCGGTAAGGGCGATGTGCAGCAGGCAATTTCCTTTGGTTAAAAAGTCATCATCACCGCAGTCAATCCAGTAACGCACTTTGCTCAGCTCATCTGTGGTTTTGTTTTGTACCAGGTCTAAAACAGAATTAGCCTGCCAGGCTTTGCTTAGGCGGTCTTTCCCCTTTAACCCGCGACCATACAGTTGGCCAAACACCTTTTCATAGTGTTCATCTGGCTGACTGATCATCTGATCCTCAGGAAGTACGGCCGCGCTTAGGGCTGCTGCCGCCGAAAACAGCTGAGGATATTTAATTGCGTATATCAGCGTACCATAGCCACCCATTGACAAACCTGCAACACCGCGGTATTGCTTTTCGGTTTTTATGCGATAAGCTTGTTCAACGTGCGGCATAAATTCCTTAATAAAAAAGTCCTCATATTTTTCTTTACCATCGTAAGAGTTAATATACCAGCTCGAATCGGCATTTGGCATCACAATAATCATCGGTGGGATGGTACCGTCGGTAATGGCTTTATCGGCATAGCGGTTAATCTCGCCGAACTGAAGCCAGCCGGTATTATCATCTGTATAGCCATGTAAAAGATAAACAACAGGGTAGGTACGGTTAGCCGTTTCATAATCGACAGGCAGGTAAATGGTAAACTTTACGTTGCGTTTCAATATCTTGCTTTTAACCGTTTGCTCTTCAATTACTTTGCCCTGGTGCTGTGCAAAAGAGGTGCTAACGCTTAAAATGAAGAAAAAGAACAGGCATTTTTTTAAAATATTTTTCATGTGTTTGGTATGTTTTGGCTGATCGTTAAAAATTCAGGAGTTTGCCCTGTTCCGGATAAATTAGGTTTAATTTTAATTTATTTTCTGCTTTAAGCTCCGTTTTTATTTTGCTGATATTGCTTACAGGGGGTTTTAAATGAGTAACAACAACATTTAATCCTTTTAGCTCTGTTTTACCGGTAAAGGTGGCAAGTTTATTCATTTCGGACATTAACCAATTAGGCGTAAGATGCCCAAACAGCGTTTTATCCGGCTGCCCATTGGGGAAAGATACTTCTATCAAAATGGCTTTTAACTGTTTGTTTTTAATCAGTGGGGTAATAGCCTGCCAAAGGTTTTGCAGGTTGCTGCTTTTTTCAATCTCGTCTGGCCCGGTATCGCCTAAATATAAAACATAAGCACTATTACTATGTATCAAAAAGGCGGTACTGGTAAGGTTTGAATGGCTCAATGGGAATGCCTGCACTTTCATGTTGGTATTATCGATGGCCGTTTCGTTACCCGGATTAAGCACCTGGTAATGGAATTTTTTTAGGACCGGGGTTTCACCCTGGTCGGCAAAATTGGCCCAGCTTGCCCACGTAAAATAGTGGGTTTTTAGGGTTTCGAGTGTGCTTTGTAAGCCGTAGATGTTTTTGGTGCTGTCATCCGGCGAGTTGATGATCAACCCGGCGAGATGATCGAGGTGGGCATGCGATATGAAATATCCTTTGATGTATTGCCTTAATACTTTTTCCTGCGGCACAGCGAAAACCTTATTTTCAATGGCTTTTTTTATACCATAGTGCAATGTACCGGCATCTAAACAGATGTAATCGTTGGTTCCATTAGCCGCCAGCATATAAGCTGATAAGTTGCTTTCATCAATACCGCCCAAAACGCCCAAAGGCACCAGTCTGAAAGCCGGCTTGTTTTTAGACTGTGCCATCGAAAAAAACGGCAACAGAAAGAATATAAATATGATTACTGAGGTGCATTTACGGCTCATTACAGGTAATGTATCAAATGCAATATGATGCAATTGTTAAACTACTAAATTAATGATATACCCATCAATTAAACAAAATAAAATGAGTGTTTTAAAAATGATACCTGTTGGTAAGGCAGCGTTCACAAAAGAATTTTTTTACGGGGAGCCAAAACAATACTGTTTTAATAAAAAAGCCACGCTTACGCCTGATGTTAAGGATTTCCTTACATTTTTTGCACCTGTAAACCGGGCGCGGGTTATTACTCACAATTTGCATTATTTTATAAGGGTATCTGTATGAAACAAATTTAAAATAAATGTTCAAATAGTTAAAATGAGCAGAGTAGATTTTATAAAATAAATTTATTCGGTTTTCATTTTTTCGGCGGCCGCTTTGTTGTATTCATAGTCGCCACCTAATAGGTAACCCCATGGCTTAAGGCTTTCTATCCTGTCAAAAATGATCTTAAAAATAGCTATCACGGGGATTGAAAGGAACATGCCTGAAAGCCCCCATATCATTTCGCCCAGCACAATGCCAATGAACGAGATAAGGGCGTTAAGCCTCACTTTTGAGCCTACAATGGTTGGCAGTAAAAAGTTAGCATCAACGGCGTGGATAGATATTATGCTTACTACAACTGTAATTGTTTTAGCAATATTGCCGGTAGCAAAGGTAATAATGGCGCTAAGCAATAAAGCGGTAAAGATGCCTATGTATGGTATGATGTTAAATAAGCCCACAATAATACCCAGCAAAACGGCGTATTTTATCCCAATCCACCAAAAAATAGTAATTGCCACGCTGGCCACTATCACCATCTCCAGTAGTAAGCCCAGGATATATTGCCTTAAAATGGATTGAATATTCTCTACAATATCCATCACCACGTGTGAGTTTTCATCTCTGAAAACCCAAATGATAAAACGCAGCAGCAAACGTCTGTAAAGCAATATAAAAAAGGTGAAGATCATGATGAATACATAAAATATCATGAGTGATGATATGGCCCCAAATGTTGTACCCACCACATCGGTACCCGATTCCATGATTTTTTTAGAAGCATCGTTAACATATTTTAGTTGCCTGCTGGCGTTAATATGGAAAGCCGATTGCACCCACTCCTGCAGGTCGTGCAGGGATTGTGTAACCTGGTTTTTAAGCATTGGCCAGTCGTTGGCCAGGTTTGAGATCTGGGAGCCTACCAGGTATAATATTCCACCTACCAGGCCAACCATTAAAAGTATTGATACCAGGGACGACATACTACGTAGCAACCGAAGTTTTTTCTCTAAAAAATTGGAAATCGGCAATAATAAAATAGCAAATATGAAACCGAAAATGAGTGGATCAAGAATGTCTTTACCCACAATAATGAGATATCCCAGAGCTAAAAAGCCTATTAAGGTAAGCGCAAGGCGTTCGTAAAAAGGGGCTATCAGTTTTTTTGCCGGCATACGGTAGTGGTTAAATTTGTTTTTTGAAATGGGTAACGGATATTTAAATCAGATGCTTGAAGATATAAAAAATATTGATCAACTAAATTTATCCTTTTACTTTGTAAGGGAATGTTGTAAACCGCGCCGACTTTTTGAGAGTAAAACTTACTTCACAGATAGTATGTAAAAAAGGCCGGTCAACTTTAATTAATTTTTCAATTGCGGCTTATTGTCAAAATTGGCAAATGTTTTGCTTTAGTTAAGATATCTACTTAAAAACTAATATTATGGCAAAATATTCAGAAAAAGCAGGGGAAAAAGTTGAAAAGGCCATGCATGAAATGAAAGAAGGGAAGCTTAAAAGCGGCAGTGGCAAAAAAGTAACCAGCAAAAAACAAGCTATAGCGATAGGCTTATCTGAGGCGCGCAAAGCCGGTGCAAAAGTGCCTAAAAAGAAAAGTTAAATATTAAAAAACCACAAAGCTATCGCGAAAGACGGCTTTGTGGTTATGTTTAATTTTACGATCTATTTAAAATCAGTGCTTATCCAGCTCGCCAGGTTACCCTCTTTGTTAATTTGTGCCAGCTTTTCTACATCATCATCTTTTTTGTGCGATTCTTCAATGTTGTATTTGGCTATCACTGCCCGTAGTGCTACAAGATTGGCGGTATTTTTGTCAAAATCGCTTTTATGTTGTAACGCATATTTTGCGTATTGTGAGGTGTAGGTAAATAACAACTCGGGGTTTTGATCTGACAAATCATTAACCGCCTTATTGATAGATACCGATACGCTACGCGAGCCCTGTACCCATGCTAAAATAAATAACCGGGCTGCCTGTCTTTTATCTCTTTTATCTTTCCAGCCTGTTTGCTGCAACCAGTCGGCAGTATTAATTACTTGTTGCTCGTACATGATAAAGTCGGCATCGGTTTGCAATTCGTAATGCATGGGTACATCGTATTTTTGTGCCGTTGCAGTTAGGGTAAAAGCGGTTATCGCGATTATAAGCGTTAGTATCTTTTTCATTTTTTGTTTTTACAGAATTAATTAATACATGAGATTCCGAACCCGGAACCACTGCAAATTTATTAATATAAGGAAAAACTGCTCAATTAGTTTTTGTAAATGTATCCATGATATCCATTAACGTAACAGCTTCGTCAATAGAACAGGGGTTTGGACCTTCGTTTTTAAAGTAAGAAACGATCTTTTCTATCATTGGTTGCTGAATGTGCTGCGGATGCTGAAAGGTAATAGTTTCATCTTCTGTATCGGTTTTCCAGCTTATGTAATTACCAAAGAACGGGAAGGTTATTTTCCCTTTGGTGCCGATGATCTCACAGGTATCAGTAGTAAGGCTTTCGGCAACGTTGAAGCACCAGGAGCCGTTAACTACAACGTTGTTTTTAAACACAATCTCTCCGCAAACATGGTCGTCGGCTGGTGATGAGGCCGATTGATTGAGCGAGAATCCATGATATTTTTCAGGTTCACCAAAATAAAACAACATCAAATCGAGCTGATGAGGAGCCAGGTCATGAAAATATCCCCCGCCAGAGAATTCGGGAAGCACCCGCCAGTTGGTTTTGGTATCGGCAATGAGTTTAGGCTTGCTGCTTTGCCACATCCTGATCTGCACGGTACGTACCTCACCAATTTTCTGTTTATCCAACAGATCCTTTACGGCCAAAAACATGGGTACAGCCCTGCGGTAATGCGCCACCGTTAGTTTTGAGCTGCTTTGTTTTACAGCCTCCGCCATGGCCCGCGCCTCGGCGGCATTTCGGGTAACCGGTTTCTCTACGTATACATTAAAGCCTTTTTGCAGCGCGCTTAAAGCATAATCAAGGTGTGATGACGGGGGAGTGGCAATGTATATGGCGTTTATATCTGCTTCGCCCATCATTTTATCTGCGTCATCATACCATTTGCTCACCTGGTGCCGGCTGGCATAGTCGGCAGCTTTGGCCGCGTCACGGCGCATAACTGCAATAAGTGTACTATCCGCAACTTTTTTAAATGCTGGTCCGCTTTTTTTTTCGGTCACATCCCCGCAACCAATTATGCCCCAATTAATAGTAGTCATTAGTAGCTCCTCTAAATCTCCCCTGAAGGGGGAGACTTTTTTTAGTTTTGTTTAATTGAATTGAACCGGTCCCAATAAACTGCTTAGCAGTTCCCCTTTTAGGTGGTTAGGGAGCCAATATGTTTTCTATCTGCGCTAATTCATCGGCAGAAAACGCAATGTTATCCAATGCCTTTAATGAATCGGCAAGTTGCTCGGCGCGGCTCGCACCAATCAATACCGATGTAACCCTGTTATCTTTTAATAACCAGGCCAATGCCATTTGGGCCAGTGTTTGGCCGCGTTGCAGGGCCAAATCGTTAAGTCGTTTTATCTGGCTTAACCTTTCGTCTGTTATCTGGGCAGCCTGTAAAAAACCGGTTGCTTTAGCAGCTCTTGAATCCTCGGGAATACCATGCAGGTATTTGTTAGTTAATAACCCCTGGGCCAATGGCGAAAATGGGATACAACCCACACCTTCATTGCCCAATACATCCATTAAACCGTTTTCAACCCAACGTTCAAACATAGAGTATTTAGGCTGATGGATAAGGCATGGCGTACCCAGGTCCTTTAATATTTTGATAGCTTTTGCAGCAAGATCGGCAGGGTAGTTAGAGATACCTGCATATAAAGCTTTACCCTGGCGAACGATAAGGTCAAGGGCGGCCATTGTCTCTTCCAGCGGTGTTTCGGGATCGGGACGGTGGTGATAAAATATATCTACATACTCCAAACCCATGCGCTGCAAGCTTTGGTCAAGACTGGCAACCAGGTATTTTTTTGATCCCCAATCGCCATATGGGCCATCCCACATGGTATAACCGGCTTTGCTGCTGATGATCAACTCGTCGCGGTAGCCCCGGAAATCTTCTTTTAAAATACGGCCGAAATTTTCTTCGGCTGAGCCCGGAGGCGGACCGTAATTGTTTGCCAGGTCAAAATGGGTTATACCGCTGTCGAAAGCGAGGTGCAAAATTTTACGGTAGTTTTCGGTAACATCAACATGCCCGAAATTGTGCCATAAACCAAGCGAAATAGCCGGTAATTTGATGCCGCTATTACCACAACGGCGATATTGCATTTTTTTGTACCTGTCTGCAGATGGAACGTAAGTCATATATAAAAGGTGAGGATTGAGATGTTTTCTAATGTTCGTAAAAATATAATTTAATATAGATATCAGAAGTAAATATTTTGTGATGATGAATGCTTTACGGCATGGCTTCCACATTATTTACCAACATTTGTTGCCTGGCCCAGTCTCTTAATAAGGATAAAAAAGGTAGTAGTTCGCGGCCGGTTCCGGTAAGTTCATATTCAACTTTGGGTGGTACTTCAACATAAACCTTGCGGGTTATCAGACCATCATCTTCCAGTTCTCTTAGTGCCTGGGTAAGCATTTTTGGGGTAACGCCGGTAACTGTTTTGCGCAATTCGCCATAGCGAAGTATACCGGTACGTAATCGCCATAAAATACGGCCTTTATATTTACCGCCTATACGCTGAAAGGCGTAATCTATTCCACATTTGGGCAGCTGTCTTTTCATTTTTTATCTATTAAATCAAAATTAATATAGCTGATTTACAGTTTGGTAACTTTTAAGTGACCGGGTTACTTTTTAGTGCCTACTTGATAATGGTACACTACAAATATAACTTTGATACATGAAAACCAATCTGATAACCATATTTTATATAATGAGCAGCCTGGTGGCATTCGCTCAAAAAAAGGAAACCAAATTAGCTGGAACTTATGAACTGGTTGTTGTAGATAATATTCTTGCAGATGGCAGCCGGGTTCATTTATATGGAGATACTGCGCAGGGGCTGCTGATGTTTGATGCCGGAGGCCATTATGCACTGCAGATATTTGGCCAGGGGCGACAAAGGTTTACCACCAACGATAAAAGTAAAGGCACAGACGACGAGAACCGTGCTGCAGTAAAAGGCAGTAATGCCCATTTTGGTACCTATACCGTTGATGATGCTAATGGAACTATCACCTTTAATATTCAACACGCTTCATTCCCCAACTGGGAGGGGACACAGCAAAAACGGCCATTTACGTTGATAGGTTCAACTTTTAAGTATACTGTGCCTGCACCGACTACAGGAGGGGCTGTAACGGGAGAGGTGGAGTGGAGAAGGATTGACTAAGTGATGGCCAGATATTAAAAATTTATACTTAATATAGGTTCATTATAGTTTGCTAATTGTTATGACGATTTTCGCTGAAACTGACCGATTGATTTTGAGGGAAATAATACCAATAGATGCCAAAGGAATGTTTGAGTTGGATTCGGATCCGGAAGTGCATCGCTTTTTGGGAAATAAACCTCTCAATACCATAAATGAGAGTAGAGAAATTATAGATTTTATAAGGCAGCAATATCGGGACTTTGGCATTGGCCGATGGGCGGTTATTGAAAAACATACCGGCGATTTTATTGGTTGGGCAGGGCTTAAATTTATAAATGAGGAAGTAAATCACCAGATTGGATATTATGATCTGGGTTATAGGTTCATAAAGAGGTATTGGGGGAAAGGCTATGCAACAGAAGCTTCAATTGCAGCCCGCGATTATGGGTTTATTCAACTACAATTAAATGAAATTTTTGGCATGACTGATATTAATAATCATGCATCAAAAAGCGTACTTGAAAAAACAGGGTTGAAATTTATAGAAGATTTTGACTTGCGAGGCGAACCTCATAGTTGGTTTAAAATCAGGAAAGGAGAGTGACAAAATCAATTAGGACTATCAGACAACCTCAGCCACCACAAAAGTACTTCCTCCAACAAAAACCAGGTCTTTGTTGCCGGCGTTACCTTGTGCCGATTGGAGCGCTTGTTTTACCGAAGCATAAAATTCGCCATGTAAGCCAAAGCTTTCGGCCTTTAGCATTAAGCTTTCAGCATTCAGCCCCCGGGGTATATCGGGTTTACAAAAATAGTAGGTAGCATCTTTGGGTAGCATGGTTAATACCTTGGAAATATCCTTATCATTTACCATCCCAATTACAAAATGAAGGTGCTGGTAGTCAACAGTCGCTATGTTTTTCATTACTTCTTCTATACCATCCGGATTATGCCCGGTATCGCAAATGGTGAGCGGGTTTTGGCTCAATGTTTCCCATCGTCCATGCAAACCTGTTAAAGTTTTTACCTGTGATAGCGCTATAACTATATCATTATCGGTTATCGTGAATCCCTGCGAGCGCAATTCATCTACAGCAGATAAAACCGTTTTTACATTTTTAAGTTGATAGGAACCTGTGAGGTCGAGATGAATGGTGAGTGGTGAGTGGTGAGTGGTGAGTGGTGAGTTTTTTATAACATTCAATTCAAGTAAATCATTCTTTGACTCTTGACTTTTGACTTTTGGTTTTTGATCAATCTCCCACAAATCCGAAGCAAACAAGATGTTACTTTCTTCTTTAATTGCTTTTTCAATAAACACCCTTGCTGTTTCGGGTTGGTTTTCGCCAATAATTACGGGTATACCCGGTTTAATGATACCGGCTTTTTCGGCTGCTATCAGTTGAAGGGTATCGCCAAGCATATTCATATGGTCCCAGCCTATGTTGGTGATAACAGAGAGCAGGGGGGTAATAATATTAGTTGAATCCAGGCGGCCGCCCAGGCCAACTTCAATAACAGCGATATCTACTTTTTCCTGCGCGAAAATTTTAAAAGCGAGGCCCACGGTCATTTCAAAAAATGAAGGACCTATCTCATCAAAATCCTCCTTGTGCCCAGCCACAAAATCGATAACAGTTTGCTCGCTGATCATTTGCCCGTTTATGCGGATGCGTTCGCGAAAATCTTTCAGGTGGGGCGATGTATAAAGCCCGGTTTTATAACCAGCCGTTTGCAAAACAGCCGCCAGCATATGCGATGTGGAACCTTTACCATTGGTGCCGGCAACATGTACACTTTTAAATTTATGCTGCGGATCGCCTAAACGTTTACAAAGCTCAAGGGTATTATGCAGATCAGCCTTAAATGCCGAAGCCCCGTCGCGCGTAAACATCGGGAGCTGGGTGTAGAGGTATTGGATGGTTTGTTGGTAGTCCATAGTCTATAGCCCATAGTCCATAGCTATGGCAATAGGTGCAAACTTATAAAATAAACTGTTGCAATGGTCTATCGTCCGTAGACTGTGGACTAAAAATCAATTTACCTTAAATACAAATACTACTGTACCAACCTGCGTTTCTGGTGCCGAGTCAAGTGGATTAAGTTTGGAGTTTTTAACCGCGTCTTCGCATTTCTGGAGCAGGGTTGCATCAGATATGGTAGTACCGCGGGCACCTGCACGGGCATAAACCACGTTACCATCTTTATCAACACGTATATCAACCATGATTTTGCCGCTTTGGCGGTTATCATCGCTAACAGCAGGCCTGCTTACAAAGCTGCGTTGCGACATGTTCAAATTACCGCCATTACCAGATCCTGTTCCGTTGTAATTATTAGTAAGAGTGGTGCCTGTAGGTTTACCCTGGTTGCCGGGTTTATTGCCGGTTCCGTCGCCTTCGCCTGTACCGGTGGTTGCCTTGCCTTTATATAACGCGTTTTGGTTCACTACAGGTTTAGCTGCAGTTTTTGTAGGTTGGGCCGCGGTTACCGTATTTGTAGGCTTTTTGGTAGGAGCGGCAACTTCGGGGGCATCCTCGGTATTTTGGGTAACAACAGCTTTATCGCTGCTTTCGGGCTGTGGTTTTTCTTCGGTTGGCGGGGCAGGGGTAACCTTATCCGGCTTGGTATGGTTGGCTTTTTCGGCAACAGAAGGTTCTTCGGTGCTCATATAATCACTGCCCATTCCTTCATCAACTGTACCGTAATTTACCAGGATCCCGCCGGTACCATCCTCGGTTTTAGGCGGCATTGGAAGGATAATTATATAACATACCAGGAAAAACACAGCCAAAATAATGCCTGTTAACAAAAACGCCTTTGGATAGTTATTTTCTTCTTCCCTGTATTCCATTTTAGTATCAAGTATTTAGTATCAAGTATAAAGACAGCTGCTTTGTTAGTATCGGCTCAAGTATCAGGACGGCTGCAATAATGATTGTAAGCTCTTAAAAAAATCTCGATACTTGATACTAACTACTTGATACTCTCTATCCCTTAGGTTCCGTTGCCAGTACCAGTTTTATATTTAATTTTTGTGCTATATCCATTATCTGTACCACATCCTGAATGGCTACTGTTCTATCAACATATAAAACAATAGTAAGTTCTGTTGCCAGTGTTTTATAGCCCGATAGTGTTGTTTGCAGGGCAGCCACAGGCACTTCCTTTTTATCAACGTAATATTTCAGGTCTTTGGTTACCGAAACTGTTATTGTTTTTTTTGATACCGATTGCCCGCTTGATGATTTGGGCAACATCAGTTTAATTACGTTGGGGTTGGTAACTGTTGACGCGATGAGGAAAAACAAAAGCAGGAAGAACATGATATCGTTCATGGCTGATGTATGAACCTCTGCCGATGCACCTCTATGTCTTTTTCTTAAATTCATTTGCTTGGCTCCTCTAACAGGTCAATAAATTCTATAGCATCAGTTTCCAGTTTCAGGATCACTTTATCAACCATCATATTTAAAACGTGGTAGCAAACATAGGCCACAATACCCACCATTAAACCGGCGGCTGATGTTACCATTTTTACATATAAACCACCAGATATAACACCCATACTAATGTTGTCTGTTTTGGATATATCATAAAATATCTTGATTACCCCGGCAATGGTACCCAGGAAACCAAACATTGGTGCAATACCGGCTACAATACCCAATATACCAATGTTTTTTTCAAGTTTTGATACTTCCAGCTTGCCAATGTTTTCAATCGCACCTTCAATATCTTTTATAGGGCGACCGATACGTAACAAACCCTTTTGCAGCATGCGGCCCAAAGGCGAGTTACTGTTACGGCAAATGGCAATAGCCGATTCTAAATTACCGGAGTGAATGCTTGAACGCACCTGTATCATCAGGTTCGATTCGTTTTTTGAAGCTTTACGGATAGTAAAAAAGCGCTCAAAAAATATAACCAGGCCCAGTACAGCCAGTATACCAATAGGTACCATTACCCAGCCGCCTTTTATTAGCAGGTCGCCAAAACGTAATTCTTCTGGGGCTTGTGCTAATTGGGTTACTGTATGGTTAGCGGTATCTGCTAAGTGTTTTGCTGTATCTGTTACCTGCTGTATTAATAATAAAGTCATTTCCTGGGATTATATGGTTGTATAGTTATTTTATCGTTGCTTATCTTACCTGTACTTAATATTTTTTGTTTGGCAGCCACAGCCTCATCGCGTACATAATAGGTGCCTAAGGTTACTTTAATCAATCTGCCGGGCACGTTTTCAATTATATGCGCGGTAAATCCCATTCTCTTGTAAGCTTGTATGGCTTTGTTTGCTTCGGCTTGTTTTCTAAAGGCTCCTGCTAAAAGCTCGTAGTGTATTCTTTTTATTGTATCAGCATTAATTATTGCAGTATTTAACGCCGTGTCGGGTTTAGAAATTGCTTTTGCTGTAGTATCAACAGGCAAGTTTGCCTTTTTAACCGTGTCTGTATCGCTTTTAAGTACCGGTTGGGCTTTTGGCTCTGCAGGCATTTGCAATTGCCCGCCCTTTGGTAAATTTAATAAACCGGGGTTATACTTATACACAGCAAACAATGCGGCTGCCAAAACTATCACCACAATCAATATAATGGCCCAGATGCTCATACCCTGCCTTTGTTCAGGCTCGTCATCAACGTATTCTTCCGGTTGATTAGCCGTTTGTGCCGGTAAAGGTATCTCCCTGATTGGGGGAGGGAGCGGCAAGGGCTCTGTCGCAACCACAGCGGGTGGCGGCATTTGTGGGGGTACCGGTACGGCCGCTGGTTTTTCGGGTTCTTCAACCTGGTTTAGTTTTTTTATGCTGATGGGTTCATAGCCATAAAAAGGAGCATTATCAGTATTACTCACTTGCGATTTAAAAGCGATTTTGCCCTTATCCATATAAAACCAACCCAGATCGGCAAATGCTACTTCCTGCAGGGCAACTTCCTGTTTTAAAGCGGTTATATATTTTTCGGTAAAATATTTTGACGAAGCCAGCGAGATTTTTTTCTTTTCGGCAATGTACCTTGTTAAGGTATCATCATCATGGGCCTGCGGATCAAATTGTATTTTATAACCGGGCGGATAAAATTTACGCTCTGCATCATCATAACTGGCACTTACACGTACGTGCACAAAATAGCCCAGGCCCGGCACGCTTATTTCGCCGTGCTGGCCCAATAGTTCACTTAAATAATTGGCTATATCCATTTGCTAAAAGTACGGTTTATTGTAAATATCAAAATCTTTAAAACGAGAAACCGACGCCACCAAAGATATTAAATCCGTAGTTAGGATAGTATACCCAGTTTTGATAACCCGAGTTTAAAATGTTATTTGCCTGTGCAAATACCGTAATTACCGGCGTTACCCTGTACTCAACACCACCATTCAGATCGGCAAATGAGCTGATAGATCTTTTAGCTAATAATATGCTTGAATTGGCAGCCGGTGTTCCTAACGGTCCCGGTACAATTCCAAACGGCCTGTCATAGGCCGAACCCCGTATTAATAACGAACCTGTTATGCTCACTTTGTTGTTTATGTGGATAGCAGTACCTGCGGTTAACAAAAACTTAGGCAGGTTCCAGGCTTCAGCCTCGGTATTCATTTTATAGTCCTTAAACTCAACACGACCAAAAATATTTACATCATCGGTAGCTTTAAAGTCCAGCTCGCCATTAAAGCCGCTTACGCGCGACCGGCCATTATCGTATATCACAATAAATTTATAGCCTTCGGCCGTTTGATTGCTTACCAACAGCGGCATATCTTTTACACTATTGCGAAACACAGCAGCTTTGAAGCTAAGCCCCGGTGCTAATGTGCCTTTTAAACCAGCGCTGATATCAAGCTGATCAACAGAGTTTTTAAGCTGGATGTTTTTATCGATATAAGGATTGATGTTGGCAAAATCGCGGATGGATGCGCGGTTGATATCGCCCTTGGCTTCCACAAACAGCCGCACATATTTGGGTATCACCTGGTATTCCAGTTTAGCTGCCGGGAAAATGGAAAAGCGATTAAAATCACCAAATTCCTTTGTAATGTTTACACCTGCGTCAATTTTATAATTGGTACCCTGGAATTTAATGTAAGGGTTTAACCTAAGAATGCTGTTGTTTAAATTGTATAGGCTATCCTTTGGATTGGATAGATCAACCGAAGCGCTTAAACCGGTATAAAATTGTTTAATAGTTTGGTTCACAAATCCGGATAATACAATATTGCTTTCCCTGGCCTGGTAAGCATTGCCGAAAGAATAGCCTTTTAATTTTACGGCATAAGTGAAATCATTTTCAACATCCTTAAAATTTTTGGCCAATTCAACTTCACCGCCGATTTCGTTAAAATGTTGCTTTTGAGGGGTGAATGGCAGGGGAATTGAATCAGGGTGGCCGTAGAAATAAACACCGCGACGTTTATAGTTTAAACGGCCGCTGATGGTGTTTTCTGAATTGATGCTTTTGATAAACACGCCAACTTCATCCTTGCTTTCGTTCTGTTTTTCCCATGAGCCGGCCTGCGAGAAATGTTTCAGGAAACCGCCAACCTGCAAAGCCTGGTCGCGGCCATTACCAAAATAAGCTTCGCCGAATAAGGTTTTTAAGTTACCTACACCAGCTTTAATATAGTTATTAAGCAGTATCGAGTCCTGTTCGGCCGGCCTTTTTTGTGGGTCGAGGTGTTTTATTTCCGAGTCCTGGTCAAGTTTCTTATCTAAAGTAGTATAGGTAAGCGGTGCTTTAAAGGGCGCTTTATCTTCCAGGTCGGGGTTACGGCGAATCTTAACAGCATCAGCCAAAACGGGTTTGTATGCCGTTGTTACCACTATCTCTTCTGAAAGGCTGCCGCCATTTGACGGTTTGTTGCCGCTACCTCCTTTTTTGGTAGTATCCTGATTTACTTTTGCCGCCGCATCTCCAAGGTTTTTTGAAGCACTGGTAACGGCTGCTTTTTTTGTTACGGGTTTAGCCGGTGCTTTTTTTACAGGCTTGGCAGGGGTTTTTACTTTAGCTGCTGTTTTTACGGTTGCCTTTTTCGCGTGTTTCTTTGTTTGCGCTTGTGCAGGAACAAAGTATAATGCTATTATTAAGGTAAGCAGCGTATAGGTGTATCTTGAGTTCATTGCTTGTCTTCTTTTTATTATTCTTTGAGATCCTGTTAGTTTTGAGATGGAGTTTTAGTGGTATCTGCAGGCGCCTGTTTATTTTCAGTGGTATCAGGAACGGCAGGAGCAACAGTTTTACCTGGTTTGCCTCCATTTATTGCATCCAGTTTTTGTTTGGCTGTTGATAGTATATCATCATCGGCCTTGTAATTGTCAATAATACTTTGCAGCGTTGCCTTAGCCTGGAAATTATCCTTTAAGGCTTTATAATTATCAGCCAATAAAATATAAGTTTTAGCTACCCAGTAGTCATAGTTTGGCATTTCTTTAGCCAGGTCAAAACACATTTTTTGCGATGTTTTGTACCTGCCTTTTAAGTACTCAACCAGGGCCACATTATATTTGGCTTCGGCGGCGGCTACTGTTTTGGTATTGGTAACGGTATAGTTTAATTCCTTAACGGCTGTTGTGGTATCGCCTCTTTGCAGGTATGCTTTACCGGCATATAAGCCTGTGCGGAATTTATCCTCCTGTGCCGATTTTTCGTTATCCCTAACCAGTTTTACATATTTAAGTACATCGTCGGGCATTTGCATTTCCGAATAGCAAAGCAGCAGGTTATTAATGGCAAACGTATAATCGGCCTTGTATTCGGAGTTTGTTTCTAACCTTTTCAGGAACACCACAGCATCATTATACTTTTTCTGTTGTATGTAAAGCTTAGCCATGCTTATCAGCGATTTTTCACTGTAAGCGCTTGTCCAATCGTTTAATATTAAATTGTAATCGGCTACAGCTTCCTGCGTCCTGTTTAGGTTGGTTAAACTTTGCGCCCTGATAAATCTTGCCTGTTTTTCATAGATCTGTTTTGCAGGGAATTTATCAAAATAAGCGTTTACAGCGCCTACGGTGCCTTGCCAGTCGCCTTTTAAGTAAAGGTTATTAGCCGCAGTGATCATGATGTTCTCCTGGTCGGCAGTGGTATAGTTACCAATTGGAGTAGTAGTTGCGTAGCTGATAAATGTTTGGGCGTCTCCCTTATCGGTATATATTTTTTCTATTTGTTTAAGCGCCTGCTTAGCCTCATCGGTTGATGAATAATCCTGTATCACTTTTTTAAATGATTCAACAGCCACATCATCATTACCTGCATTATAATCAATTAAACCAATGGTAACCAATGCACGCGGAACATAGCTGCTGCGCGGATATTTCTGGATCATGGCTTGCAGATCGGTTTTAGATTTGTCACCCTCTGTTTTCAGGAAATAGGTATAAGCTATTTCAAATGATGCATCATCGGCATAATCAGAGTTGGGGAACTTGTTCAATACATCATTCAATGTACTTATCTTGGTATCAAGCGATCCCTGTAGGCCCTGTATCATACCACGCTGAAACAAAGCGTAGTCTTCGCCCTGGTTGTGCATGGCAATAATACGGTTGTAATAATCCAATGCCTTACCATAGCTTTTCAAAACAAAGTAGCTGTCGCCAATGCGGGTTATCGCATCATTTTGTGTACTTACATCTTTTACATCGCCGGCTAAAAATTTCTCGAAATAATTAGCCGCTTTTTTATATTGCTCGCCATAAAATGCAGCGTAAGCTAAGGCGTAGTTGGCGTAGTTGGCCACGTCGGTTTCCTTAGCCTCTGGCATAGCCAAAAACTGCTCAAAAGTTTCAACCGATTCTGTGTATTTACGTACCTCGTACATCGATTCGGCCATCCAGTAAGTGGTAAGGGCCGCGGTTTTAGTATCAACCGGGTTTTTTAAAGATCGCAGGAAAATGCCGATAGCGTTTTCAAAGGCACGTTCATTATAAAACTCCAAACCGCGGTAATAAGTAACTTTTTGATAAGCTATCTGCGCGCTTTGTGATTTATTGGGAATAGGCTCAAGTATATCAACAGCTTCCTTGTAATTGCGGGAGTTTAAAAGTTCCTCGCCCAGTAACACCTTCATTTCATCGTTGCGGCGCGAGCGCGGATAATTTTTAAGGTACAAACGTGTGGCAGCAAGTGCATCGGTATTAAAATCGAGCTCATAGGATAGCTTGGCGTACTCATACAAAGCATCTTCTTGTAATTGCTTATCAAAGCTAAGTTTTGAAGCATTAAGAAAGGCGTTGCGCGCGCTTTGCTTGTTATTCATCTTCAGGAAAACATCACCCAGTGTATAATTACCACTCTGGCTGTATACATCTTTTTGCTCCACCAGTTTTTCAAGTTCGGTAGTGGCCTGGGCATTGTTGCCCACTTTGTAAAAAGTATAACCTATCTGGTAACTATCCTGCGTGTTTTGGGTGCGGCCCTGGTCGCGATCCTGGAAACGGCCGTAGTATTTAACCGCGTTATCGTAATCGGTTTTGGCAAAGTACGATGCTGCTATAATACGCAGTATTTCGGTTTCGTTTTGCTGATGCGTGCTGTTCACAATGGGTACAGCGTAGTGGATCACATCATCATAACGTTTATCTAAAAAGTAAACGGCAGATATGTAGTAAGGATAGCTATTCTCGTATTTTTTAGAGTTTTTTAGCCTTTCAAAATTTACTAAAGCCAGGTGATAATCTTTATTCAGATAGGCTATATAGGCGAAATAATAGGTTGCGTCCTCGGTAAATTCGGTTTTCTTGGCTTTCACCTCGGCAAAAAGCTGTTGGGCTTCTTTATAATTACCGATGAAGAAATAGGCATAACCTTTGCGGAATTTGTATTCGGTATTATCGTGCCCGTTAAGTTCGCCGGCTTGTACCTTGTTAAACCATTCTAAAGATTTTTCGAAGTCACCCTGTTTAAAGTACGATTTACCAATCTGGAAATAGGCCTGCCGGGTAAGCGGGTTTTCGGGATGCTCTTTAATGAAGCGAAAAAACATGCTTTCGGCATCATCGTTATTCAAATTAAGGGCGCAGAAAGCCTCGTAATACTGGCTGTTTTCTTTAACCAGCGACAGGTCTGATTCAAACTGCGGTTGGGTGGTTGTTTTAAGCCGGGATGTTTCAACAAGGCGAAATTGCTCGGCGGCGGCCACGTATTTACCCTTGTCCATCAGGTCGATAGCTGAGTGATAAGTGCGGTAAACCTGGGTAGATGGATTTTGCTGGGCAAGAGCGGTTGAAACAATAAATACCGGGATTAGCAGGGGGATGTATCTTTTTTTGATCATAAAGCGCATACTAACGATGGTGCTAAAATAGCGAAACGAAAAAGGCTAATTCACACAAGTAGTTAACAAATGTGGAAAACACTTTTATTAACGAAGGTAATACTAAAGATGATATGTGTGTGGAAAACTTTAAAATTGATGACGATCTACAACCGCCGGACGATTGGACCAAAAATAAGGAATTACTGTAATTTGCTGCATTTTTTTTTAAACATTAAAAGTGATGAATGACATTTTTTACTGTATGTGTTGTTTGATTTTTGCTATAATCCTGATAAACAGCTGTAGCTTATCTCCTGCAAAAAGGATGATAACATTAATTGCTTTTTTGCTTTTCCCGGTGTTTTGTAAAGCACAAAAAATAAGCGGCCCAATTGTTTTAAATGATCAGCAATTTTTATTTTCGGCAACAGAATTTCATATAGCCGATGTTGTAGATGAACGGGATGACCGGAGTGTTATAGCCAGGTTACTTCCTGCCGGGCTAATAAACGAAACTACGCCAAAGTATACGCTTGATCTGAAAGATGGTGCCTCATTAGCTATCAGGCAATTCACCAGCAGAAACCTGGTAACGAACAAAGCATCACGCGCCATAATTATCCATATAAAAAAACTACAGTTGGATGAAACGTTGCAGGCCGGAGGAAGGGTTAATGGAAAACTAAATGTTGTTTTTTCCTTTACCCTGCGGAGAGGTGAGAATGATATACAACTGATTGGCTATAAAGCAAGCTCAAACTATACGCGTACTTCTGCGCAGCAAATGGACGTGGGAGGGATGTTAAGTAACGCTATTCAAAGCGGACTCATCTACTTTAATACCTGGATAAACAAAGAAGCTGATACCAATATAAAGCTGGTAAAAGGAGTAAAGCTTGTTTTTACCGATTATACCGAACAGCCCGAAGGAGATACCATTTATTACTCGGCTAAAAGACCAATAAAATGGAGCGATTTTCAACAAAGGCCCCCTGCAAGTAAATTCGAGGCCGAGGTTTTTCCGAGTTTTGGTTATGCCGAGGAGGTTGAGATTGTGAAGGGGATAATTAATGTTCATTTGAGTCTTAAGGCTTACCTCCCTAAAAGTGCGTGCTGGGTAAAGGAGGGCGCGCAAACCGCATACAACCTTAACCACGAGCAACGGCATTTTGATATTGTGAAAATAGTTGCCATGCACTTTAAAAAGCAGTTACTAAAAGAAAAGCTAACTGTTGAAAATTATGACGGACCAATTAATGTACAATACTTTGATTCGTTTAAGGAGATGAACGATATGCAAAAGCAATACGACGATGAAACCAACCATGGAATTAACCACTATGTACAGGAGCAGTGGGATAAAAAGATTGATAAAGAGCTGGGAAGGTAGATGTGCGGATGTGCAGATGAAAAAAATGTGATTACAAGAGCAATAGTACTTTGACGATAAATTAAGGATAATTCAAAAAATCATTTGCACATCTGTAATTTGAAATTTGCACATTTATTTTTCTTTCATTTATTTTTGAAAGTTTAAAAACTTATTTATATTTGTACATGGAATTGGCAGAAGGAAAGCTTAAGTTTATTGAGGCCTGGGGTAAGTTGGGATCGGAGTGGGGAATAAACCGCACTATGGCCCAGGTACATGCGTTGCTGTTGGTTTCGCCAGAAGCTTTAACTACCGAGGAAGTGATGGCCGAATTGAGCATATCCCGTGGTAATGCCAACATGACCCTGCGCGATTTGATTGACTGGGGCCTGGTTGAAAAGCAACATAAAACAGGAGAGCGCAAGGAGTTTTTTTACGCCGAAAAAGACACCTGGACAATTGCCCGCCGGGTAGCCGAAGAGCGTAAAAAACGCGAGCTTGATCCCGTTTTAAAAATACTCTCGCAGTTATCAGAGGTTAAAGGGGATGAAAAAGATCCGGCTTATAAAACTTTTAAAACATCGGTAGCGGATATTAGTAAGCTGGCAAAAAACGTGAACAAGACCTTAGAAACTATGCTGAAAGCCGAAGAGAGCTGGTTTTTTGGTTCAATATTTAAAATATTCAAGTAATATTTTTTTAATTTTATATTTCATTTTTTTCTGAAAATTCAATAATTTATATATAATAAAAATCACACAATCATGAACTACTTTATTTTAACTTACCTTGTTTACCTGTTGGTAAGCATTGCATTAACAGTATGGGTTGCCAGGGTATTATTTAAAAACGGGCGCATTTTCCTGGTAGATTTTTCACGGCAATAATGAACTGGCCGATTCTGTAAACAAGCTATTGGTGGTTGGTTTTTACCTTATCAATATAGGTTACATGAGTTTGGCCCTGAAAGAAACCGGCGGTATACCAAATAGCCAGGTAGTGGTTGAGGTATTGAGCTACAAATTAGGCTGGATCATCCTGATATTAGGGGCTATGCACTTTTTAAACCTGGTAGTGTTTTTTAAGTTACGTAACCGCGCCAAAAGGGATAAAGCTTTTAATGTTAATATTTAAATAGATTTATAAAACAAAAAAGCAGGTTGCAAACGCACCTGCTTTTTTGTTTTATAAAATGAACTTGTTTAAGCTGCTGTATTTAACTGTCTTTTTATACTTCGCAGCAAAACATCAATATCAAATGGTTTGGCTATAAAGTCATCTGGACTTCCATCCTGACTTAATGAACTTAGCGAAACGTAATGACTTGCAGAAATTAGGATAACAGGTATATCATGCGTTTCTTTAACCGATTTAAGGTGTCGGCACAATTCGCGCCCGTCTAAACCGCCAAGCATAATATCCAGTAGTATTAGGTCTGGCTGGTGCTCCCTTATTTTGGCAAATAAGTTGTGCCCGTTTGATAATGTTTCAACTTCGTAGCCAGAATCTTCAAGTATATATTGTAAAACTTCCAATATATCATTGTCATCATCCACTGCTAATATCCTTCTCATTTTATTATCCTTTTCTGTCTTTAATTATATGCTTTATCCCTAATTAAATATTAGCTAATGCCTGATTATATTTTATGTTAAGAACAAAGCAAATGTTATACCAAGTTTATTGATAAGTGCTTTGAAACGAGAATAATATTTGATTTATACACAGTTTTATGAGAAACAGTGTAACTTTTTTTTTAATAATTATTAATTGTAGCGTTTAAAAAGGGGCTCTGTGCAAAAAAGTACTCACCAAATCATAGGGGAAATAACTAATAAGCCATCGGTTGGTGCTATTCGCTTTTATCGGTAAATATATAGCTTGGTTTTTTGCATTTGGCGCAGAAGTACTTTCTTATCGGTAAAAAAAACAAAAACTTTTTAGCAAACCATCCTCTGTGCATCTGGAAATGGAATGGGGCTCCACATTTTCCACAATAATATACTTTTCTTGTTTTTACGCTATGATCCTGATCGCCTGCCATAAAATTGATAAGGCGACGAAAGTAAAGATACCTTTGTATAAACAGGTATAAAACATTTAAAATAGTACCTAAACGTATGTGTGTATATGCTTGTGGTTAAATTATTTAACCAAGAAGGTAGCGTTTACGTTGACATCTATAACAAACGTATCGTTTTAGGGGGAGAAAAAATAATATATTTTTTGCAAAAAAACCTCTTGGAACCCGGTTATCGAGCTCTGTTTTACATTTGGGGCAGACCGGAAGCTTTTTTTGCCTGGTACTGCCTGTTTGCGGATTATTTGCTGATAAAACCATAATACAATCAGGGGTTTATTGTATTTAACGCACTGTTTAAAATTACTAAACAAAGATATGAAGATTGCCAATATTTTAACTATTGGGATTAATTATTATGTAATTATAATTATTTTAATGGTTAAATTGAAATTGTTTTAATAAAAGCTTTTTTTAGTCGCTTTTTTTAAATACTTATCAATTTTAATCAAAAGGTGTTAAAAAAGTGCTGTAAGGAAATAGTTTTACAGCTGTTGGCCTAAACCTTATTTTATCAGGTTATTAACCTTCTCAACAAGTTCAATAAGGTCAAAGGGTTTATTAATAATGCCATCGCAGCCGTAGGTTAGCTGATGATCTTCGTTACTTAAATAAGCTGAAAAAATGATAACCGGAATGTCGCAAAATTTGGGGTGAAGCTTAATGCTCTTACAAATTTCGCCGCCATTTGTGCCCGCAACACGGTAATCTAATATAATAAGGTTAGGAGCAAATTTTTCAATCAGCGGTAGTACCTCCAGGCTATCAGCTGTGCTGATTACCTCAAATTGCTCATAAGTAAGGGTTTCATGAACAATTTCCAAAATGTCCTGGTTATCATCTAATACCAAAATACGTTTTGACATAAAAAGCATTAAAAAGTGAAAAGGCCGAAAATGTATCTAAGTAAGTGCTGAAAAATTATCCGAACAATTTAAGGGGTAGTGGCATGAGCTAAAATTTATCGGATAAATCAGCACACAAATTTAAAATATTTTAATTAATGAATGGTAAATGGACGTGATTTTTGAGTAACATTTTTGTTTTAATTAAGTAATTATTACAATGCGATTAATATGGCCGAAGCAATTTTGTTTTTAACGAATAATTAAGTGGGCAGTAATTATTTTGTTTGTGCAAGCGTATTAAAAAGGTTTGCCTATTATAAATCTTAAACTCAAATATTGTTATTACTTTAGGCGGGTAACATTTTGTTTTGTAATAAAGCTACCTCCCTAAAAGTATAACAGTTTGATGTAATGGCACTATTAATTATTCTTGTTTGTATTATCCTGCTTGTTTTATTGGTAAGCTGGGTTAAGCTAAATCCCTTTATCGCCTTTCTTATCGTTTCAATAGCTGCCGGTTTAATGCTGGGTATCCCTATAAATAAGGTTACAGCATCGGTACAAAAGGGTATGGGCGATATTTTGGGGCAACTGCTCATTATTATTTGCCTGGGCGCTATGCTGGGTAAACTGGTAGCAGTAAGCGGCGCTGCCCAAAAAATTGCCGAAGTACTGGTTAAAGCCGTTGGCGAAAAATACATTCAATGGGCGCTGGTTACCGCCGGTTTTATTATAGGTATCCCCCTGTTTTATGGTATTGGCTTTGTGCTCATGGTGCCGCTCATATTTTCGGTAGTGTATAAGTATAAACTACCGGCTGTATACATTGGTTTACCTATGCTGGCTTCCTTATCGGTTACACATGGGTTTTTGCCGCCGCACCCTTCACCATCGGCGCTGGTGGTGCTGTTTCATGCAAATATGGCTACTACCTTTATTTATGGGTTAATGATAGCCATACCTGCTATTATATTAGCCGGGCCGGTATTTGCTCAATTCTTAAAAAAAATACCATCAGAACCGCTTGCCACATTCAGGGCCGAGGAATTGCCCGCCGATAAATTGCCCGGGGCGGCAAATAGTTTTTTTACTGCCTTACTGCCGGTTATGCTGTTAATGCTTACCGCTTTTTTACCATACCTGGGTATCAAAAATAAAGATCTGTTAAAAGTTTTTGCCTTCCTTGGCGATCCGTCTATTGTTATGCTGATAGCTCTTATTGTAGCTACCTACACCCTGGGCATTAAACAGGGAAAAAAAATGAGCCAGCTGGCTGTAAACTATACCGATGCTATAAAAGACATTGCGTTGATAATGCTCATTATTGCCGGCTCTGGTGCATTTAAAGAAGTATTAACTGCCAGTGGTGTAAGCAGCCAGATAGCTACCCAATTGCAGACCTTTAATTTACCGCCTTTAGTTTTGGGTTGGGTTATAGCCGCAATAATTCGCGTTAGCTTAGGCTCGGCCACCGTAGCGGGATTAACCGCCGCGGGCATTGTAGTGTCCTTAGTAGTGCAAAATCATGTAAACCCTAACCTGATGGTGCTTTCCATAGGCGCAGGCAGCCTCGCGTTTTCACACGTGAATGATTCGGGATTTTGGCTATATAAAGAATATTTTAACCTTAGTATAAAAGATACCATCAAATCATGGTCTATGATGGAAACATTGGTTTCGGTGGTCGGTTTGGCCGGGGTATTAATTATTAACCAGTTTGTAAAATAATGACCCAATGAAAGAGATCTTTAAATCCATAACTGCTTTACTGCTATTGTTAACCCTTAGCAGTGTTAATTATGCGCAGGAGGCTGTGACAGGTGGTTATTACACCTCATTTGATGGTACAAAAATCTATTACGAGGTTAAGGGTGATGGTTTTCCGGTTTTGCTGATCCACGGCTTTTCGGGTACCGGGCAGGGCTGGAAGAATGGTCCATTGTTTAACAATCTGCTGAATGCCGGTTATAAAGTGATCATACTTGATCAGCGGGGCAATGGCCGGTCGGACAAGCCTCATACCGATGCCGGGTATGCCAACGATGCCGAGGCAAAGGATATTATGGGTTTGGTAAGCAGTTTAGGTATCAAAAAATATAATGTGGTGGGTTACTCGCGGGGTTCTATCATTGCATCGCGTATTTTGGTTTTAGATAAAAGGGTGCAAAAACTGGTAATGGGAGGTATGGGCGATGCCTATACTAACCCCGATTGGCCAAGGCGGGTGCATGCTTATAAAGCATTGATGGGCGATACAACTTTTCATGATGTGGATGGCATGATCAAATACATTCATAGTAATCCATTATTTGATGTTACCGCATTAATGCTTCAGCAAAAGTACCAGCCTTCAACCAGTAAACAGCAACTTGCTAAAGTGAAAATACCTGTGCAAATTATTTGTGGAACCGAGGATAAAGATGGTGGATCTGAAGAAGGGCTTCAGCAGGCTATTCCCGGATCAAAATTAACCTACATCCCCGGCGATCATAATGTTGCCGGTAAAAGTGTCCAGTTTTCTGATACAGTACTTGCGTTTTTGAAATAGCTTGTTTCTGCAGTTGGTAAGTAATCGAAGGCAACTTCCAGTTATCTTTGTTCGGTAGTCAACCATCTGACAAGCTTGTCGTTACGCATTGTTGGCTGTCTTTAATCGCTGTTTGCCAGCTGGGACCGGCTTGCCGCCATCTGCATTTCGGCTTGTTATTTGTATAGGTGTTACCCGGTATATTTTATAACACTTACCAGATAATATTTTTATGAAAAAGTTAATCATATTCACTTGCCTGTTTTTTGCGTTCCTGCTTACGTTTGCATCAAACATACAGGCACAAACTACAAAGAAAAAGGGAATCAGCGATCAGGGAAAAGGGGCTATTATAGGCGGTGCCGGCGGCGCCGTTGTTGGAGGCTTAGTTGGCCATAACGTAGGCGGGGCTTTAATTGGCGGTGCAATTGGTGCAGGAGGAGGTTACATTATTGGAAATGAAACCCGCAGGGCCAGGGAGAAGAAAGAACGTGCGCGCCGTATTGCCTGGCGCCGTGCCCACCCAAGGCATCATCGCCCATATACCAAAACCACTACCGTTACTACGGTTAAATACCAATAAAGTTAAAAAAGGTTAAAATAGCCTGGTAAGCCTGCGGTTATGTTAATCGCGGGCTTTTTATTGTTATCTTAAGGCGCAGGACCTGGTAAAAGGATCGGGAGAAAATAAATTTTGTTGCATGCTTAAAAAGCGAATTATTCGTTAAAGCATTTGTGTTAACTGTTAAAAATACCAAATTGCATATTTAAGTATTCCGTTTAATGTATAATGGGTAAAGCGTTTATAGCATTATTATTTTGTTTAATTTCTTATGCCGCAATGGCGCAAAGTTTCACGCCTGTTGCTGATACTACTAAAAACAGAGCTGATACTGTTAAGCAGCGAGACCTGATAGATGTCTTCAGATCCGTGTTTAGTATTAAGCCTAGGAAGATATCAGCTATCGAAAAAAAGAAAATTTATTTTTCATTTTTGCCCATATCTTCTTCAGATGGGCGAAGCGGCGGCAGGGCGTTGTTTACTTCAACTACAGCTGGTTTTTACCTTGGCGACCTAACGACAACAAACCTTTCGAGTTTTACATTCACGCCTTATTTTAATTTAAAAGGCCGTTATGGCTTGCCCATCAGATCAAACATATGGCTTAATAATAACGAATGGAATATTGTAGGCGATACCCGTTTACTGGTTTACCCACAATATACCTGGGGCCTTGGTGGCAATATGCCCGAAGATCATAAGTTTTTGGTAGAGTATAACTATGTTCGTTTTTACCAAACTGTGCTTAAAAAAATAAAACCATATTTTTATGCTGGGGTAGGGTACAACCTGGATTACTACGTAGATATGGAAAGCCAGGGCAACAATAACCTGCGTAATTTTGCCAATTACAAATACGGTACAGCTACAAACCAGGATGCGTTTTCATCAGGGGCAACTTTAAACTTATTGTATGATACCCGTAAAAATTCAATAGACCCACTGCCTGGAGTTTATGCCAATGTATCGTACAGGTTTAATACCAGGCTGTTGGGCAGCCATACCAACTGGCAATCATTATATATCGATGTGCGTAAGTACGTTTCGCTAACCAATTCGGGGCCTAAAAATGTGCTGGCATTTTGGTCGTACTATTGGACATCGCTAACACCAGGAACCCCCTACCTTAACCTGCCCAGTTTAGGTTGGGAACCTTACCAGCGATCGGGGCGTGGGTTTAAGCAAAACCGTTACCGCGGCCAGCGTCTTGCCTATTTTGAAACCGAATACCGCCGCGATATAACCCGTAATGGCTTGCTTGGCTTTGTTTTATTTGCCAATGTAAACTCCGTAACCGAGCCCGATAATATGAAATTTACCTTTTGGCACCCGGCTGGTGGTACGGGGCTTAGGTTTAAATTTAACAAAAAATCGGGTACAAATATCAGTCTCGATTATGGAGTAAGCCGCAACTATTCTTCAATAAACCTTAATTTGGGCGAAACTTTTTAAGTCCGTAGTTAGTGGTATCTTTGGCCCGTATTTAATCCATTAACCATGGTCAATCGGCCATCTACTAACAACATATGACCAAAAAGCGATACTTTTTTTTAATCCTCATATTAGGTTCGCTTACCGCTTTAGGGCCTTTTTCTATAGACATGTACCTGCCCGGTTTTAAGGCGATAGCAAAATACCTGCACACCAGCACCGATGAGGTGGCCCTGTCGCTTTCCAGCTTTTTTATCGGTATCTCGGCCGGGCAGTTATTGTATGGCCCTTTGCTTGATAGGTTCGGCCGTAAAAAACCTTTGTATTTTGGGCTATGCTTGTACATTATAACATCTATCGGCTGCTTTTTTTCCACCTCGCTGGAGATGCTGATCATTATGCGGTTTTTCCAGGCGGTGGGCAGCTGCGCAGCAGGAGTAGCTGCCATGACCATGGTGCGCGATCTGTTCCCGGTGAAGGATAATGCCAAAGTATTTGCCTTGCTGATATTGGTACTTGGGGCATCCCCAATGATTGCACCTACTGTTGGCAGCTACATAACAGCCGCGTTTGAGTGGCAGGTTATATTTTTAATCCTCACTATTATAGCCGTATTGATTTTATTAGCCGTAATATTCTTTTTACCCGAAAGCTACCAGCCCGATCCCTCATTCTCCTTAAAACCAAAACCCATCATCAATAATTTTTTGGAGGTAATAAAAGAGCCGCAGTTTTTCACCTATGCCATAAGCGGGGCTTTTGCATTTGCCGGTTTGTTTGCATATGTATCCTCATCGCCCATTGTATTTATAGAGGTATTTAAAGTGAGCGAGAAAACTTTTGGGTGGATCTTTGCCGGCCTTTCGATAGGTTTTATTGGGTCGAGCCAGGTTAACAGCATGCTGGTGAGAAGATACAGCAGCGAGCAACTCGTAAACACTTTCCTCATCTGCATGGTAATTATTTCTGTTGTGTTTTTGGTAGGATCGTTAAATGGCTGGTTTGGTATGGGCGGCACTATAGCCGTAATATTTGGGGTTTTATGCTGCATAGGGATTTGCAGCCCCAATACATCAGCCTTGTCGCTGGCGCCATTCACAAAAAACGCCGGTTCGGCTTCTGCACTTTTGGGAGCTTTTCAAATGGCTGTAGGTTCGCTGGCATCAGTAGGTATTACATTGATAAAAAGCCAAACTACCTTGCCAATGGCAGGGGTAATGGCGGCTTCATCCATAGTGGCCTTATTGGTATTGGTTATTGGCAGGAGGTTTATTAAAAACAAAGTAGAGGCTGTGGCAGGGGTGGCTGTGACGGCGCATTGATAGCTTCATAAGAAAAAAATCAACCGTAGTAAGTCATGCTGAAACAAAATTCAGCATGACTTATAAATCTGACCATTCAGGGTTTCGTTAACGCGTTATCTGCACATTTGAAATTTGCATATCTGCACACCTAATTACACTAATACCTCATCAATTATCCCAAACTCTTTAGCCTCGTCGGCTATCATCCAGTAATCACGGTCTGATACCTCATATACTTTTTCATAAGGCTGGCCGCTGTGTTTGGCAATAATCTCGTAAAGCTCCTGCTTTATTTTGAGCACCTGGCGGGATGCTATCTCGATATCAGAGGCCATACCCTGCGCCCCGCCCGATGGCTGGTGTAGCATTACCCGGGAATGCCGTAATGCCGCCCGCTTGCCTACGGCACCGCCGCAAAGTAATACCGCCCCCATTGATAAGGCCATCCCTGTGCAAATGGTTGCCACATCCGGACTGATGAAATGCATGGTATCATAAATACCTAAGCCTGCATATACCGAACCACCAGGCGAGTTGATATACATCTGGATATCCTTTTTTGCATCGGTTGACTGCAGAAAAAGCAATTGAGCCTGGATGATATTGGCCACGTTATCATCAACCGCCTGGCCCATGAAAATGATCCGGTCCATCATAAGGCGCGAGAACACGTCCATCTGGGCAACACGCATTTCGCGCTCTTCGGTAATGTAGGGAGTCATGGCTGTGGGCAGCATATTTTTTTCGACCCCTGAAATGTAGCTATCTACCTGCGAACCGGCAATAGCATGGTGCATGACCGCATATTTGCGGAATTCCTGTTTATCGATATTCATAAAAATTTTGGTTTTTGTTTTAAGTTCAGAGCCCCAGGTCGGTAACCTTTAGTCTAAGGTTGTCATTTTGATCATTGATTTATAACGACTTAAAACTACCGACTCATGACCTGAAAAATAATCGGGCTATTTTTTGTTTAAAGCTCATGTGTTCGGGTTGGGTAAATAGTTGCTGGTGCACGGCTTCTATCTCTTGTTTTAACTGCCTGCGGCCATATTGCTGCACTAAAGTATAAACCTGCTTTTGGGCCACTGTATCAACCTGCAGGTCATGATCCAGCAATAGTTTTGCATCAAACAACAAGGCATCGCCGGGTTGCTGCGTTTTAAGCAGGTGGGCTTCTATATAGGCTATGTTATTTAAGGAAGTCCTCATACGTTAATGCTTTTTGTTTAACTGTTTCCCTAACTTTTTCGATGCATTTATATTTCTGCACTGTTGCCGAGCGTACACCCGAAAAGCCGAACGTTTGCGCCACTTCCGTCATCGGGAGCTTATCGTAATAAAAGGAGCGGAGGAGTTCCATACAACGCTTACCGGCTGTCTCCAGGAAGCTGAGTAGTTTGTTTTCATCGGGAACGGTTACAATCTCGGCAGTAGTGTTTGCTGTATCCGCTTCATTTAAGGGGGATGTTTGTTTGCCTTCTTTATAGCGTTTGAGCCACAAATACCTGGCGGTGCCATAAATATAGGCGCCATCGCTGTTGTTGATGGCTAAACCAGCCGATCGTGTTTTTTCATAATAGCTCAGCAAAGCATCCTGGAAAACGTCCCTGGCCTCATCAAATGATCCGCCGCATTTAGCCACGTACTTTGCCACCGCTGGGAATACCTTTTTGTATAAGCCGATAAAAAGCTCCTGCCTTTTTGCTGCTTGCTCCTGTAATTTAACCGCATCCATTGTTTACTGTTTATTACTATGTGCAAGTTAAGGAAGATATATCACCTTTTTGGGAGAAAAGATTTTTTGAACAAGGAACAAGGGTTTTTGGACAAAAGACTTTTGGACGAAAGACAAAGGACTTTTGGATGTCACCAAAGTGATGCTAAATTATACGAACCACACCACACGAACCACGCAACACGAACCACGCAACAATAAATCAAAACTTACTCGCCCTCAAGGCTGTCACCTTGGAGCCGTCTGCCCCGGTGGTTTCGAAAATGATCTTGCTCTCGGTTAGCTCCGATACGGTGAAAACATAATTGCGGGTTTTGCCATCGGGCAGTACTTCTGTTATGTTCATATTGCTGCCATTAAGGGTATAAATACCATGCGCCAGGAATTTACCTCCCCATACTATCAGGAACTTCATTTCGGGGGTAAATTGAATATAGGGAACAACCTCATCCAGCTCGGCCTTTTTCATGGTATCGGGCGGACTGGCATTGGGATGTTCTACCTTCACGTATTTCCATTTACCGGTAAGAGTAGTAACCGACACTGAAGGCTTGCAAGCTGTGATGAACAGTAATACAACAGCCAGCAATAAAAAGCTATGTTTAATCATAACGGTTTTAATTGTTTGCCTAAGCTATAAAATTGTCGCCGAAATAAACAGAAAATTATTTGCCCTTCATTTGCTTTCTCATTCGTTCCTCGGCTTTTTTTACTTCATCTTTTTCGCTCATCGGGAAGTCGGTTTTAAGTTCCTGTTTGTCCGATTTATTGGTACCGGGGACTGTTTTTTTAGTCACGGTTTTATTTGATGCTGGCGTTGCCATGATCGTAGGGTTTTAATGATGTTATTATTTAAACTCATGAGGGTTTAAAATTGTTTGCAATTGCTAAAAGTATCGGATTTTACTAAAGATTATAAATAGTTTTAATAAAATGAAGAGAATTTTACTTGACAACTTGTCAAGTAAAATGTATTATTGTAAAAAGAATGGTAGGATGAAAACAATGACTGTTGGAGAATTTAAATCGCATTTTGCGGAAGTGTTGGAACAGGTTAAAGCCGGAGTGGGTTTTGCTGTTACTTACGGCAAGAAAAAGGAAATTGTCGGCTACTTTTTACCAGAGTCGCAGCTTTTAAAACCAAAACGAAAACTTGGTTTATTAGAAGGCAAGGTAAAAGTAAGTTTTAAACAAGACTTCAGAATGACGGAGGAGGAATTGTTAGGATGAGTTTTCTACTTGATGCCCACACCTTATTGTGGGCAATATCAGATCAGAAAAAACTATCATCCAAAGTGATTACTATTCTGGAAGATGCGAATAACGAAGTTTTTGTAAGCGCAGTAACGTTTTGGGAGATATCGGTAAAATACTCGTTAGGAAAGCTGGATTTAAATGGAGTAACCCCAGATGATCTGCCGAAACATGCCGAAGAAACCGGGTTTAGTTTACTACCGCTCCTGCCATCGGAATCATCCGGATATCATCAATTGAATGCAGATTGGCACCGCGATCCCTTTGATAGGATGCTGATATGGCAGGCTATTACCAATAACTTAACACTGCTTAGTAAGGATAAAAATGTAGCTCAATATAAATCTGTTGGCCTTAAGTTAATTTGGCTATAAATCAAATAAATACAAGTAATAAATCCGAAATCACACATCCGGCATCCGAAATATTAAAAATATTTTTTAAAATAATTGTAACATCCTGTAATTGCAACTGTCTTAATGACACTATATAGCCAAGGTACTCCAATCCAGTTTAAGCTATATGTTATTTGTGAGGGCCCGCACCTTAAGGGTTCCGTTAAAAATCAAAAAATAAAAATTCTAAATCTTTTAAAAAATGAACAATTCAATTGCGATGTTATTTTGGGCTGTGCCTGTAATTCTGGTGCTTGTAATGTACAAGTTTGTTTTACGGGTGTTTTTTGGTATGGTGATAGTCCCCGACGACCGTATTGGCCTGGTGGTAAAAAAGTTCACCTTATCGGGTAAATCACGCCTGCCAGATGGCCGTATTATTGCCACCGCCGGCGAGGCCGGTATGCAGGCCAAAGCGCTTGCGCCAGGTTTGTATTGGGGCATGTGGCCATGGCAGTACGGTATTACCATGGAGCCTTTTACCATTATTGAGCAAAACAAACTGGGACTGGTGAAGGCGAAAGATGGAGCCATCCTGGACACCGGTAGGGTACTGGGTAAACCGGTAAACTGCGACAAATTCCAGGATGCGATAGCGTTTTTGGATAACAACGGGCAGAAAGGCCCGCAGGCTGCTTTCCTTACGCCGGGTAGTTACCGTATCAACACCTTTTTGTTCGAGATTGTGATGGTGCCGATTACCCAGATCCAGGAAAACAAGGTGGGTGTTATTACCACGCTTGATGGTGAACCATTGGCAAAGGGCGAAATTGCCGGCTACTCGGTTGATGGTCATAAAAACTTCCAGGATCCGATAGCGTTTATTAACGCTGGCGGTCGTAAAGGTTTGCAGGAGGATGTGATACTGGCCGGTACTTATTACCTAAACCCCTGGTTTGTAATTGTAGAGCAGGTGGATATGGTTTACATTCCTATTGGTTATGTAGGTGTGGTAAACTCCTTTGTTGGGCCCGAAGGTAAAGACACCAGCGGCGATGCCTTTAAGCACGGGAATATTGTAAAACGTAACGAAAAGGGTGTTTGGGAAGAACCGCTTGACCCCGGTAAACACCCTGTAAACATATATACCCACGCGGTAGAAATTGTGCCAACTACCAACATTGTATTAAACTGGGCCGATAGCCGCACAGAAGCGCATGAGCTGGATAAAAACCTGTGCACAATTACCGTAAGATCAAGCGATGGTTTTACATTCAATTTGGATGTATCGCAAATTATACACGTACCCCGTAACGAAGCGCCAAAAGTAATAGCCCGTTTTGGTAAAATGAAAAATCTGGTATCGCAGGTGCTGGAACCTACCATTGCCAACTATTTCCGTAACTCGGCACAAAGGAGTGATGTGATAGGCTTTTTGGCTAACCGTATACAAAGGCAAAATGATGCTAAAGAACATATCAGTACGGTACTGCAAACTTACAACGTAATAGGTGTGGATACACTGATAGGCGATATAGTGCCGCCAGCTGCTTTAATGAAAACCCTTACCGACCGTAAAATAGCCGAGCAGGAAAAAGTGACTTACGAAATACAACGCCACGCGCAAATTGAGCGTAAGGAGTTTGAAAGCGCCAGGGCCGGTGCAGATATGCAGCCGGAGGTTGTAAAATCAACCCGCCAGGTAGAGATCAATACCCAGATGGCAGCATCAAGGGTTGCCGCCTCACGTGGTGAAGCCGAAGCCAAAACCATTAACGCCAAGGCTGATGCCGAAGTTAAGATTACAATAGCCAAAGCTGATGCCGAAGCCAAAACAGTGAACGCCAAAGCCGATGCCAACGCAACAGAGGTGAACGGTTTGGCCGAAGGTGCCAAAATTAAAGCCATAGGTATGGCCGAAGCTGAAGTAACCAAACAGAAAACCGAAGCCATGGGTACCGAGCAATACGCCATAGTACGTGTAGCCGAAGCTCTTGCCAGCAATGGTATTAAACTGGTGCCAGAAATACTGGTAAGCGGTAAAGATGGCGGCGGTAACGGCATGATAGATGCCCTTATAGGCAGCGAAATGCTCAGAAAGCTACAGAAGGCTAATGAAGATGGTGCTGTGAGTGGAGGGGTAGTGAATGGTGAGTAGTGAATGGTGAGTAGTGAATGGTGAGTAGTAAATGAACCATCGTTATAACAATGACGGTTTTATAAAAGGTGCATCTTAGGGTGCACCTTTTGTGCTATGCCTTAAAAAGTTTAAACATATCAAATATCACCCAGCCGGCAGCCAGGGCAATAGTAAGTACTTTTGCCCTGTTACTTACTTTGTATACGCCCCTGATATCGGCACGGCAAACGGATACGGCAACAAATAACGTAACCAAAATTACAATGCCAGATATTACCAGCCTTGTATCGGTAATTTCTGAACCAAATTGGCTATCCAGTTTAAAGCCGATCTCTTTTTTATAAATGATAAGTAATTCTATAGCCTTATAAGTTGATATTAGGCATAATATTAGCCATCCGGCTTTTTTTCGTAACCCGAAAAGTAAGATTCCTACCGGGAGCAGTAAATAGGGGATAGATGAATAAAAGAAAAACGGGCTGTAAAAAGCGGGGTTAAACAGGGCGGTTAACATTAATTTACCACCAAATACCAAAGCCACTATATACAGGGCAGCTGCGATAATAGTAATTATGTTAATATATTTTGATACGGACGGTAATGCTGCTGATAGTGGGTTTAGAAAGTTAACTATGGACTGACCTATCCGGGCTGTTTTTTGCTGATGAATGTTGTTTTGCTGTTCGGCGGCTTCAATGTCGATATAAAGCAGTTCAAGCTGTTCGGGGGTCAGCTGTCTGTTATTTAGTTCTATATGAGCGGCCTCAAGGGCCAGGGGATGATAATTATCCGGGTTAATAATAACAGTAAGCAATTCGGCATTCCTTAATGTTTTATACCGGTTAAAAAATGGATTTATATCAGGCATTAGGTTTTGGATTAGGGTTAGCGAATATAAATAATATCTGCTTATAAAATTTTGATCGTTATGTAACAAAAATTTAACTTATTATATAAGTTGTTAATTTTTGTTAAATGCTGTTAGGTGTAATTGCAGTTTAAATTTTATGATTATTTTTATAGATGCTTAAACATTTGCTTTTATTATTCCTTTGCAGTACAACAGCAGCAATTGCATTTGGCCAAAGTGTGCAAAACGGGGTAGTATATGAGAATAAAACGCGTGTGGTGCTGCAAAGTATAAAAGTTGAAAATTTAAGCAACCGCAAATTCACGATCACCAATAAATCGGGCGCATTTAGTATAGAGGGTAAGGCCGGCGAATTGTTGGTGTTTAGCGGTTATTTTTACAAATCGGATACGGTTTTACTTACCGGTAATAAGCCGCTTGAAATATTCCTAACGCCCCGGCATAATATGCTTAACGAGGTAAATGTAACCGCGACCGAAGCTATACATACGGGATCATTCCTGGCTCCCGAGTATCATAACCAAACAATGGTTTATCAACGGGATGAAAAATATGGAAACTACAAAGGGGGAATAGCATTAAGAATCCATTACTTTAAAAAGGACGAAAAAAGAAAAGCTAAACAAGCTGAATTTTTGAAAGACCAGGAACAGCAGGACGAAATTGCCAAAGTTTTTAATGCCGATTATATATCCAAATACCTGCCTTTAAAAGGTAAGGATATGGACGACTTTTTAGTTTTGTACACGCCATCGCCCGGGGTCTACTTCAGTAAAGATTTTAACCTTTTGGTTTATCTTGATACCAATTATAAAGCTTTCCTGAAAATACCTGCGGATAAAAGGAATACGCAGCTGGAACAATAATGCTGCAAGCAGTTTAACAAGCGGTCAAAAAGCTTGTCTGTGGATAAAATGCTTTAAGGATTAACTATGCAAACCGAAACCAGTAATTTCAAAACAAAAAGATGTGCGTAGATTATCCCGTTGAGAGAAATAAAAAATCTTCCAAATACTTATGGTGAAAAACATCAAAAGTAAGCAAAATATTTTCTTAACTTAGTATACACCAATTGTTTTCTACTTATTTTACCGCTTATGATCACATTAAAAGTTAATGATAAATCGTATCAGGTAGACGCCAGCCCCGATATGCCGCTGCTGTGGGTACTCAGGGATCTGTTAGGCCTTACCGGCACCAAGTTTGGCTGCGGCGTTGCTCAATGCGGCGCATGCACCGTTCATTTAAATGGCGAGGCTGTACGCTCATGCGTTACCAAAGTGAGCCGCGCGCAAGGGCAAAACGTAGTCACCATTGAAGGACTGTCACTCAATAACGATCATCCTTTGCAAAAAGCATGGGTCGAGTTTGATGTGCCGCAATGCGGATATTGCCAATCGGGGCAATTGATGTCAGCTGCGGTGCTGCTCCGGGAAAACCCTAATCCTACCGATCAGGATATTGATGATGCCATGTCGGGTAATATTTGTCGTTGCGGTACCTACCCGCGAATAAGGCAGGCTATACATAAGGCTGCAACAATGCAAAAAGAAGGAGGTAAATCATGAGCGATCAACAAACAGCGATCAGCCGCCGTAATTTTCTGAAAGCGGGCGCGGTGTTAAGCGGAGGCTTACTGATCTCCTTTACCATACCACAGGCCAATCGTTTGCTGGTACAGGATGCTGCAACCGCTTTTGCCCCCAACGCCTTTTTGCGTATTGGTGCCGACAATAGCATCACGGTAATATTAAGTCACGTTGAAATGGGGCAGGGCATCTGGACCACACTGCCCATGATCCTGGCAGAAGAATTAGATGCCGACTGGAATACCATTAAAGTCATGCATAGCGGAGTTGATAAAGATTATAATCATACCGTGTATGGCATCCAGATTACCGGTGGGTCCAGCTCTACCTGGTCGGAGTTTGACCGTTACCGTAAGGCTGGAGCAACCGCGCGTGTTATGTTAACCCAGGCTGCAGCCAAACGTACCGGGGTAACAGTTGAAAGCTGTACAACAGGTGGAGGTTATGTTACCGCAGGTGGAAAAAAATTAAGTTACGGCGAATTGGCTACCGAAGCATCAACGTTGCCGGTACCTCAAAATGTTACCTTAAGACCGTCGGCGCAGTGGAAACTGATTGGTAAAGGCGTTAAACGTCTTGATGCTTCGGTTAAAACCAACGGGCAGGCTAAGTTTGGCATGGATATGCAGTTTCCCGGCATGCTTACTGCTGTTGTAGCCCATGCACCTGTATTTGGGGGTAAGGTAAAATCGTTTGACGCCTCCCGTGCTAAAGCCGTCCCGGGCGTTAAACAGGTGGTAGAAATTCCGACAGGCATTGCAGTGATCGCAGATCATTTTTGGGCGGCAAGCGAGGGACGTAAAGCTTTGCAAATAACCTGGGACGATGGAGCCGGCGCTAATTTAAGCACCAAAACACAAGTTGACGCCTACCAAAAACTCGCCCATACCGATGGACTAAAGGCTGCACAAAAAGGCAATGTTGACGACGGCCTGGCTAAAGCCACTAAAATATTAAAAGCCGAATACGTTTTCCCTTACCTTGCCCATGCGCCTATGGAGCCGCAGAATTGCACAGTGAAAATAAGTGATGATAAATGCGAAATATGGACAGGTACCCAGCTGCCTGGTATTGATCAGGCGGCGGCCGCCAGGATATTAGGCATGAAACCCGGACAAATAACAATGAACGTGGTGTTCCTTGGCGGCGGTTTTGGGCGCCGGGCTACTATAACTTCCGATTTTGTTTCGGAAGCTGTGCACATAGCCAAAGCGAGCGGCAAATTTGTAAAAATGGTTTGGACACGCGAGGATGATATGAAAGGCGGTTATTACCGCCCAATGGTTGTGCATCGCATCAATGCTGGTTTAGATTCATCCGGCTTGCCGGTAGCATGGCGCCATAATATTGTTGGCCAGTCTATTATGGCGGGTACCCCTTTTGAATCCAAAGATGGTGTTGATGCTACATCAGTAGAGGGTGTTGCCGGTTCACCATATTTTGAAACGGTCCCCAATTATTTTGTTGGTTTACATTCCACTAAAGAAGTTGTGCCGGTGTTATGGTTTCGCTCGGTGGGACATACCCATACGGCCTACGTGATGGAAACCATGCTGGATGAGGTAGCCCATGCAGCCGGGCAGGACCCGGTAGCTTACCGGCGCAAAATGCTGCAGAAATCACCACGCCACCTGGCAGCCTTAAACCTGGCGGCAGAAAAAGCCGGATGGGATAATAAATTACCAAAGGGCCGGTATAAGGGAATTGCTGTACATGAGGCCTTTGGCAGCTATGTGGCACAGGTTGCTGAAATAAGTATTGATAACGGGAAGCTAAGGGTGCATAAAGTAACCTGCGCTATTGACTGTGGCCTTGCTGTTAATCCCGACGGGGTAAAAGCGCAAATGGAAAGCGGTATTATATTTGGCCTAACCATGGCGCTTTATGGTGAGTTGACTATTGAAAAAGGACAACTACAACAAAATAATTTTTATGATTACCGTATTGCCCGTATGAATGAGTCGCCGGAGATTGATGTGTATATTGTTGAAAGCAATGAAAAAATGGGTGGTGCCGGAGAATGCGCTGTGCCGCCAACCGCGCCTGCTATCGCCAATGCCGTATTTGCGGCAACAGGCAAGCGCATCTATAATTTACCAATCATGAACACGCCATTAAACCACATCTCATGAGAAGCAAAAAATCATTCATTTTCGTGGTGCTGCTATTGGCAACAATTGCTGTTACTGTAATGTCATTTAAGGAAAAGCCGGTCATTTATGCAGCGGTTGTGGGTTCACCAAAAGATAGCGTAGGCTCTGTCAGGGCATTTATGTCTGTATACGGGGTTCTGAAGAGCGCACGTTGTATGAACTGCCACCCCAGCGGTGATGTCCCCTTGCAGGGCGACGACAGTCACCTGCATACAATGGGTGTAAAAAGGGGACCCGATGGCAAAGGTTTATATGCCATGAAATGCAGCAATTGCCACCAGGCCGAAAATGCGCCGGGCTTGCATGCTCCTCCGGGAAATCCAAAATGGGGATTACCGCCCGCAAATATGCGGATGGTTTTCCAGGGAAAAACGCCGAGGCAGCTGGCTCTTCAATTGCTTGATCCCAAACAGAATGGCGGCAGAAGCAAACAACAATTAATTGAGCATATGACCTCAGACGATTTAGTATCCTGGGCCTGGCGCCCTGGTGTTGGCAGAACTTTGCCGCCGCTTAGCCATACCGCTTTTAGCGCGCAGGTAAAATTATGGATAGCCAAAGGGGCATATGCTCCTGCTAAATAATAACAAAAAGCCGAATGGAATACTTGGAGAAGAGAAAAAACAGGTAGGTAAACATGATGTACTTGTCGGCGCGCACCCGCGACGGCAAGTACATCAGTAATAAAAGCAAAGTTTACAACTCTTCCTTCTTTTCTTTGTCTTCACTTTTTGATCCGTCCCTTTCAACCGTAATGCTACAATCGCCAACAAAGGCGGCCACTGCGCCAACGGCTGCAAGTACCGGCGCCAGTAAAATACCTATAAGGCCAACTGTTAAGGGGAAGGTCATGAGTTCTTTGCCGGCATGATCTGTAATGGTGATTTTTCTTACATTACCTTCTGCTATCAATTCTTTAACTTTTTTAAGCAGGTTATCGCCGTGCAGGTAAAAGGTTTCTTTTATGGTCATGATTAAGTTTTATTAAGTGAATAATGGGTTCTTATTTCCTTTTTGACTCAGCTTTGCTGATGTTGTTACAAAAAGCAGGATGGTACCACGAAGAAAAGTAAGATCGTTAAAAGATCTTTTTATTATAATGTACTTTTAAATCAATACGCTGAAGTTGATAAGTATATTAGTCTATATAGGGATACAGCCAGCGTTACTGCATTACATACCGATATTCGTATCATGCGCAATTTGCCCGGTCGGGTTCGTCGGAGACTCCGACCTGCGCAGGAATTGATTTTTCTTTTTTACTTTCGCGAAAAATTATTCTGAATGAAGGAGCAACTACTTACGTTAATTACCGCATCCCAACAAGGACTGGTGCTGTTTAGCGAAGTTATAAAATTGATTGAAACGTATTACAATCATCAACCAACAGCCTTTAAAAATGGTGATGTTTATAACCAGGCTACACAAAACCAGGGGAGTGCAAAAGTTTTTGCCTGCGCCCAACTCAACAACTTGAGCGCGGCAGATACACTTTATTTATTTGCCGAACATTACCAGTCGGTATTGGCTAATCCCGACGCAGCAGACCATCAAAATATCAGGCAGTTTATGGCCCATGGCTGGCCTGGCGTTGTTTTTGAAGGTGAGGCGCTGACCGCGAAATAATAGCGGTTTAGGGTCAGCGAAAATCATGTATAGATTCAGATATATAGAATTATTGTTTGTTTAAGCATCCCGTAGAAACAGGCATAGTAGTTCAAAGTCAGAGGCTTCCAACAGCGGGGTGGGTTTTTGTGATCAATAGTTAACACATCTGCCTTGATATTTTTAATAACACCAGCATATTATTAAAAATAAATATCCCGGTTTGCATTGATAAAATATTTACATATATTATCTTTAGCTAATTAATAAACCAAATATCTTGTCCTATGAAAACAATAAGAATATTGCTGTTGGCAGTACTGCTGCCTTTTGCTGTCAATGCGCAAACGGCGCAATCCAAAAACACACACAAACACGTAGCCCCTTCAGGAAGGGAACATCAAAAAAACGACAGCCTTGTACGCGGCGTTTCGTTTAGTGTTTTTGTAGCCTCTGTTGCCGATTTTGCCGACAGTACCAAAAAGCCGCTTGCGAAAACTGCCTGGCAATTATGGAAGCACGAAAAATGGGCCCAACTGCAGCAGTTTTTTAGTACCAACAACCTCAATGGCGGCTGGCCCCCAAACCGTGGCGCCCTGTCATTAAAAATGATTACGTTGCAGGCCGGCCTGTTGGTTGATCGCTATGGAGGTTATTACGATGCTGACAGTGTTTTCCAGGACAAGGGTACCTTTGTATCATTTGTAGGGGTGCCGTTTCCAAAACGCGCTTTGCCCGATAAAACCTTACAATCGCCATACAGGGTTTATAAAATTGTAAAACCTATTGACAGTGTAAAAAGAGGTCAGATTATCCCCTGGTTTGATAAGCCCGGTTTAGGTGTCCAGTTTGAATTACCTTATAATATTAATGATCTGGAAAAAGGAGGGTATATTGCCGAACAAAAAGATAAAGAACGGCCCAAATGATAACCAATTATAAGAAGGCAAAGTTGCTCATATTTGATGGCCCCGAACAGGAGATACTGCACAAAACATTCGATTTGAGCCGTGAAACCAGCCTGATCAACGCCATAAAACTGAACGACTTTGCCAATAATACCCTCGAAGATCTACAGGGCGCTATCAGTGCCGCCGACTTTGAATTCATTAAAAAAACCGGAGCTTTTGTTACCGATGGCGGCTTCCTGAACCTATATAAGGGCAGCAATAACCTCAGGCTGTATTATCATAAAAAAGGTAATACTATAGTTGTTTTTGCCTACGGCGAATTTCAACCCGGCCGTTATATGCTCTACCTGGAAGGTTTTTGGATAGTTGATTAGCTATCGAATCCGTTGTTAGAGTTGTTTCCATAGGTGTTCGGAAGATTATAAAAGCAGGGGATGTGCGATTCCTTCCTTGGGGAAGGAGGAGGAAGGGGTTTTACGGGTGATGGGACCGCTGCTAATCAAACGTAAAAGCTTGGTGTAGAACAAACAGAAAGTAAAATTTTATATTTGTGTAGATATGGCACGAAATACACATTACATAGCTGAAAAAAACACATCGGACGCTAAAAATGTGAAGGTTAAAGATTACAGCAATTCGCCGAATGTGGTAAAAAAGACAGAGCAGGCACGTGAAACACTCGCGAAGTTCCCTGTACCGAGAAAATACGCAAAATAGTTAAAACTAAGATAATTTTTAAAGCCGGGCCACCGGCTTTTTTGGTGTAATACAAAGCAGAACACTGCTGGAAGTTGGAGAATCAACCAAGGGCGTGAAATCACTTAGCTTATTTTTATTTAAAATAATTAGTTGAATATTAGAACTATTTATAGTAGTTTTAGTATCCAACTAATTAGCCGTTATTGGCACTAACCGAACCTTAATCACATGCGTAAATACCTCATCCTTGGACTATTTGTTCTATTGGCCGTATTACAGGGT
>NZ_JBFUKX010000044.1:0-57969 GCF_056400605.1 Mucilaginibacter sp. P5_A4 | reverse complement strand
CAAGGGGTCCATTCTTTAATGATGTATTCGACTCGATTTTGAATGATTCATTTCTTGGCGAGAAATTAGTAGCTCGCGTTCCTGCTGTTAACATTGCAGAAACAGAAAATGAGTTTCAAGTTGAATTGGCTGCGCCGGGCTTAAAAAAAGAAGATTTTAAGATTAACCTGGATAAAAACATATTGACAGTTTCATCCGAAAAGAAAACCGAAAACGTTGAAGAAGGTAAAAAATTCAGCAAACGCGAATATAGCTACAAGTCGTTCAGCAGATCATTTACTTTACCGGAAAGTGCCGATCATTCAAAAATTGAAGCTGATTATACCGACGGGATATTAAAATTGACCATCACTAAAAAGGAAGAAGCTAAATTTCAATCAAGAGAAATAGCTGTAAAATAATTAAAGACTGTTTTCATAAAGTAGTTAGTTTGGTTTGAAGGCCGCTCCCTTTTGGGGCGGTCTTTTTTGCTTTTTTTTAAAAGTTATTGCGGGAGCTTGTAATATTATGATTATATAGTAAAGTTTTTTAGATTCATCCCATGAATAAAAAAATTTACAGCATCCTGTTACTTATAAGCATGGCTTTTTACACCCATGCTCAAAACAAAATCGTAGTTTTTCAATCAGATTTCGGAGTTAAAGATGGAGCCGTTTCAGCCATGAAAGGTGTTGCCTCGGGCGTATCTGCCGATTTAAAACTGTATGACCTCACCCACGAGATCCCGGCCTATAATATATGGGAGGCCTCTTACCGATTATATCAAACAGTAGCTTACTGGCCTGCCGGAACGGTATTTGTTTCGGTAGTCGATCCCGGCGTGGGAACCAGCCGTAAATCTGTAGTGCTGAAAACCAACAGCGGTCAGTTTATTGTAACACCCGATAATGGTACCTTAACGCTTGCAGCCGAATCTTTAGGTATAGCCGAAATCAGGCAGATAGACGAAGTACTTAATCGTCGTAAAGGCTCCGAAAAATCATATACCTTCCATGGCAGAGATGTTTACGCTTATACAGCAGCCCGCCTGGCCGCCGGAGTGATCACTTTTGAGCAGGTAGGGCCGGTATTACCAAAACAGGTTGTAAAAATTCCCTATCAAAAGGCAGTGATGGAAAATGGAAAGCTAAAAGGAACCATCGATATACTCGATATTCAATATGGTAACTTATGGACAAATATTGGCGACGACCTTGTAAAGCAACTTCATATCAAGTTAGGGGATAAGCTACACCTGGTAATTTATAAAAACGGAGAAAAGAAGTATGAAGGTGATGTCCCATACAGCGATACCTTCGGCGAAGTAGCTGTAGGCAAGCCCTTAGCTTACATGAACAGTTTGATGCAATTATCGTTCGCTTTAAACCAGGGAAGCTTTGCAGATACTTATAAAATAGGTAGCGGCAGCGAATGGAGTGTTGTTGTAAATAAACAATAAGCAGCTATCAGCAGTTCTGAGATAATTATTTCATCGGTGTAAATAAATTGCTGCCCGCAAAAAAAATAGGCTTTATTTACGGCATATTTCTACACGACATTGGAATATTTACATGATAAAATTTAAGCTTTTTTGAGTTTTACGCGTTTTCTTCACTTGCTACAAGGCTAATTTTATGAATCTATGTGAATAACGTAAATGTTGATAACATTGATATATTGTTCAGTTTTTATGTATAACAACCAGTAAATCAACAACTAATGCATGTTTACAAATCATGGGGTATTGTTAATAACATGTTAATAACAAATTAATTTTTTTCTTGACAAATATGCCTTTTAGTCCCTATATTGTAATCATCAAGAACGACGTACTTTGACAACCTTTCAGGAATACAGAAATTGAATCGGGTGAAACCTTCGGGAGACGCTAAAGATCAAAAGAAGTCCCTGAGTCACATGAAAAATGAAAATTACGAAAGTCTTTGAAAAAAGATTGTGATTAAAGGAGGTACTGAGAACGATGCGGGGCTTCACGGAGACCCAAAACAGAATCAGTGATATTGCGGTAGTCGGTAGTTCGCAAGGACAACAGACGAAGGCTTATCGGTCATCTTACACAAAACTTGGTGCTACTGGGAAACTACGGTGGAACAGTGGTTTGGAAACGGGAGTTCAAATCGCAAGAGGAGACTCCCGTTTTCGCTTTTACAAGGTTTTTTTTGTTCATAATAGCATTTTCATTTTGAACAAACCTTAAAAAACCTAATTTAGTAGGATATGAATAAGGACGGCCCGCGTAACCAGAAGAAGATATTCGTTTTAGATACTTCAGTGATCCTTTACGATCATAATGCCTTTCAAAATTTTCAGGAGCATGATGTAGCCATACCTATACAGGTTTTGGAAGAGCTTGATAATAAAAAGAACGGAAATGATACCCGTAATTTTGAGGCACGCAGCTTTATCCGTCTGATGGATGACCTGTCAAAAAACAACCTGGTGAATGAGTGGATTCCGCTTAACGGTAAAAGCAAGGGGAGTTTYAAAGTAGCCATGGATATAAAAAACATCTCGACGGATGCCGTTGAAGTTTTTGGATCTGATAAAACCGACCATCATATTTTAAACGCTGCCTTAGGTTTGCAGGAAGAATATCCTCAAAAAAAGGTGGTACTTGTATCCAAAGACATCTGCCTTCGCCTTAAGGCCAAAGCCCTTAACCTACATGCCGAGGATTACGAAACCRGTAAAATTAAAAACCTGGCAGAATTGTATACCGGTAAAACCGATATAGATAAGGTAACCGAGAAACTGGTTACCCAGCTTAATAAGCAAGAAAACCTACCCTCCGAAAGCCTGAACATACCGGCTTATACCAACAATCATTTCTATATTTTAAAAGGTAAAAAGAGTGATGTATCCGGCTTTTATAGTGCGCAAACACAACAATTGGAAAAAGTGACTGAGCAGCCGGTATTCAATATTTATCCACGCAATATTGAGCAAGCTTTTGCTATTCATGCGCTTTTAGATCCCGATATCAAGCTGGTTACCATACAGGGTAACGCCGGTACCGGTAAAACCCTGCTGGCCCTGGCCAGCGCGTTGGAGCAACGTAAATATTACCGGCAAATATTTGTTACCCGCCCCATTGTTCCATTAAGTAATAAGGATATTGGTTTTTTACCCGGCGATATCAAATCAAAGATAGACCCCTACATGGCCCCAATATGGGATAACCTTAAATTTATTAAAGACCAGTTTGCCGATGATGATAAAATGCAGGCTAAAATTGATGAACTGGTAGCTAACGATAAAATATCTATAGCTCCCCTGGCTTTTATCCGTGGCCGCACCCTAAGCAAAATATTCTTTATAGTAGACGAGGCGCAAAATCTTACTCCGCACGAAGTAAAAACCATCATTTCCCGTGCAGGCGAGAACAGTAAATTTGTGTTTACAGGTGATATTTACCAGATTGATACGCCTTACCTGGATGCCGAAAGTAACGGGCTGTCATATCTGATTGATAAAGCGAAGGGACATCCACTCTATGCACATATTACCCTCCAAAAAGGGGAGCGTAGTGAACTGGCAAATTTGGCTACAGAACTACTATAAACATGATTAGAAGATTTGGCAGGATTTACAGGATCTCAGCACGGTTCATGGATTTAATTAACAGTTTTTTAATTCTATGAAAATAAAACCGTTCAAATCCTTTAATTGTATTTAAATAGAAGAAGCCAACCTGTAAATCGTGCAAATAGTAATCTATGAAAATAAGTAAATACCTCCATTCCTGCCTTGTTTTTGAGCTGGATGATTACAAATTATTATTTGATCCAGGTAAATTCTCTTTTACAGAAGGATTGGTTACTGCGGAGATGTTTTCAGACGTAAATGCAGTGGTGATTACTCACATTCATCCGGATCATTATGATGTTGATATACTAAAAAACATTCTTGAACTAAGCGGCGCCGTAGTAATCACCAACAGCCAGGTAGGTAAAGATCTTGATAAAGCTGGTATTATTTACACCGTTTTAGAAGAAGGTACAGCAAACTTTGGCCCCTTTATATTAAAAGCTTTCCCGGTTATACATGAGCTGATTATGGATAATCCGCTGCCACAAATGACAGGCTTTATTATTAACGATAAAGTTTTGCATCCTGTTGATTCTATGGAAGACAAGCTTTTGGAATATAAAGACATTGAACTGCTGCTCATGGTAACCATGGCGCCATTTGCAAACGAGGTACGAATCTCGGGTTTCGCAGACAAGCTTCAACCCAAACAAATATTGCCTGTACATGATGGCTATGCCAAAGAGTTTTTTATTAAACAACGTTATGCGGCTTATGTAAGGCATTTTGAAAAACAGGGTATCAAATTTCATGAAGTATATAAAATCGGGGATACTATAACCCTTTGATAAAATTTTTTGATAATTAAAATATTAATAAACTTACAAAACCTATATCATAATGCAGATCAGGCAGATCAACCCCAATGAATATCAGTTAGTAACTCATTTGTTCGATCAATACCGTGTGTTTTACAAGCAGGCGTCTGACATTGCTTTGGCAAAGAGTTTTATTAAAAACCGTCTTGAAAATAATGAATCGGTAATTTTTGTGGCTATGGATGGCGACCAGCCTGCAGGCTTTACACAGCTTTATCCGTTGTTGTCATCTGTAAAGGCAACAAAGAATTGGTTACTAAATGATCTTTATGTTGATAATGACCACCGTAAAAAGGGAATAGGAAAGGCTTTATTACAAACGGCTTATGATTTTGCGAAAAGCCATGGAGCCACGTTTATCCAGTTGGAAACTGCGGTTGATAATTATACGGCTCAAAGTTTATATGAAGCTGTTGGTTTTGTAAAGCAGGAAGCCAACAAAGCTGCCGGCTATTATTATCGCAAGGCAATTTGAAAAAAAACAATATAAAAAAAGTCCCCGCTTTTTACAGCGGAGACTCCTATGAAACCAACCTCCTGCTAAGCTGGCTCATATTAACCTTATCACACTGCTAAGGTGAAAATTAATCATGAAGAAAACATGAACTTAGTTTTTACAGCAAAACGTTAATTTCACATCTTTAACAAAAAAGACAAATAATTTTATGCAGAAACCAGATAGCCTGATCTTCGATATGGATGGAACCCTTTGGGATGCCGTTGATACTTACACCAATTCATGGAATCTCACTTTTGAAAAACTCTCAATAAAAAGAACTATTAATCGTGATGAACTAATGGGGTTAATGGGAATGGAAGGTAAAAAACTTACCAAAATTTTAATGCCCGATTTTGATGATGAAAAGGCTTTGGGCATTTATCTTGACGTAAATGAAACCCGCCGCCAAATTTTGCCTGTAAGCGGCGGAATTATGTATAATGGTGTTAAAGAAGGAATAAAGCAATTATCCTCAAAATATAAACTGTTTATATTGAGCAATTGCGCGGTCGGAATTATTCCATTGTTTATTAATTGGGCAGGTATTGGGGAGGATATAACTGATTCTTTTGCTTATGGCGAAAACAATATGCCAAAACATCATAATATGCGTTTATTGATTGATAAACATCAGCTTGAAAAACCGGTATACGTTGGCGATACACAAGGTGACGCTGAGCAGACACGCCAGGCTGGCATACCTTTTATATTTGTAAGCTATGGTTTTGGCGAAACTGATGATTATCAGCATAAGTTTGATGATTTTGAGTCGTTAACTACGTATTATATGAGTTTGTAAGTAAATCAGAAATTAAAATAAATGGTAAAACGCGGTCTTTCTTTATTTTTATTGGGATTGATTTTTTGTACAGCAAAAGCTCAAAAGACACAGCTTGATTCTATCCGCTGGATTAATAAGGACCTTGGACATCTTTATTTTACCCGGGGGCATGTTAAATTTAATTTTGTTGGATCTGATAAGGAAAAAAGCCATTACGTCATTGTAAAGGATACGTTGATATTGACGGATATTTATACATCCAGTGCCGATAATTTTAAAGCTAAACACAAAACAGATTTTAAATTTTTAATCAGGAACCTTACCTCAAGCAGGCTTTATTTAAAGGCCATCGACTCCAACGCTGTAAAGTTGGCCGGGAATGATACTTACGAGTTTACCAATTTAAAAAATAGTTATGATAAAGACGTTAAATTTTCAAAGGTTCGTTTTTTATCATCCACCTGCCATGGCGAGTGTCCCCAACTGGAAATTTCAATTTTGGCCAATGGCGATTATCATTTAAGGGGAGGGGAATACGCCGATCCTTACAAGGGGGAGTATACCGGTAAATTATCTGGTGCCCAGCTTGATACCATAAATTATTTGCTTAAGCACAGCGAACTAAAAAAAATGTATAACTGGCAGCAAACAGACCAGGTAACCGATGCTCCCAATTATTATTTCGCATTTGAGTTTGACAATAACAAAAAGAAGCTCAGTATAACCACAAATGAACCGCCATTAAATATAATCGACCTGGTTCAGTTTATGGTATCATCCTATAAAAAGGTAAAATTAACAGCGGTAAAGTAATTCATATGGGCAGGCTGAAATAAAATGTTGAACCTAAACCTTCGGCGCTTTCAACCCATATTTTGCCCTTATGGCATTGAATGATCTCGTTGGAAAGATAAAGTCCTATACCAAAGCCTGATACATTCCTGATCTTTTCATTATCTACCCTGTAAAAACGCTGAAATACTTTTTTATGATCTTTAGGCTTAATACCCACACCCTCATCGGTAACTGCAACCTGGATATTACTATTCATGCCATGACTTTTTATAGTGATATTACTTTCTTTGGGTGAATATTTTACCGCATTGCTTAAAAAGTTATTTATTACCTGGGCTGTTTTTTCCTTATCGGCATTAACATTCAAAACATTCGATCCATCAAAAATTACCGTATGACTGATGTTTGAATGCAGCAATTCTGTAATACAATCGGCTATTAGTTTGTTTATATCAAACACTTCCGGCATAAGTTGTAACTTACCCGATTCAAGTTTCGACAGATCAAGAAAACCGTGGATTAACTCGGTCATTTTATTAACCTGACTGTTGGCTTTGGTAAGGGCATTGTTTACCAATGCATCATTAACAGGTGCCAGTTTTTTTATTAGTATCTGGATGTACGATTTGATAGAAGTAAGCGGTGTTTTTAATTCATGACTGGCCATCGCTATAAAATCATTCTTCCTGATCTCGTCGCGCTTATTTTCGGTTACATCAATTATAGTTCCCAGCATACGCAATGGTTTTTGATGTTCATCAACAACTAATTTGCCTTTAATGCTCAACCAGTGTACAGCGCCATCGGGCCAGGCAACCCGTACATCGTGGGCATAACTCCCGGTTTTAATTGATGTGTAAAATGAATCCAAAATAATTTGCTGATCCTCGGGTAACACTTGTTTTTTAAATGCCTCCTGTGCCGATAACAAAGTTTCGGCCGGATGCCCTAATAATTCCACTAATTGAGGCGGGCAAATGTGTTCTTCATCTCTAAAGTTCCAATCAAAAGTTGCAAAACCAGTAGCTTCCGCTGCCAGCCGAAGGCGGTTTTCGCTCTCCTGTGCGGCTTGTTTAGCATTTACCTCACCAGTGATATCTACAATTGTATTTAAAATATACATTTCCTTACCATCACCACAAAAAAAAGGCACATTACTACATGACCAGTATCTAACGTTGTAATTGCCTGTCTCCGGATCCCTGGTATCATACCTATAGCTCGGAATATCTATTTTTTGACCCGTTTCTGCTACTTTGGTAAATATTTTACGGGCGCCGGTTTCATCTTTGGGGTCGTTGTCATCATCAGGAAAAACGCGGAAAAAGCTTTTGCCTATAATTAACTCTCTGGTGGCGTTTGTTATAGTAAGAAAAGTATCACTGGCTGCCATTATGGTAAAATGAGGCGCGTCAGCCTTAATTAATAAAGAACCCGGCGATTTTTCGAAAATAATCTTGAAAATTTCCTCCGGTAAAGTATGTAGAACCTCAGCAGACATTTTTTTGGATAGATTTTAGGTATTGCGAGATAAAGTTAGAATTTAAACTCAAAAAGTGTATTATTTGTAATAATATTTTTTCACTGCAAAAGAATAATATGCAGTATGCTGCACCCTTAGCTTTTTATTTGTGTTATCATTATAGGGTTCGTCTTAAGTTTTTGTAGCTTTAAATAATTAAAATATCATTCATGAAAACCCGTACCAAATCTATTTTACTATTAATTATACTGCTATTATTAGCGGGCTTTTTTTACTATCGTTTTTATTTTGTTTTTGGCGAAGGGGCAAAAGCCGGCAATATGAATTATTTTGTAAAAAAGGGCTATTTATTTAAAACATATGAAGGCAGGTTAATACAAAGTGGTATTCGTACGCAAACGCAGGGAAATATAGCATCAAATGAATTTATGTTTTCTGTTACTGATGAGAAAGTGGCCCGGCAATTAAATAGCAATGCCGGCTCATATCTTGAACTTCATTATAAGGAGTACCTGCACACTTTACCATGGCGGGGGGTAAGTGTGTTTGTTGTTGATAGTATTATATCTGCCAAGCCTGTAAACTCCGTAAACCCTTAAAAAAGTTTATCAGCTTTGCCAGAATTGGGGGTTTCTATTTTACTGAGGTTGTAACAAAGTTCCCCATCTTTATTAATGGCTTTTATCAATCCTTTATTAAAAAGATATCTAAGTATATCCTCCGCATTTTTTTCATGGATGAAAGGAGGCGTTTCTGGCTCAAAAGCACTTAATTTTATGGCAACTTCATGTGCAGTGGCTTCCTTTAGCTGGGCTAAAGCATATACAACATTATTTTGCACCCCTGCATCTGCGTCATATTCATGCGGAACATGCAGTGGCTTATATTCTTCCAAAAAAGATTCATCAGAGCTGTTCATTTGTTTCCAGATAATAAATCCTAAACCGTTACGGTATCGCGTAGACTTTTAATGGTATTATGTGATGTTTTAAAACCATCCAACTGATAAGCAAGTAAATTTACCACTTTTTCGTCTTCCCATATCAACTCCTTATCATCCTGCGCCTTACGGTATGCTTTGATGATCACATCCTCGCCATATTCGCAATCGGCCAAAATACCTTGTTTATTTTTATTGACAAAAGTGGCCTTTACATTTATCCAGGTATGATAAAATTTGCCTGATAAAGTTGTTCCATCAGCCGGGCTGCCGCCTAATACAAGAATATATTCCTTTAACTCGGTAATATTATTTTTGCTTTGGTCAATATATTCATTAAAGAGCACGATCAAACCGGTTTCGTCGGTACTTTCCAGGGCCATTTGGTATCCGGCAATACGGTCGTTATTTATTTTAATCAGATCGTTAAGTGCAGAGATCTGATGATGTATGTGCTGTAAAATTCCCATGACTAATTTAATTATGTTTGTATAAGTACAACATTTTATGGGAGTTAATGTTTTTGTTGAAATAGCGAATGGATTAAAGGCCTGCCTTTTGGTTCTAACTTCATTAGTTTCTTTTCAGCATCATCAAATTATTTCAATTGAAAATTGTAGTTAAGTTAAATACTTCTGATATTGGACAAGTAGTTAGCTACAGCCACTTGTATTATATAAACTTTTAATATGCCATCCAACGATAACGGAAGTGTTTCTATCATAAAAAGCCCGGAAGGCATAGCCATTATCAGTTTTTTTCACCCTGCCCAAAACTCGCTTCCATCCAATCTGTTGCAACAACTTACCGATCAAATTAACAATGCCGGTAGCGATGCAGAGGTAAAAGTAATTGTAATAAAAAGTGAGGGTGACCGAACCTTTTGTGCCGGGGCCAGCTTTGATGAACTGTTGCAGATAAAAGATAAAGATGCCGGCACCCAGTTCTTCTCGGGTTTTGCCAGTGTTATTAACGCCTGCCGAAAATCATCCAAGATAATTATAGCCCGGGTACAAGGTAAAGCCGTTGGGGGTGGGGTTGGCCTTGCTGCCGCTGCCGATTATTGCCTGGCTACACAATTTGCATCCATTAAATTAAGTGAGCTGGCGATAGGCATTGGCCCGTTTGTGATATCGCCTGCTGTTATTCGTAAAGTAGGCTTACCAGCATTCTCGCAACTTACCATATGCGCTACTGATTTTCAAACCGCACAATGGGTAAAAGATAAAGGTTTGTATAACGAAGTTTATGATGATATTGCCCGGCTTGACGCATCAGTTGATGAGCTTGCAAAAAAGCTGGCTTCCTACAATCCCGACGCTTTAACCAGCCTGAAACAAATACTTTGGGAGGGCACGGATAATTGGGATGACCTACTGGTTAAGCGGGCAGCCATAAGCGGCGAATTGGTACTCTCTGAGTTTACGCAGCAAGCTTTACAGAACTTTTTGGATAAAAAATAATATTTCGGTAGCATATTTATACTCCACAAAGGTTAGCAGGTAAATGATTATTTCCTTCAAAATACTACAATAATTGAAATGGAAAATCTATGGAAATTAAAAGTGTAGTAGTAGCAACGGATATGCATAAAAAAGCCCATCTTTATTGTAGTATACCCGGAGGTTAATATTTTTTTATACTTTTAAGCATGTATTATTTCTTATTTACGCTGTTAGTTTTGGCCATTGTGCTTACTGTTTCCTATATTGTTTCTTACTTTGGCAAGCTACGTACTAAAGAAAAAAAACTGGAGAAAATAAAAAACAAATGGGCCAAACCTGTAAATGCGAGACGTAATTTTGATTTGATAAAGCTTTACAAGGATGCCGACGATAGCATCGGAAAACTATCAAATGTAACAGCCGACGACCTTGACCTTAAAAGTGTTTTCAACTACATTGACCGGGCTAATTCAAAACCAGGTAAACAATATCTCTACAAAAAACTGCATTTTCCCGAAACGTCAATTGATAATTTATTAATACTTGATAAAAAGATAGAAACGCTTAACGCCGATGCTCCAAACCGGGAATTTATTGAGTTGGAGCTTTCAAAACTTAATCATATCAACGCTTACCAGGTTGTTAACCTGTTTTTAAAATCACATGATCCGTTATTTGCACCGGTGATGAACATGTATATTAAAGCAGTGCCATATTTAATTTTAGCAGCAATTATTTCTCTTCTAATTATACCTAACCCGGTAAGCTTAATAATTTTAGGTGTATTGTTTGGGTATAATACCATTTTCCATTTTGCAAGCAAAAGAAAAATTGCAGCCTACTCAAATTCATTACCCCAGTTGCTGATAATGCATAAGGTTGCCGTTTGGTTAGTTAAAAATGCCAAGACCGGCGATACTGAAGAAATTAAAAAAAGCCTGATAAACCTTGCAGRTCTTAAACGTTCATTAAGTATTGTGAATTTTGAAAGTGAACTGATTATAGATTCAGGTTCGCCGGGTTATGTGGTTTTCCAACTATTTAAAACATTGTTTTTGCTTGAATCCCACATTTATACCAATTCTGTAAAACACATTGGCAGGTACCGCGATGATATAGAGAAGGTATATACGTTTGTGGCCGAAATTGATATGCTTATTGCCATACAATCAGTAAGGGAAGGTTTGCCGTTTTACAATAAACCAGAGTTTATTGACCAAAATGCCAAAATGGATATTACCGATCTTTATCATCCATTAATAGATAAATGTGTACCTAATTCTTTATATACCCGTGCCGATAAAGGGGCATTAATAACAGGCTCAAACATGTCTGGCAAAACAACATTTATTAAAGCAATAGCGGTAAACACATTGCTGGCTCAAACGTTATTCACCAGCTGCGCAAGGGCCTACAAAGCTCCCTTTTTAAAAATCCAAACCAGTATCAAGATCACCGATAGTATAGAAGAACAGCAAAGCTTTTTCCAGGCCCAGGCATCAGCTATATTAAATATTGTTGATCATAGCAGCAATGCAGAATCCGTAAAAAGCCTGGTTATCATTGATGAAATATTTAGGGGAACTAATACAATTGAGCGTATTGCCGCTGCAAAATCGGTATTGTCATACATTACCGCCAATGATAATTTTGTATTCGTATCAACACATGATCTTGAGCTCGCCGAACTTTTAGACGAGGATTTTGCCATCTATTCGTTTGTGGATTCCAAATCGGGCAAAACATTGGTTTTTGATTACAAATTGAAAGAAGGCTTGCTGAAAAGCAAAAATGGTATAGCCATATTGGCCTCCATGGGATACCCCGAATCTGTGATTGAAGATGCCCACATAGTAAGTGAGCGTATGATGCTGAAGTATATGGAATAGGGGTTTACTCCCCCTCATACATTTCTAACCTGTTGTGCAAGGCCCGCATATTTTCCTGCATTTGTTCAATCCGGTTAAGTAGGTGTGTTATTGCTTCAATGCCGGCCACATTGATATCTAACTGGTACAGGCTAATCATTTTTTCGAGCTTACGCAATTCTGTTTCTGGGATAAACGTTGTCTCGTTAATCACTGTAACCTCAATCAATCCAGCCTTTTCTAACGAATTTAAAAATGTGTACTCAACATTATGGTATACACAAAAATCATTCGCAGTTATTAAATTCTCTGTTTTCATAAGTAGATCAGGATTTTGATAGTTCTTCAAACAGCCGCTTTTGCTTATCAGTAAGGTTGGTAGGTATTTGGATATCGTAAGTAAGGTACAGGTCGCCAAACTCATTTTCCTTTTTATAAACAGGCATACCTTTGCCTTTAAGTTTTACCCTGGTTCCGTTTGGAGTTTCGGGTTTTACCCTAACCTTTACTTTCCCTGTTGGCGTTTCGGCCATAATCTCACCACCTAAAACGGCCGTATAAAGATCAAGCTTTACGGTTTTATATAAATTGGCGCCATCGCGCTTAAAACGCCCATCGGCTGGGATATTAAATTTAATATACAGATCGCCGGCCGGGCCGCCATTTACACCCTGGCCGCCATGGCCGGCTATTTTTATTGTTTGTCCGTTTTCTATACCTGCAGGTATTGTAATACGGATGTTTTTGCCATTTACAGTTAAGGTTTGTTTATGTGTATGCAGCGTATCCTGCAGGCTCAATTGCAATTCAGCATTCAAATCCTGGCCGCGATACCCGGTGCGTCTGCCGCTGCCACCTGCACCTCCAAACATTGATTGAAAAAAGTCCGAGAAATCCTCACCGCTGCCAAAACCGCCGCCAAAGCCTCCAAAACTTCCCGGATCACCAGAACTGCGCCGCCGGCTTTGCTGTTGACTGGTTTGTTGCTCATAGGCCTCTCCATGCTGCCAGTTTTCGCCGTACTTGTCATACTTTTTACGTTTCTCAGGATCACCCAATACTTCGTTGGCTTCATTAATCTCCTGGAATTTCTTATTTGCCTGAACATCGTTGGGATTAAGATCGGGATGATATTTGCGGGCCTGCTTGCGGTAAGCGTTTTTAATTTCTTTCTCCGTAGCAGTTTTGTCGATGCCTAATGTTTTGTAATAATCAATAAAAGCCATGGTAAACTATTATGTAAGTATAACCTTAAAATGAAGGCTAAGTTTTTATCCGCAGAAAATTAAACATTATTTGGTGGCTATTACTAAAGTATTAAATGAATCAGCCTTTAACAAAGGCTCAATTATCCGCTCACCGACTTTTATTTTTATGGCTTTATTTGTATCACCTTCGTTTTGTACAACAACAATTACTGAATTATCGGGGGGGGGGGTAAAAGCTAAAAGCTAAAGGATTGCTTTTAGTGAAATAATGTTTTAATCCTTTTTATAAGCTGAAGTAAAAAGTATAAAGTTTAAAATAGTCCATTAAATTTGCTTTATGCAAAACCAATTTTTCCATCATTTCAGTGATATCGTAACCAAAGAAATAGCGCCCGGCTATTTTTCCAAACTAATTCATACCAGTGGCAACACCATTAATTTTATTGAGGTAAAAGCCGGCATTTCACTTCCAATGCACAAACATATACATGAGCAATATTCCTTTGTTATTGAAGGTGAATTTGAGCTTACCGTTGATGGCGTTCCACAGGTTTTGGATCAGGGAATGTTTGCCACTATACCATCAAATATCATTCATGGTGGTACAGCGGTTACCGATTGCAGACTAATAGATATATTTAGCCCGGCCCGCGACGACTACAAGTTGTTGTAACATTCGGCTTTTCCATTAGTCGAAATTATGATGACTACAAATTGGAAAAGAATAGCAACTGATTTGCTTATGATCGCTTTTTTGGTGGTCTTTCCGCATATGGGTTTGCTTCCCATGTTTGCTTTTTCTATTTTATTATTGCTGCTCATTGGCCTATATCTTAAATTCTTTAAGGAGGGATTCGGCGACATAGGTTTTAAGTTTTCAGCCATAAATTTGAAATCTGTTTGGCTTGGTGGTGTTATAGGTGTAGGGTATGCCATGCTTGCTTATTGGGGTATTGGGCCTTTTTTTGATCGTTTAGGCTTTACCCCGGCTAACTTATCCGATTTTAAATACATCAGGCATAATACCATCAATTACCTGTACCTGCTAAGTATTGCTGGTTTCCTGGTTATCCCGTTTGAGGAGATTGTTTTCAGGGGTTTTATATTTACCCGGATAAAAGCTTTATTTGGATACTGTAAATGGGCTTTTACTTTAAGCGGATTAATCACTTCCATATTATTTGCTTTATATCATTACCAGGAAGGTACGGGTGCCATGCTAAGTATATTTTTATTTGCTTTATTCATCACCTGGCTTTATAAGGTGTTTGATGGTAATTTGTGGTACCTCATATTCTTCCACATTTTTTACGATGTTTTTATGCTGAGCGCCATTTACCTGGGTTACATGTAACATTAAATGCTATAACACCTTTCATTTAATATAGTTAAATATTAAGTTTGCCCTCCCAAAAAACAAAACAATATGCCCATAACAAAAGCTACCCTTGCCGACGTATCCGAATTGAATGCTTTAATTAACAGTGCTTACCGGGGCGAAGAATCAAAAAAAGGCTGGACAACAGAAAGTGATCTGATAGGTGGGATCAGGATAGATGAACCCATGCTGATTGATTACCTTAACAATGACGCCATTACGCTGTTAAAATATGTTAATGAAGATGGCATAATCATAGGATCGGTTTACCTTGAAGTTAAGATTGACAAGTTGTACCTGGGCATGTTTAGTGTATCGCCAACATTACAAAACGGGGGAGTAGGCCGTGCTTTAATTGAGGAAGCCGAAGTTATTGCAAAACAATTGGGTTTACATACCATCAGCATGACTGTTATCCGGAGCCGTAAAGAGCTCATCAACTGGTACGAGCGCCGTGGCTATACATTTACCGGCGAGATTCAGCCCTTTCATGATCACGGTCGCTTTGGTTCACCTAAAGAGTTGATCGAGCTAATAGTGATGGAGAAGCAGATTTAAACTCCGTTGTCCATTAATTTCTGAAAAAGGTCTATAAACTGACCAACATGTAAGCCATCAATTAATGCATGGTGTACATGAATTGATACTGGCATTGACCTTTTATCGTCCTGCTGTGTCATTTTACCAAACGAGATCCTTGGGCAGCTATCGGGCAAGCCAAAAATACGGGCGTGTGATATGCTGGTAAAATCTATCCAGGGTAAAGATGAAAAACGAATGATGTTATTGGCGTTCGACCGGATCAGCTCATTTGAGTTTTGAACGCTTTCAACCTCCTTATTCGCAGTTATAATAAATTGATCAAATAGGGGAGCATAAGGAATATATCCAAAGCCAAAAGTGCCATTGCTGCGCCCGATGGTTGAGCCGGCGTCTATTTGATCATACACATAAACCTCGTCGTCCTCCACTCTTAATTTAAATGACTCAAGAGCATTTGCAGCGGCCAGTGCGCGGTGCATGGTATACAGGAAAAACGATACTCCCTTTTCTTTGGCGAAGCTATAAGCATTGGTACAATCAAGCTTTACTGTAACACCATAAAAAGGCTCGTCAAACTGCTTGAAGAAAAGAAAATGCTCCTTACGAATCCATGTATCAAGGTGTAACTTTTGCTTCATACCTGTATCGCAGTCAATATATCCTTAAGTGTATCGGCATGCCTGAATTTTTCATGCGTAAGGATGGTTTCAACATGCTCATGCGCCCAGGTGGTATGGAAAGGAACATGAATTGCATGCCCGCCAATATTAAGCACCGGCATCACATCAGATTTTAAGGAATTGCCTACCATCATAAACTCGCCTGGGTTGATGTCAAGGTGTTTGATCAGTTTGATATAATCATCTTCCTGCTTATCACTCATAATCTCGATATGGTGAAAATAATGCGCCAGGCCCGATTTTTTTAGTTTTCGTTCCTGGTCAAGCAAATCGCCTTTGGTAGCAACAACTAACCTGTAATTGGTTTTTAAGGCTGATAATACTTCTTCGACACCATCCAGCAGCTCTATAGGTTCGTTAAGCATTTGTTTACCGTATTCCAATATAATTTCGATGACTTCAATACTGATCTTCTTTTCGGATATACTGAGTGCGGCCTCAATCATGCTGAGGATGTATCCCTTTATGCCATAGCCATAAAGGGCCAGGTTATCAATTTCAACTTTAAAAAGCTCGCTCGATATACTATGTTTCGGTAAAAAATCTTCCAACAGGCTGCAAAACTTTTTTTCGGTGTTTTGAAAAAAAGGCTCATTCACCCAAAGGGTATCATCGGCATCAAAAGCAATAACTTTTAATTTCATGGCAATTAAGAAAAAACGTACTGCAATAATAGTAATACGCCTTTAATTATCCATCAAAAAGCTTACCCGGTACAGCTTATAAATCAAATTTACCTTTTCGGTAACCTTTTTTTAAAAAAGTAGTCTCCATGGTGCAACCTTTATTTTTAAAACAACGTCCTATAAACAATATGATCAAAACTATTCAATTAATGGAAGAGATACTGCCGCCTTTAAAAGAATTTATTGTTGATTATTGCAGCCGCTACAAAATCATTAGTGTGGATCCTGGCAGTTTATGCCTTGATACCAGCCTTGACCTTGATCTGGATATTTTTGATATCGAGATAGATCTTTTCCTGGCTGATTTTGCCGACCAGTTTAATATTGATCAATCAAAATTTACCTGGTATAAATACGGCTATCCAAAGGGATCAACCCGGGTAAGAATGATAAAAATGGTATTTGGCTATAACAGCTCCTGGGTAAAACAGCTTGCGCATTACTGCTACAAACCTAAGTTTAGAGTACGCAACCTGCAAAATGCGGTTATCACAGGAATGTTAGTGTGAGTGTTAAGTAAAATTGCTATACAATTTAGTCGGTAATCGTTATAATAAATTTAATCCAGCTCCAGATAAAACCTCTATAAATCTGTAACTCTCGTATGATTCCTTTTTATGTAATTACGAATATCCAATACTATCCCTGCAAAGAAGTAAAATATCAGCGGGAAGCCTACAGCTAAAAATGAAGAATATATAAAAAACAGGCGGATTTTTGCAATGGAAACGTTAAATCTTTCGCCCAGATAAGTGCATACACCAAAGGAGTACCGTTCAAAAAAAGTAAGTATTCTCTGTAGCATGTCAGGTCAGCTTTAATATTTTATTACCAACGCCGCAATGCAGGCATTTCTTATAATTACAGTAGTTATTTTTTAGTTCAAGCAGTGCCTGCGATTCAAACGCGTTTGTAATTTTCAGCCCTAAGTTAACAAAATCTTCGGTAATATTGTTCTTTTCGGCCGGTAAATTTTCTAAAAGTTTAAGGCTACGACTTATATAGTGCTGTTGCTGGTGATGTTTGCCAAAACTAAACAGGAATAAAGCAAGGGTATTGATAAGCAAAATATCTACAGATGATGCCCCCATAATTTTAGGCGATGGCTTTGAAGGTACATCAAAGCGAAAATGATCGTCCCAATAGGCGTTTGTTTTTATAGATGCGAAAAGGCTTCTTAGTGCATCGATATCCTTTACCTCCAATATCTTGGAGAACAGATGGTTAGAATTTACAATGAGTGCTGCAAATTGAGCCAGCCTCACCGTAGGGAAATTTTGAGGCCGTAACCGCATAAACTTCCATAAGTGATTTTCTATCGGCTTCAAACTATATTTCTTCCGCAGAAAATCATATTCCTTTTTTAGTTTGTTTGGATAATCATCTTTCAAATCACCATCTAAAAATCCAGCCTGTCCAAATATCAGCGCCTCTATCTGCATCTGGTTGTTTTTGTGTTTGCTAAGGGTAAGCTGTGGCAGCGACTTAGCGAGTAACTCAAAAGGTAACGCGTTAGTTTTAAAGCCAAAGTTTGCAGCTAAAAACTGGTAAAAGGTTTCCTCCCAGTCGCCACGATTAATTGCCAGAGCCGATGTTACTAACGCCGATTTCTTTTCGAGCCGTTCAACCAACACCCGTGTTAGCCAGTTATGCATAATGAGCCCATCAACAGTGCCAATGCTGGCTTCGCAAGGTATAATGGTTTGGTTACCGAATACCATCTGGTGGTAACGGTTATATAGTTCGGCTGGGATTCTGTCTCTTAGTTGAAGAGTTGGCACCTTGCGCCCGCTGGTTAAAACAAGCGGCAGGTCATTATTATAAACCACATGCAAAATTACATTGTTATAAGCATCATCATTGGTATGGCCATGCTTTTGCCAATCAGAGGCAGAAAGGTGAACTTCAACATTACCGGCCCAAAGGGTGTCATCTATTTTGATCCGGGCATTGTGAAAATCGGGGCCGGCATCAGTATTATGTGTCCCCGTCGAAAATATTTCAAGCGTTTTACCATCTTCGGTTTGCAGGTCTATGCGATCAAATAGCCTGAATTTCCATACATAATGCAAAAAGTCTTCGGTGAAAAGCATGGTTTAAATATAGTAAATGTGATTTATTTAACTCCGCTCAAACTATTTTGAATTACTACTATATTTCATCTACATTGGCGGCTTCGCCATACAAAGGGATGTGTGCCTGTAATAAAAATAGCGCTCCCCCAAATTATATCTTTAAATGAGCCAATTATGATGATTAACTTAATAAAAACCGGGAAGATATTAGCCTTTGTTTTGGTAGCCCAGACCTGCCTGGGTCAGATTCCCAAAAATACATTACCCTCATGGGCTTTTGGAGGTTTTGAAAGACCGGCAAATATAAACCCTATCATATCACCCGATACCAGCTCAAAATTTAAAGACCCGGTAAGTAACAAAATGGTGCCATGGGAAGCCAATGATACGTTTAATCCGGCTGCGGCCATAAAAAACGGCAAAGTGATTGTATTGTATCGGGCAGAGGACTTGTTTGGTATTGGAATTGGTTTTCGCACATCGCGCTTAGGATATGCAGAAAGTGCTGACGGCATTCATTTTAGCCGAAAAAAAACACCCGTACTTTACCCGGATAATGATATAGCAAAAAAATATGAATGGCCCGGTGGCTGCGAGGATCCGCGTGTGGCGGTTACACCTAATGGAACATATGTTGTTTTTTATACCGAATGGAATCGCGAGTTGCCGCGTTTGGGAGCAGCAACTTCCAAAGACCTGGTACACTGGAAAAAGCATGGGCCTATCTTTGAAACAGCTTATCATGGTAAGTTTTTTAATATTGCCAGTAAATCCGCATCCATCCTTACAAAGGTAGTTAATGGAAAACAAGTGGTGATTAAAATTAATGGTAAATACTGGTTGTACTGGGGAGAGCAGCATGTTTATGCAGCTACATCCACCAACCTGGTTGACTGGGCGCCGGTTGTTGATAAAAACGGTGAGCTAAAACAATTGATATCACCCCGCAATGGCTATTTCGACAGTGATTTGACAGAATGCGGGCCGCCGGCTTTAATGACCAAACAAGGTGTCATCTTATTTTATAATGGTAAAAATAAGGCAGATGAGAACAGGGATAAAAGGTTTAATGCCAATTCGTATTGTGCCGGACAGGCATTGTTTGATAGGAAAGATCCTTCAAAAAATATTACCAGGCTGGATGTACCTTTCCTGCGACCGATGGCTCCCTTTGAAAAAAGCGGGCAATACGTTAACGGCACTGTATTTATAGAAGGTATGGTTTATTTTAAAAAGAAATGGTTCCTGTATTATGGCTGCGCCGATTCAAAGGTTGCGGTAGCTATATATGATCCATCCGGGCCAGCTCCGCCGGATCCTGTTGAAGATAAGTGATAATACACAATATAAAAAACCGTAAACTATTTAAACGGATAGATGTTAATTGCTTATGAATAATTTTCAAAGCTATGAACGATTTACTATTCGCCGAACAATTTGCTAAAGAACTGGAAGCTGAAGTACCTTCCACCCTGAAATGCCTGGAACGTATCCCGCCAGAGCTTTTCGGCTGGAAACCGCATGAAAAGTCAATGGAACTGGGTTACCTGGCATTGCTTGTTGCCGAGATCCCTTTATGGATAACACATATTATAAAACATTCAGAAATCGACTTTGCTACTTTTCAGCATATAAAGGCCCAAACCACCCAGGACCTTGTGAACCACTTTAAACAGAATGTAACGGAAGCTAAAAGCACGTTATCGAGCATTAAGGAAGACACTTTGGCAGAAACATTTTACCTTAAGGCAAATGGCCGGGAATTATTTAGTTCGCCCAAGAAAGAACAGGTGGAATCAACTATTAACCACATGGTACATCATCGCGGTCAGCTAACTGTATACATGCGGCTGAATGATATTGCGGTCCCTTCTATCTATGGCCCATCGGCAGATGATAAAAGCTTTACGGCCGACAGCGGAGGACATTGATTAAAATCGCCATCCAATCTGATCAATGTTAGCGGCTGAACCTGTTTGCCGGTTTTAAAATTCCCATGCTTAATAGTTCACCAAGATCTTTCGCCACCCGCGTTAAATTTTGTTCTGTATGGGCTAATGCGGCGGGGATATCTGCGGGCTCGTTGCCAATGGCCATCAGTACATCAAAGTATTGTTTTAGTTTTTCGTTATTGTTAAGGGGAATTTTACCGGCTAAGCCAATTACAGGTATACCTTTTGCCTTTGCCCTGCAGGCCACCCCGAAAGGGCCTTTTCCCTGCAGGGTCTGTTCATCAATGCTTCCCTCGCCGGTTATTACCAGGTTGCTTTTACGCAGTGCCTCATCAAAATGAGTAAGTTCCATAAAATAATCAATGCCGTTTACGAGCCTGGCATTTAGCCAGGCATAAACCCCTGCAGATGCTCCGCCTGCAGTACCACCATATCGGGTTGCGGCCATATTTATATCGAGTTGCTGCACGGTAACATCATTAAACCTGGAAAGCCCTGCATCAAGTATTTTTACATCTTCGGAGCCTGCTCCCTTTTGCGGACCAAATACTGCCGCCGCCCCCTGCGGTCCCAATAACACATTATCTACATCACAAAGCACCACCAACTTTGTATTTTGCAGGCGGGTATCCATATTTGAACCATCAATCCTTTCCAGGCAGGGCAGGCTTTCAGGCATATTATCCAATAGATGGCCTTCGGCTCCGAAAAAATTAATGCCAAGCGCTTTTAAAATACCGGTTCCGCCATCAACCGTGGCCGAGCCGCCCATTGCAATTATAATGGTGCTTACATCAAGGTCGAGGGCTTTTTTAATCATTTCGCCGGTTCCGTAGGAGCTGGCCTTTAGCGGGTTTAGTTCATCATGCTTCAGCAACCTGAGACCGCATGCATCGGCCATTTCAATCACCGCGGTTTTGCCGCCATCAACCAAACCGAACGAGGCTTTAATTTGCCTGCCCAACGGATCATGAACATCCATAGTAACATAATTGCCCTGCAGCTTTTGGATGATAAGGGCAGCTGTACCATCGCCGCCATCAGCTATCGGGAAACATGCTGTTGTACATAACAGCTTGCTTTGCTGCAGTCCTTTTTCAATGGAAGTAGCGGCAGCCTGTGCTGTTATGCTATTTTTAAAAGCATTTGGTGCTATCAGGATATGCATAGTTTAGATTATATGAGAACGTGCAGTTTGGTGGTACGATGATAATAATAATGAAGAACAATTACCCATACCGTTTTTTAAACAACAGGAAGTTAGCAATTACAACGAAAATAAATAAATTGCGCACCTAATAATTTAAACAAAAGGTAGTAGGTAACGTATAAACCAAATTTACTATCTTGTTTATTGAGCCGATCACCCTCTTTTTTCTTTTATGCAGACCAAACTCGAACTCTACCAAAAAGTTATACCGCTTGTCCACCTGGGTATTTGGGAAAGAAATATATTAACCGACGAAATTTACTGGAATGCGGTAGTAAGGGGAATTTATGAGGTCGGCCCCGACTTTAAGCCAACTTTGGAAAAATCCATCGGGTTTTATGTTGATCAAAAGGCTATAAAGCAATTAATAGAAGATGCCATAACAACCAGGGATCCGTTAAGCGGAGAATTTGAGTTGCGAACAGCAAAAGGGAATACCAAATGGATAAAAGTTAGGATAAAGGCAAGTTTAGAAGAGGGGATATGTACAGAAATATACGGCACAATAGAAGACATTACCGAACAGGTTGACCTGCTTAAAAGATTGGCCGAACAAGAAGCGCAGTTTCATCATGCATTTGAATATGCGCCGATAGGTATGGCACTGGTATCGCCCGTTGGTGGATGGATCAGGGTGAACAAAATGCTATGCCAGATATTAGGCCGCGAAGAACACGATTTGAAAAAGGAGACTTTTCAGGACATTACCCATCCGGATGACCTTGATATTGACCTGGTACAAATGCATCAATTGCTGGATAATAAGATTATGGCTTATCAAATGGATAAGCGCTATTTCCATAAAAATGGTAATATTATATGGGCATCCCTAAATGTTACTTTAGTGCGTGATCAGCAGGGAAACCCCTTGTATTTTGTGTCGCAGATCAAAGATGTCACCGAAAGAAAAAACATGGAGCTGGAACGGATTAAAGCAATGGAGATCATTAGCGCCCAAAACAGCCGCTTATTAAACTTTGCCCATATTGTTTCCCATAACCTTCGTTCTCATACCGGCAATATTCAGATGCTTACCGATATGATTCTTAATGAGGAAGACAAATCGGAAAAAGATAACCTGACCGATATGCTGGGAACAAGCGCAAATAATTTGCAGGAAACGCTGGGATATTTAAATGAAGTGGTTGATGTGCATGCTAATAATAAGCACAATTTAAAGTACCTTAACCTGGCCCTGGAGATTAACAGAACAGTAAATATCCTGTCGGGATCACTGAAAGAGGCAGCAGCAAATCTTTCTATCAAGGTTGATCCTGAAATTGAAATTAATTGTGATAAGGCTTACCTGGAAAGTATCTTGCTTAATTTACTTACCAACGGTATTAAATACCGTGATCCTGAGAAACCGCTGAAAATAGCTATATCTGCTAACAGCCCCGGCTACAAAACCATCCTGGAAATTGAGGATAACGGCGTTGGCATAGACCTGAACAGGCACGGCCAAAATATTTTTGGCATGTATAAAACTTTCCATGGAAACAATGATGCGCGTGGAATAGGACTGTTCCTGGTTAAGAACCAGGTAGAGGCCATGGGCGGAAATATTACAGTAAAAAGTATACCGGGAAAGGGAACTACATTCAGGATTGAATTTTAATACCCGTTTTTTAAATTTCGGTTTTACAACGAACTTCTTAAGGTGACATTAAAGGGCACCGCAAAATGCTCATGGCAATTGCTTAGCGCAAACTCGGCGGTTTTGCTTCCCATAAGTTTAAAATCTGTAGATATGGTGGTAATACCATCAAGAATAATCTCTTTTAGCGCGGTTTCGTTATAGGATATAACGCCCACATCTTTAGCTACTTTGAGCTCAGAAGCAATGATTTTTTTGATCAGTTCAACCAGGTCATCTTCCATTAAACTGATATAAACCGTATCCCTTTGAATCGTTTCTGAAGCTAAAGAATCAACCACCTCATAATCAAATGCATACTGGCGGCAAAAATTAAGAAAACCTTTAAGGATCTCTTTGGAATGATATGTTTTACCGGGAAATATCAGCTTAATAGTATGGTACTTAGTTAGCTTATCAAGCAGCTTCTTAAGGGCTTCATAAACATCCGACGCAAAATTTTCGTAAATGGCCGCAAATTTACCGTTTACGCCCGGTACCAGGTTATCCAGCAGGATCAGCTTATCCTTTGGAATGGTATTGATGATCTCATGAGCCTTGGTTTCATTATCCAAAAAATGGGGGATGATGATGTATTTGGCATAATCGTTCTGGAAACTATCAGCAATTATCTTTTTAAAAAAGTAGAAATCGTTGTTATAAATATAAAAATCAATGGTAGCCAGTTCGCCAATGGTAGCAACAAAGGCATCGTAAATTATCTTTTTATGTGCGCTTAGCTTGTTGAACAGCAGGAAGATCTTCAGTGGCTTTTGAAAATCGGTATTCGAGATAAAAAAACCTTTACCCGGTACCGAGCTTACAATACCTTTATCCTTTAACTCCTTGTAAACCCTTTCAATGGTATTGCGTGATGTATCCAGTGCAAAACTGAGGTCATTAATAGAAGGCAGCATATCATCCCTAACAATATCACCACTTTCAATTGCCCTGATGATGGCATTTGATAACTGAAGGTATTTTGGAGTAATAGAATACTCATCAATAGATAATATTTTCAGGTAGTTCTTCACGCTTTATAATTGGGCTGGCACAAATGTAATATTCCACAATTATATTTTTAATTTAAAAAGATAGTACAGGATGGTTTCACAACTGCATATTTTTATATTGCAACAACCAATTATTTCTTTGCCCGGTCTTCTCCATGTTACCAAAACAAAGAACTCAATCTTAAATTAACCTTTATGGCGCCAATCAGACCAAACGCTAAGTTCATTTTTTTATTCACCTGCGCTATCGCATTGATAACGGCTAATGTAAAAGCCCAGGACCCCTATGCCGGTTACAGGCAATCCTGGCTAAAAAAAGCCGAAGAATGCAAACCCAAGCTCATCGAATCTGTAAAACAACCAATCGCCCTTGTGAAACTTGAAAAAGATGCAGCGGCTTTCCAGGGCTGGAAGACAGTAAAAGCCGATGGGGTAGATGTACTGTACAACAACTCATTTAAAAAACAAAGCGGCGTAGTTGCTGATTTTGGCGAACACATGACCGGCTATTTCACTTTCACCGTAAAAGCAACAAAGGGTGTTATGGATGCCCCGTTAAGGTTAAAATTTACCTTTGGTGAAGTTCCTTCAGAATTGGCGACACCATTTGATCCCTACCCGGGAACACTGAGCCGGGCCTGGCTACAGGACGAGATTGTTACGGTTACCGAGTCGCCCGCCACTATTACTATTCCGCGCAGGCTGGCTTGCCGTTTTGTGAAGATAGAATTGTTAGGGGCATCAAATTACTTTGATTTTGCAATCACTAATATTGAATTTAAGGCAACAACGTCCGTAGCCACAGCACCTGCCGCCTTAGCCGCCGGAACGTCGCAAATGATACAGGATATTGACAGGGTAGGTTTAACTACTTTAAAAGAGTGCATGCAAACCGTATATGAAGATGGGCCAAAACGTGATCGCCGGTTATGGATAGGAGACCTTTACCTTGAATCATTGGCTAACCTGTATTCTTTCCAGAATAATAACCTTACCAAACGCTGCTTTTATTTACTGGCTGGTTTATCTGCCGAAGATGGGGTGCTGATATCAAATGTATTTGAAACACCCGAGCCTCATGCACAAACCGGCAACCGCCTGCTTGATTATTGTTTCCTGTACAATGTAGCATTGAAGGAATACGTTACCGCCACCGGCGATAAACAAACCGGTAGTGATTTGTGGCCTGTTGCCAAAAAACAACTCGATATGATTAAAAAATATGCCGGCGAAGATGGTATGGTGGACTATGTAAAAGCGGGCAAAGAATGGTGGGTGTTTTTCGACTGGAAAAACGATCTTGATAAACAAACCGTTTTGCAGGGTTTAAGTGTTTATACGCTTAACCAAACCTATGCCCTGGCTAAATTATTAGGCAAGGAAAGTGAAGTTGCCGAACTTCCTGCATTAGCCAAAAAATTAAAGGGCGCCGCGCATAAAAACCTGTATGATAAAAAATCGGGCCTGTTTGTGAGCGGGGTAGATAAGCAGGTATCATATGGTGCGCAAGCCTGGATGGTATTAAGCGGCGTAGCTACCAAAGCCGAAGGACAAAAAGCGCTAAAGGCGTTACCAGCTGTAACCAATGCGGTACATCCCGGTGCGCCATATATGTTTCACTATTATGTGGCGGCTTTAATTGAAAGCGGTTTAAAAACCGAAGCCAAAGAAGCGCTCACTACTTACTGGGGTGGGATGATCAAAAAAGGGGCTGATACCTTTTGGGAAGTTTATGACCCTAAGGACGAGCTGAAATCTCCCTACGAGTTTTACCCGGTGAACAGCTACTGCCATGCCTGGAGCTGCACGCCGGTTTATTTTATAAGGAAATACCCGGAGATATTTCAGAGGTAAGATTAAGGCCTTCACTTTGTCATCCTTGAGCAAATGGTTTGTCATCCTGAACGGAGTGAAGGATCTATTCTGCGCTATGCATCTTCGCCCTATACAGTTTGCGAATAGATCCTTCACTCCGTTCAGGATGACAAAAAGGTGAGATTACCTATCCTTCCTTTGAAAGCTGTAATACAAATACCCCAATGCAGGCAGTATAAACAAACTACCAACCAGCAATCCTATCGCCAGGTAATCAATAGTATTATTGGTGGCATGATCGGTTAAGAGCGACATAGAGCTTCCTCCTTTAAATATCACGAAACGGGGGAAGCGTGTTGCACCAACCGAAATCAGGATCATGCTTACCTGGAATGCGGCCAATAACCTGATCCATTGCCGGTTTTTCTTTTCGGATATGATAAACCATAATAATACCAGCGATAGGGTAGCGGCTATCACGGCTGTAAGGCTTACCGGGTTGCCAAAAATCCATTTGGATAAGCCCACATGCTCAATCTCGGATGCAATGAAAACCAGTCCCCCGCAAATAACGGCCACAATGTTTGATACTTTTGCTTTTTTGATATAGCGTTTTATATCATCAACATTATCTGTTTCGCCTACAATATAGATTGCGGCAAGAAAACCGCAAAGAGCCACGGTGAAGAAGCCTACAGCTACCGAAAACCAATTGAGCCAGCTAAATATATAAGCACTTACAAATGTTGCAGCTGTTGGATCAATTTGACCAGACAGTGCGCTGCCGGCAATAATGCCTAAAAACAAAGGCGTAACAAAGCTGGAATACACAAACATGTGGTTATAAAACGCCTGTGTTTTTTCGTCTTTTACTGCATCATAATTACGAAAGGTAAAGGCAGTACCACGGGCAATAATACCCAATAGCAGGATTAACAGGGGAATATGCAGGTATGTGCACATTTCGCTGTAAATATCCGGGAAACCTACAAAAAGGATAACCACGGTAATAATTAGCCACATGTGGTTGGCCTCCCAAATGGGGCCTATAGCCTGGTACATGGTTTTGCGGGTGCGGTACTTATTATCGGTTGATGTAAACAACTCAATGATGCCCGCGCCAAAATCAGCACCACCCAGCAGGAAATAGAGGGTAATGGCGGCAAATAAAAATAGGATAACAACGTATAACATAATATCAGCGGGTTAACGGTCGTACAATTCTGGTACCATCTGGATCTGTCTTTTCAGCAGGAAAATAACAAATACACTCAGGGTGAAGTAAATGAAGGTGAACAGGTAAAAAGTATACTGAATGCCGGGCATTTTGGTTACGGCATCGCTTGTGCGCATAACTCCCTGTATTATCCATGGCTGGCGGCCAACTTCGGTAACCGTCCATCCGGCCTCCAGGGCAATAAAGCCCAATGGCGTGGCAATAATGAATAATTTAAGAAACCATGCTTTGTTAAACCATTCCTTCTTTTTCCAAAGGGCAATAAAATACAGGATCCCGATAAACATCATCAGTGTACCGATGCCTACCATGATTTGGAATGCATAATGCGTAATGGCAACAGGAGGCTGATCCTTAAACGGGATTTTGTCCAGCGCATTCACAGATGTTTTAAAATTATCGTGAACCAAAAAGCTCAGTAAGCCGGGAATCTCTAAACCATAATTTACTTTTTTAGCTACGGTATCCGGTATCCCGCCAATAATCAGCGGCGCATATTCCTGGGTATGAAAATAGGCTTCCATTGCGGCAAGCTTGGCTGGCTGTCTTTTGGCTGCACCTTTGGCCGAGATATCGCCACTTAAAGGTTGAAGGATGGCCGCCGCCGCGCCAAATATTATAGCTATTTTAAATGATTTGGTATGAAAAGCAATGTTTCTTTTTTTATAGATCATCAGCGCGTGGATTCCCGCTACCGCGAAACCCGTTGCCGAAAAAGCAGCTATGGTCATGTGTAACGATTCAGAAAACCAGGCCTCGTTAAACATGGCTTTTAAAGGGTCGATGTTTAAATACTTACCGTTCACATAATCAAAACCGGATGGGCTGTTCATCCAGGCATTGGCCGAAACCACTAAAATACCCGATGCTATCCCACTTATACCAACCACCACCCCGGTAACCCAGTGAAACCAGGTGTTAAGCTTGTTCCACCCGTAAAGGAAAAATCCCAGCGCAATTGCTTCAATAAAAAAGGCCGTACCCTCCAATGAAAACGGCATCCCAAATATGGGGCCTGCATGCTTCATAAACGAAGGCCACAACAAACCCAGCTCAAACGACAGCATGGTACCTGATACTGCTCCGGTGGCAAAAAATATAGCTACACCTTTGCTCCAGGCTATGGTAACGTTTTTGTAAACCGGATTTTTGGTTTTTATCCATTTATAATGCGATATGGCCATAAAAACAGGCATAACCATACCAATGCAGGAGTATATAATATGAAAACCTAATGATAAGGCCATTTGCGACCTTGCTGCAATAAAATCATCCATAGTAGTGATATAAATTATGGTTGAAAGTTAAAAGCTATATGGCACAAATGTAACAGAAATGTTAATTGATATTGAATATGAATTATGGACATTTTATGGTAAAGTATTGTATTAGTGGATGGAATTTAGTAAAAAATGAAGAGATATTACTCAATGTATACGAAGCCGTTTAAGCTTGATTTATTAATTTTTTTATACTTCTAATGAAGCACATATCCACGCGTCATTACGAGTGATCACCAGGCGTAAACCGGAAAAAACAGCAATGACATCTTAAAAAAGTGCGTCATTGCGAGGAGGTACGACGAAGCAATCCCCAACTATATAGAGCGAATCTGCATAGCTGCTCTGTAATTCGGGGATTGCTTCGTACCTCGCAATGACGATTAAGAGGGTTGCGTGTAAAAAAAAGCATACTGATTTTCAATAGTATTTTCTCACACGTCATCCAATTTTATTCAGGTTCTTGCCTGATGGCACCTCGAAAGGACAACGAAACAACCTACCCCTTCCCATTCTTCGCCGTCGATCCCCTGATGATCAGCTCGGGCTTAATACTGATGATTTTCGGCTTTGCTGTAGTATCGGTATTGCCCTTTTCCTGGAAATACAGGTTGGCAACGGTGTTACCCATGTAAACGCTAAACTGGTCGATAGTGGTAATGGACGGACTGGTGATTTCCGAAAAGCCTTCATTTGCATAGCCGCAAACACCCAATTCAGATGGCACTTTTATTTTCATGGCATTGGCTACCTCCAAAACACCCAGTGCCGAGAAATCTGATGTGGAAGCAAAAATGGCATCGGGAGGCTGGGGGAGCGTTAATAGTTTGCGGGTTCCTTCGGCGCCCAGTTCTTTTGTCCAGGCGTTTTCAACTATCAGTTCGTCAATCACATCAATATTGTAGGCTTTTAATGCCCGCAGGTAACCCGATTTACGTTGTTTAAAAATACTGAGGTTTTGAGGGCCTTCAAGCAATCCAATGCGTTTATACCCGCTTTCTATCAGGTGCGATACGGCTTCGTAAGAAGCCTGCTCATTATCATTGATCACTTTCAGCGTTTCCAGTTCCTCGGCCACGCGGTCAAACTGGATAAGCTGGATGCCATGATCTATTACATTTTGAAGGTGCTGGTAATCGTTCCCATCTGCAGATACAGATATTACTATACAATCAACATCCTGGTTTATCAACGTATTTACACACTGGATCTCTTTATCATGCAACTCGCCCGATTGGCAGATGATCAGGTTATACCCCTTTTGATAAGTAGCTTCTTCTATACCGGCAATCACATTCGCAAAAAAATTCTGGTTAATACGGGGTACTACCACGCCAATGGTTTTTGAATGCCCCTTACGCAAATTTGAGGCAAGTACGTTACGCTTGTAGTTTAACTCATCGGCTGTTTTCATGATGAGCTCCCTGGTTTTTTCGTTTACCTGGTTACTGTTATTCAGCGCCCTTGATACCGAAGACGCGGTTATACCCAGCTTGRCGGCAATGTCATAAATGGTAGTACGTTTTCCTTTTTTCATTATAAAGTGCAATTTGGAAAAAATATTTTACGCAATCGATTGTAATTTTAAATATTTAATTAATTTCGTGGAATTATTTACCAAAAGTAAACCCGTTTTTAGTATTCATGTTAGTAACCCAAAAAAAATCATGCTGTTATTAGGGATTGATATCGGCACATCGTCGGTTAAAGTTAGCGTTGTTAACGCGGATACGCAACAAATTATAACGTCGGCGCAATTCCCGGATGAGGAATCGCCAATAAAAGCCATACATCCGGGCTGGGCCGAACAATCACCATTAATGTGGTGGGAACAGGCACAAAAGGCCTTAGAGAGATGCCATGCCAAAGGTGCTTATGATTCGCAGGATATAGCGGCCATAGGTATAGCCTACCAGATGCACGGTTTGGTATTGGTTGATAAAGACCAGAATGTATTGCGCGATAGTATTATTTGGTGCGATAGCCGCGCTGTTGAAATTGGTGATAAGGCGTTTGCTGCCATCGGCGAGGAGAATTGCTTATCGCACCTGCTAAACTCCCCCGGAAACTTTACTGCATCCAAACTGGCCTGGGTTAAGGAAAACGAGCCGGAGATCTACGCAAAAATAGATAAGATCATGCTGCCCGGCGATTATATCGCCATGAAACTAACCGGCGATATAACTACGTCGGTATCTGCATTATCCGAAGGCGTATTCTTCGATTTCAAAACCAACAGCATCTCCAAAGAGGTTATCAATTACTTTGGTTTTGATGAAAGCATATTCCCGGTAATTAACCCTGTATTTTCGTCGCATGGCGCATTGCTTACTTCGGTTGCCGAAAAGTTGAAACTAAAGGCAGGCATCCCGGTAACCTATAAATCCGGCGATCAACCCAATAATGCACTTTCATTAAATGTATTGAACCCTGGTGAAGTAGCGGCAACAGCCGGTACATCGGGCGTGATTTACGGCGTGAGCGATCAACTTGCTTACGACCAGCAGTCGCGCATCAATACTTTCGCCCACGTTAATTATACCGAAGCAGAAAAACGCTTAGGTGTATTATTATGTATTAATGGCACCGGTAGCTTATACCGATGGGCAAAATACAATTTCGGTGCAGGTTTAAGCTATACCCAGTTAAACAACGAAGCAAAAAAAGCGCCGTTAGGCAGCGACGGCTTACGGGTATTGCCATTTGGCAACGGGGCCGAGCGGATGCTGAACAATAAGCAGGTAGGCGCCCATTTCCAAAATATCGACCTCAACCTGCATACCCAGGCTCATATTTTCAGAGGGGTACAGGAAGGTATTGCCTGCGCGTTCCGTTATGGATTTGATATTATGCGCAGTAATGGCATGAACCCAACCGTGATCCGTGCCGGTAAAAGTAACTTGTTTTTAAGTGAGCTGTTCGCCGAAGCTTTTGTAAACGCCACAGGTGTTCCTGTTGAATTATACAACAACGATGGCAGTGTAGGCGCGGCATTAGGCGCCGGAATAGGAGCGGGGATCTTTAAATCGCCGGCTGAAGCATTTAGTAATACAAAAGCTATACAGTTAATAGAACCAACAGCAACCACCGCGTTTGAGCCGATATACCAGGAATGGAAGGCGCTTTTGGATGTGAGGTTAGTTAAAGGTTAAAGGCGAAAGGCGAAAGGTCAAAGGCGAAAGGTCAAAGGCAAAAGGTTAAGAAAAGGGAAAAGAAAAATTCAATAATTCAATAAATCAGTAATTCAATAATTAATACAATTCAATAATTTAAAATATGAGTATTATCACCGGAGAAAAAGAATTCTTTAAAGGAATAGGCCAGGTTAAATTTGAAGGCCTCGAATCAGATAATCCATTAGCGTTTCGTTGGTACGATGCTAACAGGGTAGTAGCTGGCAAAACTATGGCCGAGCATTTACGTTTTGCCTGTTCTTACTGGCATTCATTTAACGGTAATGGTGCCGATCCGTTTGGCGGTGCTACCCACATTTTTGCATGGGATGAAAAAGCGGATGCTGTTGAACGTGCCAAAGACAAAATGGACGCGGCATTTGAGTTCATCACCAAAATGAACATTCCTTACTACTGTTTCCATGATGTGGATGTGGTTGATTATACCAATGATGTTAACGAAAACGACAGGCGCTTACAGGCTTTGGTTGAATATGCCAAACAAAAACAAGCCGAAAGTGGCGTAAAATTACTTTGGGGAACAGCAAACCTGTTTAGTCACCGCAGGTACATGAACGGTGCTGCTACCAATCCCGATTTTCATGTACTGGCCCATGCAGGCGCCCAGGTGAAAGCAGCTATTGATGCAACCATTGCTTTGGGTGGCGAAAACTATGTATTCTGGGGAGGCCGTGAAGGTTACATGAGCCTGTTGAATACCGATATGAAACGCGAGCAGGAACATTTAGCCAAATTTTTACATACAGCTAAGGATTATGCCCGCAAGCAAGGCTTTAAAGGTAATTTCTTTATAGAGCCAAAACCTTGCGAGCCTACCAAACACCAGTATGATTATGATGCGGCTACCGTATTAGGCTTTTTGCAAAAGTACGACCTGTTGAACGACTTTAAACTTAACCTGGAAGTGAACCACGCTACTTTAGCTGGCCATACATTCCAGCATGAGTTGCAGGTAGCAGCCGATTCTGGTTTATTAGGTTCGATAGATGCCAACAGAGGCGATACGCAGAACGGCTGGGATACCGATCAGTTCCCGAATGATATCAATGAGATCACCGAATCGATGATGATCATATTAGAAGCAGGTGGTTTACAAGGTGGCGGTATTAATTTTGATGCCAAAATCCGCCGTAACTCTACAGATCCGGCCGACTTGTTCTACGCCCATGTTGGTGGTATGGATATTTTTGCCCGTGCTTTGGTAATAGCGGATAATATCCTGCAGAAATCAGAATACAAAAAGATCCGTACTGACAGATATGCTTCATTTGATACAGGTTCTGGAAAAGATTTTGAAGGCGGTAAGCTTTCATTGGAAGATTTGCGTACCTATGCAATAACCAATGGCGAGCCAAAAACATTAAGCGGCCGACAAGAATATTTAGAAAACTTGATAAATCGCTATATATAGTTTATAATTGTCAAACTAACATTATTAAAACCAACTTGACCAAACAATGAACCTGAAAACCCTCTCGTACGGCGATTATGCTGTATTTTTTATCTACTTTGTTATAGTTTCCAGCTATGGCTGGTGGGTATATAAGCGCAAACATAACGCCGACGCGACCTCAAAAGATTACTTTTTGGCAGAAGGGTCGCTTACCTGGTGGGCAATCGGGGCATCATTAATCGCATCCAATATCTCTGCCGAGCAATTTATCGGTACAAGCGGATCGGCGTTTAAGATGGGTTTAGCTATTTCAACCTACGAGTGGATGGCGGCAATTACATTGATCATTGTGGCAGTATTTTTTATACCGGTGTATCTTAAAAACAAGATCTTCACCATGCCGCAGTTTTTGCACCAGCGCTATAATGGCACTGTAGCTATGATCATGGCCATCTTTTGGTTGTTACTGTACATTGTGGTTAACTTAATGTCTATCCTTTATCTTGGTGCGTTAGCTATCAGTGGTATATCAGGATTAGATATCCACCTGTGTATCTGGTTGCTGGCTGCATTCTCTGTTGTTATCACGCTGGGTGGGATGAAGGTAATCGGTTATACCGATGTTATACAGGTTGCTGTGCTTATTTTGGGTGGTTTAATGGCTACTTACCTTGCATTAACGCTTTTAAGCGAAAAAGAAGGTACTACCGGCTTGTTAAACGGCTTTAAAATATTGCATACCGAGGCTACCGATCACTTCCATATGATATTCAAGAAAGATAATCCAAACTATATGGATCTTCCTGGTTTATCGGTACTGATAGGTGGTATGTGGATCACCAACCTTAACTATTGGGGTTGTAACCAGTACATTACGCAAAGGGCTTTGGGTGCAAACCTTAAAACCGCGCGTGGTGGTATCCTGTTTGCGGCTTTCCTTAAATTGCTGATGCCGGTTATTGTGGTGTTGCCGGGTATTGCTGCTTACCTGCTGTACCAAAAAGGCATGTTCCACCAGGAAATGATGAGTTCATCGGGTGTTATGGATCCTAATAAGGCTTATCCATCGCTGCTTAACTTGTTGCCAACCGGGTTAAAGGGTCTTTCATTTGCCGCTTTAACAGCTGCAATTGTAGCATCGCTGGCGGGTAAGGCAAACAGTATAGCTACTATTTTCACACTGGATATTTACAAAAAAGCCATTAACCCTAATGCTACCGATAAAAAACTGGTAAGTTTAGGTAAATGGTCTGTGGTGGTTGCAATGGTATTGGGTATCATTTTATCCGAGCTTATTGGCAAGGCATTAATGGGCGAGGGTAAACAAGGGTTTCAGTATATACAGGAATACACAGGCTTTGTGTCTCCGGGTATATTTGCCATGTTTATTCTTGGTTTTTTCTGGAAAAAAGCTACTTCAAATGCGGCCTTGTTTGCAACCGTTGGCGGTTTCATCATGTCGTGTTTCTTTAAACTGTTACCTCGCTTTGCCGATCTGAGCTTCCTGTCGCCATATGGTTTTTCAAAACTGGCTTTACAGGATGATAAGGTTACCAAACTTTACGAGATCCCTTTCCTTGATCGTATGGGCTTTGTAWTTATCATTTGCGTTGTTGGTATGTACATCATATCAAAAATTGACCAGGCAAGAGGTATTACCACCAACGGACTGGAAATTGATGCATCTATGTTTAAAACATCAAGAGGATTTTTAGCCGGTGCATTGATAGTTACAGGTATAGTTGTGGCGCTTTATTCAGTTTTCTGGTAGTAAAATAATTCTGTATAAATGTTAAAAGAGCGGCGGGTTGAATACCTGCCGCTCTTTTTTTATGGATATAAATGGTATAAATATTAATAAAAAAAGCTCGTTTAAAGTTAATGTGTAAACCTATTTCAGGATAAGAAAAGTGTCAGTTTTTTAAAATGTTAAAGCGTTGATAATCAGCATAAATGGCGTTCCGTAGCTATAAATCTAAAAAATACTAAAATATTGATTATCAGCGATGAAGGTGTTCCGGCCGTTCCAGTGTTCGGGGGCGTTCCGGTGGAACACCTGCTGTTATATATTGCCAGGCAGTTCATTCCAGCTACTCCATTGGCCTTTCACGCAAACGTTATCGTAGATTGTTTCAAATAACGTTTCCAACTTGAAATAATGATGTGTAATTTGCCGGTCAAACTACAATACCATTAACCTATAGTGAATAATTTAGAAGAAACATTCAGATGGTTTGGCCCTGCCGATCCGGTTACATTAACAGCTATTGCTCAATCTGGTGCTACAGGGGTAGTTACCGCGCTTTACCACATTCCGGTAGGTGAAATTTGGGGGCTCGACGAAATAATCCAACGTAAAACAATAATTGAAGAGGCCGGTTTAAGCTGGTCTGTTGTGGAAAGCGTTAATATTCATGAAAGTATTAAAACCGCATCTGCCGACAGGGACAAGTATATTGAAAACTACGTCAGCACCCTTCAGAATTTAGCAAGTGCGGGGATTACAACCGTATGCTACAACTTTATGCCCGTTTTGGATTGGACACGTACCGATCTTGACTACCTGTTACCCAACAAAGGAACGGCTTTAAGATACGATGCAAAAGCGCTGGCCGCATTTGACCTCTACATATTGGAACGCAATGGCGCCCGGGATGATTATAGCAGCGCACAGCAGCAAATAGCCAAACAGTATCTTGAAAGCATTACTGCCGAAGAAAAAACGCAACTCATCAATAACCTGATGGCTGGCCTTCCTGGTACGGATAAAACATTATCTATCAGCGAGTTCAAAGAGCATTTAAAACGTTATGCCGATGTTGACGCCGCAGGATTAAAGGACAACCTGGCTTACTTTTTACGGGGGATTATCCCTGCGGCAGAAAAAGCAGGCGTGAAAATGTGTATCCACCCCGATGATCCACCTTTCCCGATATTAGGCTTACCAAGGGTAGTCTCTACCGAACAGGACCTGGCAGATGTGGTGAACTTTTGCCCGTCGCCAAGTAATGGCTTAACTTTTTGCAGTGGCTCCCTGGGAGCACGGGAAGATAATGACCTGCCCGGTATTGTAGAAAGGTTAGGGGAGCATATCCATTTCCTGCACCTGCGCAATGTACAGCGCGAGGCTGATGGCAGCTTTTATGAGGCTGAGCATTTGGGTGGCAGCACAGATATGTATGCAGTGATGAAGAACATTGTATTGGAGCAGCAAAAGCGGGAAAAGGACGGTCGTGATGATATTGCCATACCAATGCGCCCCGATCATGGGCATAAACTGCTGGATGATTTTAATTATAAAACCTATCATGGATATTCTGCAATTGGCCGTTTAAAGGGTCTTGCCGAATTACGGGGGTTGGAAATGGGTGTTAAACGGTCTTTACTTGATAAGGCATAAATTTATACAATGAAGAGTTTTTTAGATCAGGACTTTTTGCTAAATACAAAAACAGCACAGCGCTTATACCATGAATACGCTGCCGATTTACCAATTATAGATTATCACAGCCATTTACCGCCCGATCAGATAGCCGCCGATATCAATTTTGAGAATATCACGAAGGTTTGGCTTAACGGCGATCATTATAAATGGCGCGCCATGCGTGCAAATGGTGTTAACGAAGATTATATCACCGGTAATAAAACCGACCAGGAGAAATTTGAACAGTGGGCAGCTACCGTTCCGTATACCTTGCGCAACCCGCTTTACCATTGGACACACCTGGAGTTACAACGTTATTTTGATATAAAGGAGCTGCTGTCAACGGAAACAGCTGTTGACATATACAGTGAATGCAACAAAAAACTGCAATCTGCTGATTACAGCGTCCGCAATATTATCAAAAGTAAAAATGTGGAGGTGATATGTACTACAGATGATCCTTCGGATGATTTGTCGTACCATCAACAGATCAAAGCCAGTGGCTATGAAGTGCAGGTATTGCCAACTTTTAGGCCCGATAAAGCCATGAATGCTGATGACCTGATTGGATTAAATAGCTATATTGATAAGCTGCAAACCATCACAAACATTACCATTGATAGTATAGAAACGTACTTAACGGCCCTTAAAAGCCGCCATGACTATTTTGCCAAAAATGGCTGTCGCTTATCCGACCATGGGCTGGAACAGGTTTATGCTGAAGACTATACTGACACTGAAATTGCCGCAATATATTTAAAGATAAGAAGCGTGCAGGTATTAAAGGCTGACGAGATCCTGAAATTCAAGTCGGCCATGTTACATCAGTTTGCCCTTTGGAATCATGAAAAGGGTTGGGTAATGCAGTTGCACCTGGGCGCATTGCGCAATAATAACGCGCGTGGTTTAAGTGAACTTGGGCCCGATACGGGCTGGGATTCCATCGGCGATTTTTCGCAGGGGAGGGCATTGTCTAAGTTCCTTAACCGCCTGGATACTACCAATCAACTCACCAAAACCATATTATATAATCTAAACCCTGCAGATAACGAGCTAATGGCCTCTATGACGGGCAACTTTAACGATGGTTCTGTTGCAGGCAAAGTGCAGTTTGGCTCGGCATGGTGGTTCCTGGATCAGAAGGATGGCATGACCAAACAACTGAACGCCTTATCCAACATTGGCCTTATCAGCCGGATGGTTGGTATGCTTACAGACTCTCGCAGCTTCCTGTCTTTCCCGCGGCATGAGTATTTCCGCAGGTTGGTTTGCAACTTGATTGGGGATGATATTGAAAATGGCGAGCTGCCAAATGATATCAAATGGACAGGCAAGGTTATCCAGGATATCTGTTACTATAACGCTAAGAACTACTTTAAATTCGATCTGTCAAAATGAGCCAGCCGCTTGAAATAAAATCTCCGAAGGGCAAAATACTTTCATTTGGTGAGCTTTTACTAAGGATCTGCCCCGATGCCGGCGGTGAATGGCTTAATGATAACCAGCTGCCGTTTTTTGTTGGCGGCGCCGAGTTGAATGTGGCTACTGCTTTAGCTTTATGGGATCTGCCATCGGCATATTTTTCGGCTTTGCCGGATAATGCCATGTCGTCACAGATCATCGGTTATCTGCAGGAAAAGAAGGTCGATACTTCATCTGTATACATGCATGGCGATAGGATAGGTCTTTATTATTTAACCCGTGGCAAGGATATCAAGAATAATGCATTGATATATGATAGGGCCGGTTCTGCATTTGCGTCATTAAAACCAGGGCAGGTTAATTGGGACGAAGCTTTGGATGGTGTAAGCTGGTTCCATTTTAGCGCGATATGCCCTGCTATAAGCCAGGACGTGGCGGATGTATGTCTTGAAGTACTGGAAGCCGCATCAGCTAAAAATATTACCATATCCGTTGATTTGAATTACCGCTCGAGACTGTGGAAATACGGTAAAAACCCGATAGATATTATGCCCGGAATGGTAAAATATGCCGATCTGATAATGGGCAATATCTGGGCTGCCGAAATGATGTTGGGCATACCAATCGCACCGGATATTCATGAATCGGGGCAAAAAAGTATTTACCTGAAAGAGGCCCTGCAAACATCAGAAAGTATCATGGCGCAATATCCTAAATGCACAGCTGTTGCCAATACCTTCCGCTTTGATGCGGGCGAGGGAATTAATTATTATACCGCTTTGTATACCGGTGACAAACTATACAATTCAAACCAGTACGACACCAATAAGGTAGTTGACAAAGTAGGCAGCGGCGACTGTTTTATGGCAGGATTGATCTATGGATTTTATACTAATCTTGATCCGAAACAAACATTGGAGTTTGCAACCGTTGCCGCATACACCAAACTATTTATTGAGGGCGATGCCACCAATAAAACAGTTGAAGAAATTACTAAAGCCATTAAATCATGAGCAAAAAAGAAATAGTGCTTGACGCTATACTAACCCAGGGCACATTACCACTGTTTTTTTATGAAGATGCGGATGTGAGCCTTGAGATAACACGCACCCTTTATAAAGCAGGCATACGCGTATTTGAGTATACCAACCGGGGTGCTGCCGCACTGGCAAATTTTAAAGTTTTAAAGAAAGCACAGCAAGATGAAATGCCCGATTTGTATTTGGGTATAGGCACCATTAAAACGGGCGCCGAAGCAGCTGCTTTTATTAGTGCCGGGGCCGATTTTATAGTATCGCCAATTATTAATCCCGAGGTGGAGAAAATAGCCAGCCAGCACAAATTGTTATGGATCCCGGGCTGTATGACGCCTACCGAGATCCATAGTGCGCAACAGCATGGTGCCGCGCTGATAAAGATCTTCCCGGCCAATATTTTAGGGCCGGAGTTTGTATCGTCTATCAGGGATCTTTTTTCGGGCCAGCTGTTTATACCAACAGGTGGGGTTGATCTGGATATCAATAACATCAGCACCTGGTTTACGGCAGGGGTTTGCGCGGTGGGCATGGGCAGCAAACTCATTAGTAAAAGTGTACTCGAAAACCGTTTGTACAATCAATTATATAACGATACTATAAAGTTGCTGGAGATAGTACAAACCTGCAAATAACCAATTTAAACCAATTATAATGAGAGAAACCAAAGTTGGAAACTACAGGTGGGTAATATGTGCCCTCGTTTTTTTTGCAACGACCGTCAATTACCTTGATAGGGCTGTAATCAGCCTGTTAAAATCAAACCTTACGGTTGAATTTAAATGGGACGATGGTGATTATGCCAATATTGAAATAGCTTTTAAAATCGCATATTCCTTAGGGCTGTTGGCGGCCGGAGGGATTATCGACAAAATAGGAACAAAGCTTGGATATTTTTTGTCGACATTTTTTTGGAGCGTTGCCGCAGTATGCCATGCATTTGTTGGTAGTACCTTTGGTTTTGGCGTTGTCCGTTCGGCGTTAGGAATAAGTGAGGCAGGTAATTTCCCTGCAGCAATTAAAACAGTAGCCGAATGGTTTCCAAAAAAAGAGCGGGCCTTTGCAACAGGGATCTTTAATTCCGGTTCAAACATTGGCGCCATTGTAGCCCCGCTAACGGTGCCGTTTATTGCAGTTGCCTGGGGCTGGCGCTGGGCATTTATCATTACCGGTTCAATAGGTTTTATATGGCTTTTGCTTTGGTACCTGTATTATGAGACTCCTGCTAAACATAAATATATATCTAAAGCAGAACTTGATTATATCAATAGCGACCAGCAGGATGCTACCCCAAATGAACAGTTAATTGAAACTAAAAAAATATCGTGGGGCAAACTGTTGACCTTTAAGCAAACCTGGGCATTTGTGATCGGTAAATTTTTGACTGATCCTATCTGGTGGTTTTACCTGTTTTGGCTTCCCGATTTTTTAGAAAGCCAATATGGCTTAAAGGGTACGGCTATAGCAATCCCGGTAGCTTTGGTTTATACAATGTCGACATTAGGAAGTATTGGCGGAGGATGGATACCAATGCAATTGATCAAAAAAAACTGGCCCGTTTTTAAAGCCCGGAAAACTTCTATGTTAGTTTACGCGCTTTTTGTAATCCCTATTATTTTCGCGCAGCTTTTAGGCGGAATTAATATGTGGCTTGCAGTAATTGTAATTGGTATAGCAGCTTCGGCACACCAGGCATGGAGCGCAAATATATTTACTACGGTGTCTGATATGTTTCCAAAAAGGTCTGTTGGTTCGGTTACGGGTATAGGAGGCATGTTTGGATCAATAGGCGGCGTATTTTTATCACTTGTTGTACAAAAAAATCTATTTGTACATTATCGGGCAATTCACAAGATAGAAATTGCCTACTATATTATGTTTTTTGTGTGTGGCAGCGCCTACATTTTAGCATGGTTAATTATGCATATGCTTGTACCTAAAATGAAACCTATAAACCTATAACAGGGGTACGAACAATAAAAAAGTGCCGGGAACATACGTACCGGCACTTTTTTGTTGTTCAATTATGTCGTAAGTCAACTTACCTGCTCTGCCAATTCCTCTACCCAACTGGATAAATAGGGTTCGGTGCCTGTTAACCTGATCCATTCACCATCGTTATCTTTAGCTATAATCAGGTGTAATGTACCATCAACAGATTTAAATTCATATGCTTTAGTAAAGTTGCCGTAAGTAATAGGCTGCAAAATACCATCAATTGTACTGTCGGTGCCGGTTAACGTGGCCTCAATTTGCTGTTCCATAGTTTATAATTTTAATAATAACACCGGATATTGTTTTGTGTTTGTATTACTTGTAGCGATGATTACAATCAGCTAACTTCAAAAAACATTACCTTTACTTCCGTGGAAAACTTACAACCCGATCCTAAAGTGCTGATAGATATTGTACAAACCCCAATGCCTTACGGTAAATATAAAGGCACTATTATAGCCGATATTCCTATAAGTTACCTGGAATGGATGGCCGGCAAGGGTTTTACTAAAGATAAACTCGGCATGATGCTGTCAACCGTTTTCGAGATAAAAACAAATGGCCTGGGCGATATACTGTTTATGGTCAAAAAATCGCTCAAAAAAGGGGAGGGTATCAGCCCTAAACTTAAATAACCAAGATTACCTTATTGTGACCATCCGGCTGTAAGGTTTGCTGCGTATATACGTCTAAATAGTAAAAAATATCATAATCATGAACAAGTTAATCTTATATATCGCGGGTGTATTTTTATTTGTTGGCTGTGTAAATGGTCAGCCAAAACAGGGTGGTGATGCCCTAGCTACATTACCTAAACCCAAAACCGGGGAGGCTCTTGCTACTTTTGGCGGCGGCTGTTTCTGGAGCATGGCCGAGGCTATGTCTGAGCTGAAAGGGGTTAACAAAGTAATATCAGGATATGCCGGTGGTAACACCAAAAATCCCACCTATGAAGAAGTTAGCACACGAACCACTAACCATGCCGAAACTGTACAGGTGTATTATGATCCCAAAGTGATCAGTTATGCTAAACTGGCCGAGGCTTTTTTCTTTGCACATGATCCTACTACATTAAACCGCCAGGGGCCGGATGAGGGTACCGATTACCGTTCCATAGCTTTTTATCGTACGCCCGAAGAAAAGAACATCTTACTGGCTACCATTAAAAAAGTGAACGAATCAAAGCATTATATCAACCCGGTAGTTACACAGGTTGCACCTTTCACTGTATTTTATGCTGCCGAAAATTATCACCAGGGCTATTATAAAACCCATTTGAATCAGCTGTATATCGAGTCGGTTTCTACACCTAAAGTGATGAAATTCAGGAAAGCGATGGCTGCAGATTTGAAGTCGGAGTTTGCGAAATAATCTTAGCTTTTAATCTTTTTTAAACGGAGTGTTGCAGAAGCTATACCACGGTCGCAGACTTGTAACAGCGGTTTTAGTTCTTTTGTTGGCGTTTTCTCTATTAACGAAATATCCTGTAAGAAATAGCTTTTTGCTTTTGTAAGCTCACTTTTACTGGCCTTTTCATTGTTCATGAGGTTAACAGCAGCATTATAATAAACAATAATTAATTGATCGGCGTTGGTTGGGTTAAATTTATAAGCCCTCAACGCCGATTTTATTTCATTATCTGCCGCCGGCAATTTATAGGATGCTTTTATACTATCTGCATAATTGATGTAGTTTCCGCGCTTTTCGTTATCAATTTCATTATAATCTTTAGCCGTAAATCCTGCCATAGTCAATGGTTTTTCCTGAAATTGAAAAACCGGATCGGCAGGCAGATGCGTTTTTAGGAAATCATCGGGCGACGCCAGGAAGTATGCTGGATGGAGGCTCTTTTTAAATTTATAATCGTCTCCTTTTATTGACAGGCTACCACTTCCCCACAGCAGGTCTATCATTTTCCATTTGCCGTTTATGTATACTGCGTGCCAAACGTGGTTGTTTTGTGTAAATGAGCCGCCTGGTTCAAACTCATAATACTTTACATACCCTTCAATATCAAAGCCCGGAATTTTGAGGTAGCTACAGGCTATGTTAACAAAACCGTTGTACTCATAACACAATGCCTTGCCCGATTTTAAAGTTTCCTGAGTACTTAATGGTTGGAGCGGGCCGGATTGCCGGAAACGGTGGGTATCAAAATCAATATGTGCGTATACCCAGTAATAAACCAGCTTCAGTTTTTGCTCTGCGGTATTACCCGGTTGGGTTATAGCCGGCAATAGCTTTTCAAAACTGGTTGTGGTGATGTCTATATTTTTAACATACTCAAGATCGGCAGAATCTGTATTGGCAGTTTGCGCGAATGCAGGTTTAAAAAACGCACTCACAAAAATAAATAACACGCAAAGGTTTAGCTTCATGGAAAATCGGACGTTGATCAAATATATTACAATTTATTAAACCAGCCTTTTTTCCAGAATACGTATACCTGTATAATTGCTATCAAAAACATAAAAATAATAGCGTATATATAGCCGTGATGCCAATAAAGTTCGGGCATGTTATCAGGCAGCAAATGTCCTTTATCATCCTGGCGGGAAAAATTCATTCCATAAATACCGGCAATAAAGGTGAGCGGAATAAATATAGCCGAAATGATAGTTAGCACCTTCATAATCTCGTTCATACGGTTACTTACCATTGATAAATACAGGTCGATAATACTGGAGGTTACCTCTTTGTAGTTTTCAATCAAATCCATAGCCTGGATGCAGTGATCATACGCATCGCGCAAAAAAAGTTTTACTTCAGGCGTTATCAGTGCACTTTCTGAGCGGATCATATCATTGATCTTATCCCGCTCGGGCCAGCTCGCACGACGAACTATAATAAGCGTCCGCTTTATCTGTTGCGAATTAAACATGATACTTTTATCGGCATCCTTATATACCTTATCTTCTATGCTATCCAGTTTGTCGCCTATCTGGGCAAGTAAAATAAAGTAGGTGTCAATTATAGTATCGGTTAGGGCATAACACATATAGCCTGGCCCTGCAGTACGTATGGCGCCTTTACCGGCTTTTAAACGGGCTTTTACGGCTTCAAAATACTCTTTATGGTCTTCTTCAAAGCTTATAATAAGGTTATCCTTTACAATGGCCGAAAACTGGTGATTTATCAGTTCGTCCTCACTGTTAAAATGCACAATGCGGCTGGTGCTAAATACATAATCCTCGTACTCATCAAACTTAGGGCGCTGGTGGATATTGGCAATATCCTCCAGCACCAAAGGGTTTATGTTAAGATGAACGCCTATCTGCTCTATCAGTTTTGCATCGCCAAGGCCATTTACTTTTATCCAGTGGGTATGGTTATCGCACTTTTTAAGCTGCGACAGTATCACCTTAATATCTTTGCCTTCGGATGTTATCAGTTCGTCTTTGTTATAGCTAAACATGGCTATATGCGGCTTAAGAGCACCATCCGGTACGCGAATCATACCCGGACTGTCGCCAACGTTTCCTGCATTGCGGCGCGCGTTATATTTAACCCTTTTTATAATATTGTTCATTTATAAATAATTTATGGCTTGCGGGCCCTGGTTAAAAATTAAGTCGACAATACTCAAATTTTGCAGGAAGCCTTGCCGATCTTCAAAAACCTGAAAATACGGTTTTTGTTGCAGTTCAATTTCTTTTTTAGGGTGGATAGATGCTCTGAAGTCTGGAACGGACGCATACTCCGCATGGTATTCATCGGTATATTTTATTTCCGTTTTTATTTTGATGAATTTAAGCAGCAGTTGTAAAAGCTGTTCGTTATAATCAAACAAATATGGAATTTGCTTTTTTTTATCGTAAAAAACTGCCAGGTCGTCCTCATAATATTCAAAATAAGCCGACCGGCGATAGCAGGCACCCAGGCTTTGCCAATGCAGGCGCTGCCAGTCAAAATCATAACTTATTTTAACATCTTTAATTTTTGTATGGTTTTTTGACCCTTTTACCACCGGCACCACCAGTGTAAGGATACCCTCGGGCGAATAAATATTAGCCCGGTTGCGGTAAGTTTGTTTGGGGAAATGTTCTTCTCTTTCTATCAGTATATCAGTCTTGTACGTATTTAATTGTACAAAATATTCAACCGGCGGAAGATAAAACATAGGTAATACAGCACCTTTTTCAATCATATATTTTATGTTTGCGTTCAAAATTGGTTAAAATAATGATAAAAAAAGGGTTTTTAAGGTTGGGGATAGTATTTTTATACCTCATATCATTATTGCCCTTCTGGTTTTTATACCTCGTATCTGATGTTTTATTTGTTGTTATTTACTACATAGTACATTACCGCCGGCAGGTGGTGCAACAAAATTTGGCTAATGCTTTCCCTGAAAAATCAGTTAAAGAGCGCGGGGATATTGAACGCAAGTATTATCGCTACCTTGCCGATTTGATGGTAGAGACGGTAAAAATGATCACTGTATCTGAAAAGCAGATCCAGAAAAGGGTGGTAGCTACCAATGCCGAACTGGTGCATGAATATTTTGCCAAAGGTAAAAGCATCATTGCAGTGGCGGGCCATTATTGCAACTGGGAAATGGCGGCGCTGAACTTTAATTTTGTAACCGATAAAAGGTTTATGATAATTTATAAACCGCTGTCGAATGCCACGTTTAATGATTTTTTTATCAAAATCAGATCCCGGTTTGGCGGGCAGCCTGTTGCCATGAAGCAAACTATGCGCAAGATGGTAGAATACCGAAAGGAATTAACCGTAAGTGTACTTGTTGGCGACCAAACTCCCGTTATGCACGAGGTGACTTACTTTACCCGCTTTTTAAACCAGCCTACTGCCGTATTTTTGGGCATCGAAAAAATAGCCAAAACAATTGATGCGGCCGTTGTTTTTTACGACATGAAACGTGTAAAACGTGGCTATTATACCTATACGCTAATTCCTTTAACAGAAAATGCGAAGCAGACAGCCGAGCACGAAATTACCGACATACATGTGCAATACCTGGAAAGCATGATCAGGCGGGAACCACAATATTGGCTATGGTCGCACCGGAGGTGGAAGTTTAAGCCGGAGGACAAACATACATGATAAATAAACCCAAAGTTGCCGTGGTTATTTTAAACTGGAACGGCGCTAAATATCTTAAGCAATTTCTTCCATCGGTTTTGGCCTCAACCTGGCCTGCGCTGGAAGTTGTAATGGGCGATAATGCTTCTACTGATGATTCTGTGGCCCTTGTGCGCGATAATTACCCATCCATCAGGGTCATACAAAATGATACGAATTATGGCTTTACAGGCGGTTATAACAGGGTTTTGGCCCAGGTTGATGCCGATTATTACATCCTGCTGAACTCGGATGTGGAAGTAGTACCCGGCTGGATTGAGCCGGTTGTAAGCCTAATGGAAAGTGATGACCTAATTGCTGCTGCTGCGCCTAAAATACTGGCTTACGCTAAAAAAGATACATTTGAGCACGCAGGTGCTGCCGGAGGCTTTATTGACGCTTATGGTTATCCGTTTTGCCGCGGACGACTGTTTAATGAAGTAGAAAAGGATCATGGGCAATATGAGCAGTCGGGCGAAATATTTTGGGCATCGGGCGCGTCCTTGTTCATCAAAAAAAAATATTGGGACCTGGCCGGTGGATTTGACGAATCTTTTTTTGCACACATGGAAGAAATAGACCTATGCTGGCGCTTAAAAAACATGGGTTATAAGGTAATGTATTGTGCACAATCAACGGTATATCACGTTGGTGGGGGCACGTTGAATGCAGAAAACCCTTTTAAAACCTATCTCAACTTCAGGAACAATTTGCTGTTGATTAAAAATAACCTGCCTTTCTGGAGAGCATTTTGGCTTATCAGTATCCGTATATGGATGGATCTGCTGGCTTTATTGCGGTTTTTAACCGAAGGTAAGCGCAAAGATGCCTGGGCGGTAAGCAGGGCACACCAAAGCTTTTTTATAGAGTTATTTAAGTCAAAAGCTAAAAGTCAAAAGTCAAAAGTTATTTTACCAGATTCATCATTCTCTGCTCACTTAAAAGGAACCTTCAAAGGCAGTATTGTGTGGCAGTTTTTTGTTAAAAAGAAAACCAGGTTTACTGATCTGCCGCAGGCCGACCTGGTTTAGTATCAGTAGCATCCGGCTCTTCAGTTTTTTTTTCTGCTTTAGCTTTGCTTTTCGCTTTTACGGGAATATTCAACGCAGGCATTTCCTGGGGAAATTTAACATGCATATCCTGTTGGGGGAAAGGAATCTCGATCCCTTCTTTATTGAAAGTATCGTAAATGTCGGTCAATACCCGGCTTTTAAGGCCAAGCCATGTATTTATATCATCGGCCCAGAAAAACAACCTGAAATCAACAGAGCTTTCGCTCAAACTATGTAAAAATACAGCCGGAGCAGGTTCGGCCATGATGTCTTCGTGGTTGTTCAATAAATCCGTAAGCAAGCCTTTTACCTTTTCAATATTTGAGCCATAAGCCACACCTACAATCAGTTCAACACGGCGGTTGTTATTGCTTAGGGTCCAGTTAATTACGTGGTGTGATATCAGGTCGCCATTGGGGATAATCACCTCTGCGCCGTCGCCAGTGGCAATTTTGCTGGCGCGGATACCGATATCCATAATGGTACCCGAGCGGTTATCTACCTCAATAATATCGCCAACCTGGATAGGCTTTTCAAAGGCCAGTATCAGTCCCGAAACCAGGTTATTTACAATATTCTGCAAGCCAAAACCGATGCCTATACCAAAGGCGCTTACAATAATGGTGATCTTATCCAGCGGAACGCCAGAAGCTGCAACTGCCAGGAAAAAACCAACCGCGATAACCCCGATACGGATGAGCAGGGTAGAGGTGCGGTTTTTCTTTTTCAGCACATCCATGTCGTTATGGTGTTTGGCAGATATATCGTAAAAATAGCTGATGATTTTTGAAGTAAGGGTTGATAGCCATATCACCACGCAAAATATGATGACACTTTGAAAGGTAAACTGCGTATTGGTGCCACCAATGCTGCGGTTTGCGGTAAGGAAAGCAGCAAGGCGGTCAAAAACGGCGTCTTCAATACTTAAGTTTTGGGTAAGCATAACCAGCCAAAGCGCACTTGCTAATACTGTGAGTACGCTTTTGAACCTGTTTTTAAGCAGCTTAAAATCAATAAATGAGCTAATACTGTTGTTGTTTTTACTGGCTTCCAATTGTAAAAACAAGGCTTCCATTAGTATCTGTACCACAAAATACATGCTTAATACAAGCCACAGGTTATGCACGGCGGTTACACCAATTATTTTAGCCAGGCTAAAGCGGCCAAATACATTACAGATAAATGAACATGCCTGCAGCAATACAAAAAGCTTAAGTACCAGGCCTGTATATGGTAAAAAATCACCTGGCGCTTTGCGTACAATATTTACAAACCTGATACTAATATATCCCGATGCTATACCCAGGATAAGCACCGCCACTCTATCGGCATTGGCAACCTGTACAAATAAATTACTGAGACAGTAAAGTATAGTTAACACATAAAGCTGCATTAAATAATTGAAAAATGGTTTAGGGCAGGCTTTATTCACCAGGTATAATATCCCGCTGATAAGTACCAGGAAAAATACCTCTAACACTACAACAGGCGGGTGATCATAAAAATTGGGTAATAAGGTAAATGTTACAATTACCGAAGAAACAATGGGGTAATTAACTACATAATTAGCCTGGCTAAATATATTGCCGGGTGCCTCATTTATCTTTAGAATTTTTTTACGGCTGGTATAAACCCAGAGTACAAAGCCTATTAATAATAAACACCCAGCCAGGTGGATCAATATATCGCGACCAATGAAAAAGTTCAACAATTTGGAGTTCATGGTTGCTGATTTTGAAACCGCGTCACCAAAATCAGTACCCTCATCGGCCTTCATCTCCCATATATTGCTGTATTCTGCAGATAAAGCGCGGATACTGAAATTTCTGATCTTCAGGTCTATCTGGTCTTTCAGATCGAGCACACCGATATAGACGGCGGATGCACGATTTTGAAGCAGACCTATTTTTACCATCAACTTTTTGTTAACTGTATCCAGCCTGTGGTATTTGCTATCTATAGCTATTTTTTGGATAAGATAGGTAGTAGCCAATGAACTGTCAGACGGCAGAATCTTTAACACACTATCTTTCGATATGGCATTAAGGTCGGTTTGGTTTTGAACCAGTTTGGTATTAATGTCGGCCAGTTGATCCTGCCACAAGTCTAATTGATCGTCACTCCGGGTTAAAACATCGCGGATAGCATACAAATAGCGCAGGGTACTTGATTTATCGTTGTCTATTAATGATTTAATCAGGCCAATCCGTCTTTCAAAAGAAGGCAGCTTCTGGCTGATTTCTATCGTATCCAATTCTTTAGAAAGATTGGTTTTGATCTGGTTAAAAGACGAAGTATAATACTCCACCTTTTGTAAAAGGTTATTTACCGATGTGTCTGATTTTTTGAGTGACCGCATCAGCGAATCCCGCGACAGGATGGCAGCGCGGAGGGAATCCCTTACTGATCGCTGCTTTTTCTTTTTTGTTTGCGCCAGCACATCGGCACAAGAAAAAAGCGTGATGAATAATAAGATAAAAGCGGTAACCTTAGATAATTTATGCATCGTAAAAGATAGGCTGAAAGCAATGTGTTAACACAATATACCTGAAAACGTTTTAAAAAAAGATAAAAGATGTAAGAGGTTGTCTAAAAATAAAAAAACAGAGCGCCATTGCTTCTTACCTACCGATGACGTGTTTGCAAAAAAAAACCTTTTTTGTCATCCTGAACGGAGTGAAGGATCTATTTGCACACTGTACAGGGCGAAGAAGCATGGCGAATAATAGATCCTTCACTCCGTTCAGGATGACAAATCTTTTAAAACGTCATTCCATCTTCAGAGTTCTCGGATTTTACTACCCGTGACGGTCTGCTTTTTTATTTTTTATCTATTACTTCCTGGCTTTATTTCCTGCCTTTATTTTTAACCAACAAAATTTTCAATTCCCAACCTATATGAATCCATACCAAAACCGGCAATAACACCTTTGCAACTTGCAGCTAACATGGAATGATGCCTAAACTCCTCACGCTTATAAACGTTAGAGATATGCACCTCGATAACAGGCGTGTTGATGGCCGCTATAGCATCGGCGATAGCAATGGATGTGTGGGTATAAGCGCCGGCATTTATTACTATGCCATCGTATTCGAAACCAATTTCGTGCAACTTGTTTATAATTTCGCCTTCAACATTACTTTGGTAATAATTAATGGTGATGTTTGCGTATCGTGAGCGCAGCTCTTCAAGGTAGCTTTCAAAATTGGTGTTACCGTAGATTGATTTTTCGCGTACACCAAGCAGATTTAAATTGGGGCCGTTAATAATTTGTATCTTCATTGGTTCAAACTTAACTATAAAACATTAAAAGTAAAATCAATTGGATTGGCGTTCGGCAATAAAAGGTTTCCAGGCTTATTTAAAATTAGAGAAATCGCTTGCTGATAACTCTGTTGAAGCTTATAGCAGGGATATAGAAAAGCTGTATCAATTTGCTGATGCACAAACAATTAAGCTAAAGCCAGAAGCTATTACTTTAAATGATCTGCGCCAGTTTATTAACTGGGTTAATGAGCTGGGAATGATTCCGTCTTCGCAGGCCCGGATACTATCGGGCATTAAGGCTTTTTATAAGTACATGCTGATGGAGGATATTATAAAAAATGACCCGTCGGAATTATTGGAATCACCCAAAATACAGCGCAAACTGCCAGATACGCTGAGCTACCAGGATATCAATAAAATAATTGCCGCTATTGATCTTTCCAAACCCGAAGGCACGCGTAACAAAGCCATATTAGAAACACTTTATGGCAGTGGCCTGCGGGTATCTGAGCTTACAGAGCTTAAACTATCAAACCTATACCTTGATATTGAATTTATAAAGGTAACCGGTAAGGGCAATAAAGAACGCCTGGTACCTATTGGCGCCGAGGCCATCAAAGCCCTTAAAATATGGATTGAAAATGTTCGTGTACATACTCCAATAAAAAAAGGAGAGGAGGACATCGTGTTTTTAAACAGGAGAGGATCAAGGCTAAGCCGCCAGCTTATATTTTTAATGATCAAAGATCTTGCAGAGATTGTGGGGTTAAAAAAAACGATAAGTCCGCACACCTTCCGTCACTCCTTTGCCACTCACCTTGTTGAAGGCGGTGCTGATTTACGTGCCGTGCAGGAAATGCTGGGCCATGAAAGTATCACCACAACCGAGATCTATACACATTTAGACAGGGAGTATCTGAAGAGCACAATCAGCCAGTTTCATCCCCGGTCATGAATTGGCAACCGCTTTCACCATTCTGTCCCTGCCGCTCATATCCTTCCTTAACTCTATGTTTACAAAGCCCTTATCCCGCAATAATTCTACTGTTTCCTCACCAAAGCTTTCGTTGATCTCGAAAAACAGGTACCCGCCTGGCATTAAATTAACCAAAGCAAAATCGGCTATAGCTCTGTAAAATAGCAGTGGATCATTTTCTGGTACAAACAGGGCAGTATGCGGCTCAAAATCGGTTACATTGGTATGCATCTGCTTTTTATCAACAATAGTAACGTAGGGCGGATTGCTCACAATGATATCCGACTTTGGAATGGTGTTATCAGGTAAAAAAGTGAGTATATCCAGGTTTAAGAAATGAACTTCTGTTTCATTAAGTTCTGCATTATCCTCGGCAGTTCTTAACGCGTCCTCAGATATGTCTATTGCAAAAACAACAGCACCAGGTAAATTCTTTTTCAAAGTGATAGCGATACATCCACTACCGGTACCTATGTCGATAATGCGTCCGGAAAACTTTTTACCTTTCACTTTTTGCCTTTCTCCCAAAATCCACTCCACCAATTCTTCGGTTTCAGGCCGGGGAATCAGTACGGAAGGGTTTACCTTAAACGGCAAGCCGTAAAACTCGGTAACACCTAAAATATATTGAATGGGTTTACCTGTCAGTAATTCGGCGAGGATCTGTTTTAACTTTTCAGATTGTTCTATGGTTATTTCCCTTTCAGGAAATGCTTTAACAGATGCTTTTGATAAGTTAGTTATCTCACTGATACACAATAAACTAATTGCTTCTGTTTCATTAATGGCGTAAATATTGTTCAGCCGTTTGTAATCTTCAAAAACATCCTGGATAGTAATCATACAACAAAGTAACATAAAAGCTACTTTTGCTGCATGGTTCAACATGAAATATTTATGCAGCGCTGCCTGGAACTTGCCGAACTTGGTGCCGGGCAGGTTAGTCCGAACCCGATGGTGGGCGCCGTTGTTGTTCATGATGGTAAAATAATAGGCGAGGGGTATCACCAGAAATATGGCGAAGCCCATGCCGAAGTAAATGCTATTGCCCAGGTTACCGGCAGGTTTGATAATTCAACTGAATTGCTAAAGCAATCGGTAATATATGTTTCTTTGGAGCCATGCGCGCATTATGGTAAAACGCCGCCCTGCGCCGATTTGATCATTAAGCACCAGATCCCCTTAGTTGTTGTTGGCACGCGCGATCCTTTTGCGCAGGTTGATGGGAAGGGAATTGAAAAGCTAACAGCTGCCGGTATTAACGTGATCAGAGGGGTGCTGGAAGCGGAATGCCAGTGGCTAAACCGCCGCTTTTTTACCAAGGTGCAAAAACACAGGCCATACATCATCCTGAAATGGGCGCAAACCGCCGATGGCTTTTTTGCTCCGGATGATGGCAGCCAGCTTTGGATAACCGGTACCGAATCGCGTAAGCTGGTACATAAATGGCGCAGCGAAGAAGATGCTATATTGGTGGGAAAGAATACCGTTGCCATTGATAACCCACAATTGAACGTACGCTATTGGGAAGGCCGATCGCCCAAACGGGTGGTTATCGATAGGCGGCTGGAGTTAAACAAACACTTGAAGGTATTTGATCAATCTGTTGAAACACTGATTTTTAACGAAATTGAATTTAATGTTGACGGCAAAAACAAATATATTGCCCTGGAGGATTTTGAACGCTATGTGCCCCAGTATATTTTGTACCAGTTATACCTGCAGGATATTCAATCAGTTATTATTGAAGGAGGCGCACATACCCTCCAAACATTCATGGAAGCCGGTTTATGGGACGAGGCCCGTATTTTCACAGGGAAAACTGTTTTAGCAAAAGGCATAAAATCACCACAAATAACAGGTATAATTGCGGGCGAATCTTTTATTGGGGCCGACCGCCTGCAAGTGTTATACAACAAATGAAAATTAAGGGTTAAGAATCAGGAGTCAAGAACCAAGAGTCAAGAAAGTAGTAGCATATGATAAAAGAGATCCACTAAAATAAGTTGGCTGTATTTTTAATCTTGATTCTTGACTCTAATATCTTGACTCTTGTTCTCACATAACAAGCCAATTATATAAAATGCTATACGTTTTTTTAAGTATCTGTTGCAGTGTTATTGTGTCGGTTATGCTAAAGCTGGCCAGGCGTTATCATATTGATGTTTTCCAGGCAATCACCTGGAATTACTCAATGGCCATACTGCTTACCGGGATATTTTTTAAACCATCTCTATCAAACCTGCAGGAGACTCCAATTTACAATTACGTGGCGCTTGGGATATTATTTCCATTGATTTTTGTAATTATGGCATCGTCGGTACGGAAGGCTGGGATAGTGCGTACAGATGTGGCACAACGTTTATCGCTGTTTATACCTATAGTTGCAGCATTCTTTTTATTTGGCGAGGCATCAAACACAGTTAAAATAATTGGTATTGTACTGGCTTTTATTGCTATTATATGTTCAATGCCCTGGCAAAAAAACGCAGGCAACAGAATAGAAAAGGGCTCGTGGTTTTATTTGCTTATTGTATTTTTAGGTTTTGGGGTTATTGATGTATTATTAAAACAGATAACCAAGGTAAACAATGTACCATTCACTACGGCTATCTTTATCATATTTATACTGGCGTTTGTATTATCGCTGATTGGATTGTTTTACCAGGTTATTACAAAAAAAATGCGTTTTTCCTGGCCGCATATTTTAATTGGCTGGGTATTGGGTATGTTTAACTTTGGTAATATACTATTTTACCTAAAGGCCCATAAGGCGCTGGCAAACAATCCATCATCTGTATTTTCGGCAATGAACATTGGTGTTATTGTTGTTGGTGCTTTGGTTGGTATGCTAATATTCAAAGAAAAACTTAGTTTGCTTAATAAAATAGGAATAGTAATAGCTGTATTGGCTATTGTAATCATCTACTTTCCGCAAACGCTGGGTTTTCTGCACCTGTAACGTTTAATATTCATTACGAAGGTCCCAATAACCGTTTTTGTTTTAAACTTTCAGCCTACAGTCTCTAACAGCCTACAGCCTCTAAAATGCTTTTTGACGATACTTACCAAACTATAGAAAAACCAACCGAAAGCCTGTTTCGCGACCGGGGCAGTAAATTCCTGGGCYTTGCATATCCTATCAGGTCAGAAACTGAGATTAAAGGTATTGTTGCTAAACTGAAAGCAGAACACCCCAAAGCCAATCACCACTGCTGGGCCACACGGTTAAGTATAGATAGGTCGGTATTCAGGATAAATGATGATGGCGAACCATCAGGCACAGCCGGGCGGCCTATTTTAAATACGCTGTTATCTAAGGATCTTACCAATATACTGGTTGTAGTTGTGCGCTATTTTGGTGGTACATTGTTAGGTGTTCCCGGTTTGATCAATGCTTATAAGGTTGCTACCGAGGAGGCCCTGAAGCAGGCAGTTATTATCCGTAAAACTGTAAACGATGTTTATACCATTACATTTGATTACCTGCAAATGAACGATGTAATGCGGATAATTAAGGACGATAGCCTGGTTGTACTTGAGCAGCAATTTGATAATGATTGTAGCATACGGCTTTCCATCCGCAAAACGCAGGTAGAACAAACCCTGGGTAAATTAAGTAAGATAAATGGGTTAAAATCCCTGTATAATTATAGTCTTTAACGGATATATATCTATTTTTCAGAATAAATATCAACACTGAAGAAAAGATGTACGACAACTCATGTCGTACATCTTTTTTTCATTTTTACTGTTAAGTTTCTAATAATAAGACAATTACAAGGCAAAATGCGAAATGGTTAAAAAAAAACGACAAATCCTTACTTTTGTACCGGAACACACAAATCGATACACATTTAATAGTCACGTTAATGTTATTATTAATCTGTTAGTTCAGCCTTAATTTTAACGCTCAATTAATGCTTTTTAATTCCTGTTTTGTGGCTTAAATGACTATTTTAGTCGCGTATGCAATCTTTTGAATTAGATAAAACCGATCTGCTCCGCATTAAAACCGCCCTTGAAGGCGATGATGCTGATTTAGAGGTTGTTTTGCAGGACTACCACGCTTCGGAGATTGCCTTACTCTTTGAACAGCTTCCACAGGAAGCGAAAGAACGCATTATCAATATCCTGCCAACCGACGTTGCCTCAGAAGTAATTTCGGAAATGGACGAGGAGCATCACCCCGAAGAACTGCTCATTAACCTGCATCCCGAGAAAAGATCGGAGATTGTAGAGGAACTGGACTATGATGATGCCACCGATATTATTTCACAGCTCGACGAGGATCAGCAGCATGAAATATTAAAGGATATTGACCAGGAAGATGCAAGCAGTATTCGGGCCTTGTTAAGTTATGACGAGGATACGGCGGGTGGTTTGATGAACTCCGATATTATTAAGGTGAACATCAATCTTGATAAAAAGACGGCGTTGGACGAGATCATCCGTCAATCTGAAGAAATGGAAGAGTTTTACACCATTTATGTTGTCGACGATTTTGATATCCTGAAAGGAATATTATCCATAAAAGATGTAATTAAGGCTCACGCCGATGTAAAAGTGAAAGCCCTGGTAAAACGCGACCCTGTTTACGTAAAGGCCGATCTTGACCAGGAGGAAGTGGCGCGCTTAATATCCCAGTACAATTTAACCACGATCCCCGTAGTTGATGATAACATGAAGTTGCTTGGCAGGGTTACAGTTGATGATATCATCGACGTAATGGAGCAGGAAAATACCGAGGATTTATTAAAGATCTCTGGTGTATCTGAAGATGAGGAACTAAGCGGTAACTGGAAAGATGCTGTAAAAAGCCGCCTGCCATGGTTGGTGATAAACTTAGCTACAGCGTATTTAGCAGCATCTGTAATCCGTCATTTTGATGATACTGTTTCCCAGGTAAAGGGAATAGCAGCATACATGACTATTATAGCAGGTATGGGAGGCAACGCTGCCACGCAGGCTCTTGCAGTAACGGTTAGGCGTATATCGCTAAGCAACCTTACCGATAGCCAGGCATACAATACAGTTATTAAAGAGTTTTTAGTTGGTATGCTCAACGGTGCGGCCAATGGTTTGGTAGTATTTTGTATTGCCTTATTTTATGATGCCAACCCAATGTTGGGCCTGGTTTTGTTTTTAGCAATGACAGGTAATTTAATTATTGCAGGCATCACTGGTGCGTCTATTCCGCTTGTATTGAAGAGGATAGGGGTCGATCCAGCAGTTGCGTCATCTATTATTATAACTACGTTTACAGATTGCGCGGGTTTTTTGCTGCCACTTTACCTAGCTACTAAGCTTTTATTACATCATTAATTTTCCAATCAAGCTTTTATTATAAATTTGAACCATCAAAATTGAGACTATGACTGAAGTAAGATACGATTGGACAAAAGAGCAAATAGCAGAAATATACAACACCCCGTTGCTTGATCTTGTTTACAAGGCGGCAACTATACACCGTGAAAATACTGATTACGCCGAGGTACAGATCAGTTCACTTATCTCTATCAAAACTGGTGGTTGTTCTGAGGATTGCGCTTATTGCCCCCAGGCTGCACGTTACAATACAGGTGTTAATGTACACGCCATCATGCCCAAAGATGAAGTTATTGCCGCAGCCGAAAAGGCAAAGGCAGGTGGCGCATCAAGGCTTTGCATGGGTGCCGCATGGCGCGAGGTACGTGATAACCGCGATTTTGACAAGGTAATAGATATGGTGAAAGCCGTTAATAGCCTTGATATGGAAGTTTGCTGTACACTGGGTATGCTTACCGAGAGCCAGGCTCAACGTTTGGCAGATGCAGGCTTGTATGCCTACAATCATAACCTTGATACATCTGAAGAGGATTACAAGCGTATTATAACAACCCGTACCTATGATGAGCGCCTTGAAACATTGAAGCATGTACGCAAAGCAAAAATTTCGGTTTGTAGTGGCGGCATTATCGGCTTAGGAGAAACAGTAGAAGACCGGATCTCCATGCTGAAAACTTTGTCGAACCTGCCAAAGCATCCCGAATCCGTGCCAATCAATGCTTTAGTACCTGTAGCAGGTACGCCGTTAGCCGATCAGCCAAGGGTATCTGTTTGGGAAATGGTGAGGATGATAGCTACTACCCGCATTATTATGCCAAAAACGGTGGTACGTTTATCAGCCGGTCGTACCGAAATGACTGTTGTTGAG